>JALEJQ010000089.1 GCA_022769565.1 Oscillospiraceae bacterium
CGAACTTATCAAGCATTTCGTAGTTGGTGATATTGATACCCGGCTTAACGTTTGCTTGAGAGCGGCAAGGCGTTACATTTATCCCAAATCTTGCAGCCTCCCGGACGGTCTGAGCAGATACGGCAAGAGGGGCAAGGATAATCACATTGCCGCCTGTATGCCTGCATACTATATCCGCCCACACAAGCTGTATTATCGTTTTTCCCAGTCCCGTATCAAGAAATAGTGCCGCCCTGCCCTTTTTAACGAGCCATGGCATTATGTACTGCTGCCAGTCGAAAAGGAACGGATATTCGTTTTTTACAAGTTCCTCGGAAATATCGAACCCCGAAGGAATGCATTTCTTGACTTTTGATTTCAAAAATTCCTGATAATTATTCAAGGGACGATCACCTTCCTTGCATACGGCGCAAGCTCACGAAGGACGGTTTCCTTGTCGCATCTGGTCTTGCTTGCGTGAATGGCATACAGTTCTTCAAGATGTGTAGTATCGGTAGATTTCAGAAATTCGACAGCCGTTTCAAGGCTCATGTGGCTTTTTATGCGGCGTTTTTCTACTTCCTGTATATTTTCCTCGTCGATCATGCTCTCCATGTAATTAACTTCAAGCAGCATATGCGTTACGCCCTTGAACTGATTTTTTATGTAGGCGGTATCGGTTGAAAAAAGCAGCTTTTCGCCTGTGTTCTTGCTCCCGATAAGATACCCGTAACAGGGGCATTCAGTTCCATCGGAATTGTAGTGTGTAAGCTCAAAAGGAACTACAACAAGTGTTCCTACAAGGCATTGCTTGCCGGGTGCAGGAGTATAGACGTTTGGCGTATCATTAAGGCAGAGGTTAAAGGCGGTTTCTGGCGGCATTATCATATCAAATCCGCACTTAGCCATTTCCACGGCGCATAACGCATGATCTTTGTGATGATGTGATACAAGAACGGTCCCTATTTCCGTTATCTTGTAGCTTAAGCCTCTGATTATGTCGGCATACTTTATACCGCATTCAATGAGAATTGCGGTAACGCCGTCAGAAATGCGATAGCAGTTTCCGCTGCTGCCTGTGGCTATAACGGTTATTTCCATACCGCACCGCCTTAGTCTACGGATGCACCGGAAACAGCAGGAGGATTTTCTGAGCTTGCGCCGCCTGTTTCGCCCAAATCAACGTCAATTATTTCGCCGGTATTGGCTTCTGTGCGGATTTCGGTGGCTGTTGTACGCACAGTTTCATCGGAAAGCTCATTATATGTATCGTTGGCATAGGCACTTCCGAAATTCTTGGGGAATTTCTTAACGGCGTTATTGCGCATTTTACGCAGTATCATAGCCTCTCTGCTGTGAGGCTCGCCCCACGAAGGAGAAATCCACGGCTGAACGTCGGGGCAATCAAGAAGCTCGTCCAAGGTCATATCCTTTATTTTCTTCTTGATTTCCTGCTTTTTCTGCTCTATCTGCTGTTTCTGTTCTGCCGTTGCGCTGTAACGGTCTTTGCAGATGCCGAAGGTTTCGTTCATCATATTGTTCATGATGTGGGCGTGAAGATTTCTTACCACATCGGCACGTTCTGCAATTCTGAAATCAATTGCACCGCTTTTGAGCTTTATGGGATATACAACCCTTACGACCTTGCCCTCGCCCTTGGGTGTCCACTTGGGCGGTGTCATTTCTATACCGTTGTAAGAGGGATATTCAAAGAGGTCGTTTTCACGGACTGCCCAATAAGGCAATACTGTATCAATGTCAACGCCGAATGTGCGAAGGATAGCGTCGTTTCCATCGCCTTCAATGCCCATTTCAAGCATTTTCATCCATTTGCCATTGTTCTTGCCGCCGATATTGACATTGCGGAGCTGAAAGTAAACTTCACGGTTGGAAGAGGCTGTATTCAGTTTCAGAAGAGCAACTTTCTTGATTATGTCCTGATAATTGGACGGGTCAAGGTTGGGGCTGTTCCAGTCCAACCCCTCCTTATAAAGCATTTCGTGAATGGTCGAAACTGCGTTCATAGCACATTCAAGGCTGTAATTGTCCAGTTTCAGCCCACGCTTTTCCATCTGAGTTGTGATAGACGCAACGATTGCGCTGTTGCTCTTCTCAACGCTTGTTATGAATGGATTTTCAACTTTTTTAACGGTTGTGTTTGTATTTTCTGGCATTTTATAAATCCTCCTTAAAAGTTCTGGACGGTCAATTTATCGTTGTCGGACACACGCAGGGTAATAAGCTGCATTTTGTCCGAAACGCTGTTAAGCAGTTCGGTATAGCTTGAACTGTCAAGCCCGTCGATATTATCAATAAACAGCGGAACGGAAAGACCGTAGCGTTCGGAAAGTGTACTTATTATGTCAATGCCGACAAGAATTTTTCCTGCGGTGTTTATATCGCCGTAGCGATCGGCACCGAATGCCACCGCATCACAGCATTCCGTCAAACCGTCATTGGTTTTGTTCAACTCAAACAACTTGAACTTTGCTATCTTAAACATTCCGTTGACGGTTTCTGTTATCCTGTCAACCTTGTAGCGGATAAAGCTGTTTACAAGGTCAAGTTTCATCTGCAGCTTTGCCTGTTCGCCTCTGAGCTTCTGCTGTTCGGCTTTAAGCTCTGCAATGCGGCTGTTTGTACGCTCGTCCAGTTTCAAGGCGTTAAGGATAGTCGTTTTATCATCAATCTGCTTTGAAATTTCCTCAAGCTGATGGTTCAAGTCGTAAATTTCGTCCATGTGCGGATTAGGCTTTGTTCCAAGTTCTGCAAGCCTTGCTTTAATTTCAAAAGAATGTTCTTCGTATTCCGGAATGTCGAACACTCCGACAGAAACAGGGGTACTTGTTTCAAGTGCAGATATTTCCTTTTCGGTTTCGGCAATGGATTTTGCAAGCCGATTGTTTTTATCGATATTACCATCAAGAGCCTTTTTGATTTCCGACATTCTCTTTATGTTATAGTCAAACTTGGCGGTCAATTCTGCTTTGAAATCAGCCTTTGCCTTGTCTATCCTGTCCTGCGGAATAGCTTGTCCGCAAGTGGGGCAAACGGTGTCACCGCTCCATTCAAGAGCATTCAGGCGGTTATTATCCGCTATAATAGCACGCCGTTCATCGTCAAGTTTGCGTATGTTGTCCTTAATGATACGCAATTCTGTCTGCATAGGAGACAACCGACAGCGAAGGCTTGTCAGCTTTGTGGCTGAATCACGCTTGGCTTCACGCTCTTTGATTTCCTGCTCGGCACGAAATTCTTGATTGCGGCGTATTAAATCCGCAAGACTTTCGCTAACTTCTTTGTATTCGGGCGACTCTTTCGGATTCCAGACCTTTAATCCGCCGATTTTCTCGGAAATTTCTGCTGCTTTATTCCTCAAAACAGATATTTCTTTTTCAACGTCGGCAGGGTTTTCGGAACGTCCGCTCAGATTGTTTATATTCTCATTAATGCGCATCGGAAGAGTGTTTATGCGCTCCGAATTTGCCTTTACCTGAGCTGTTATTACTTTGAGTAAATCGGTAGAGTTACCGCAGTTTTCAAGGTCTGTTTCAATTTTCGAAAAAGCTGTATTTTCGGCGGCGATTTCAGAATCGGTCTTGTTTCCGGCAAGCGCAAAAAGTATTTCACGGCGTTTTTTCCAATCGAGGTTTTCTGTAAAATGTTTAGGATTGGTGAGCAGCTTGAACTGTTCTTCACCGATTATTTTTGCGATTTCACCCTCATATTCACGGACCTTCTTCGGAACACCGTTTATGTAGCACTCCAGTTCAGAGGACTTATACTCCCCTGTTGTTTTCACATACTTGGAAGCGTAAACCTTTTTCAAGGTCAGCGGCTTGCCGTCAACGGTGAAGTCGGCTTCAACGCTGTTTTCCGTTTCAACAGGCAGATTTGTAGGCTTAATGGTAAACTTTGTTTCTCCGGCTGAATTCTTGCCGAAAAGCAGCCAGAGAAACGAATCGTAAATTGTGGTCTTGCCCAGCTTGTTCCTGCCGGTGATTTCAAGGTTCTTCCCGTTGGGGATGATCTCAAAGGCTCTTATGCCCTTGAAATTTTCGATTTTAAGGCGATTTAACGTCATTTTCATCTTGACAAATCCTCTTTTCTCCCTTATAATAAAGGGGTAAATTTTATAATTTTTCTGTTTTAGGGCTTGTATCGGCGGCTACCGATGCAGGCTCTTTTACTTTTTTAAAAGCTGTGCTTTAAATCCGCTCCACGCAAAAAGCAACATATTAACTGCCGAAAAAACAAGGTATTCAGCTGTTTCCATTCCGCCCTGCTCATATGTACCCGTCAAAACAAATATGGATATGAAACACAAGGCGAAAATTGCGCAGAGAACTTTAGTTTTTAACTTCTTCATTGATTTTACGTCCTTTCGTCAATGCATACTTGAGGCAAAAGCTCAGGCTGTTTCTGCAAGATTCGCTGACAAGCAGCAATGAGCCTGTCAGCTCTCAGCTTGCGGTAATACTCCGCCTGTTCCGGCGTCAGATCCTCAAGCCTTACAACGGTTATCTCTCCTGTTTCGGGGTTGATAATTTCCTGGTGGCTTACTACCGTCAGCGGTTTTCTTTTTGCCATAATATCACCTCTGTAATTTTTATTCGATAGTTGGCTTGTCTTTTGCAAGTCCAAGGAACTTATTGATAAAGTATTCCTGCCCACGTCCTGTTACTTTGGGTGTTTTTGTAACTCTTATTGAACCATCGGGATTAGTTACCGTACTTTCTTTCACCTCAAACAGCTTAAGCTCCATAGCACGTTGAGTAGGCATATTGAAACTTGAGCCTGTTTTTATAAGGTAGCCGTTGCTTCTTAGCCATTCAAAAAGTCGTTTCTGACCGACATTAATGCCGTTCTGCTTTAGTATCTTCGCCAAATCACCAATAAGAATTGACGTTTTGGCAGTTTCCACTGCCTGAGCAAAAAGAACTTTAGGCTTCCAAGCTGTCATTATCTCGTTCTGACGGTTTACGGTATCTGTAAGAGCCAAATTCTGCTGCTTGATGCTGTCAAGCTGATTGTTGGCAAACTGCAACGCCCTTGCCATTACCGCTTCGGGAGTGTTCCATTGCTTTTCAACCTCGATAAAATACTGTCTGAACTGCTTTCCCTTTTCGGAACGCTGTATCATGCAGATTTCCTTTGCCATGTCAATGGTGAGCTGGTGGTCGGTTCTCGGCTTTCCAGCTTTACCGTCTGACCTATCTAACAAAATTGTTACATAGTCCTCATTTTCGATAAAGCCATATTCAGCCATACGTGGAAACCATATCGTATACGGTGTTTCCACTCCGAGAGCCTCATGCAGTTCTCTTCCCATTACCGTGGGACGGTCGGTTTCATAGTTTACTTTGATTAGTTCGTTCAAATCTATACTCCTTTCCAATCATTAATAATCTGTTCGACCTCGATTTTCACACGCTCCGCCTTTGCTCCCTGCTGTGTGCCGCTCATAATAGCACTAAGTTCCGTTGAGGACATTTTTTCTTTATAGCGGCTTTCGATTTCACGAACAAGGTCGGTCTGTTTTTTGCCGATTTCGATAAGCTCGTGCAGCATTTCATTTTTTGTCAAGCTGTCACCCCCTTTTTTCTGAATATTTAAAGAAAAATTTTGCAAATACAACACAATATCATTGACAAGTGTACGCAAAAATGGTATTATATAAGTGCCAACAAATAAAATACTTGAACACGCTTTTTGAAAATGGGGTTTTCAATAAGGTGAGCTTTGCTATTACCTTTTTCAAATTTATTGTGTTGATATTATTATAATTCATTAATTAACGATTGTCAATAAATTTATCGTTAATCAATGAATTTTAGCTATATATACAAATATGACATTTAATAATTGTGCAAATTTATATTTAAAGACAAAATAAAAATCCCCTGCCGAACGGCAAGGGAGAAGGAACAACTATGAATTATATTATTTATTTGGCAATATTGATTATTATTATTAAATTCACCATAAATCTTTATTATTTTTTATTATGTAAACACTTTTACAAAATTTATAAAGAATGGTGCTTATATCTCAATAATAATTGTCCACAAACAAAATCAAAAGTGTTAAGAATTTTTAGAAAAGCACACATAAAAGATTGCAGAATACCTGTTTCTGAACCAAGCGGATGCGGAAAAGTTGCAAGTTATTCATCTATGGTTTTTGATAATTATCCGGCGATTGATGAAAGATGTATAGTATTCACCAATAGAGCATACGAAGAGGCTTTAGGATATTTCAAATATGGAATGATCGACTCAATAAATCCTTTTTATTGGATCGAAACTATTGTCTTCTTACCAAAAAGCGTTCTTGATTACATAGGCATAGATACAGACAAAGTATCCTCTAAAGTATTAAATGTGGTTTTTACTTTTATTTGGTGGGTCATTGCAACTTTCGGAGTCTTGTATAAAGATAATATCATCAGTATTATCAACAATTTCATTAATAGTCTTTGACAACATCATTACAGCCCTTACATCATCTGCATTATGGACTGATGTTGACAAGCAATCCAAACATTTAAGTAAGTAATATACAGTCAAGCTTTTTATATAAGTTTGAACATTTACTCCACCAAACATAAGATACACTTCTTTCATTTCAAAATTCAGCTTTAGCTGTGAGTATATTATAATTCATTAATTAATGAATGTCAATATTTTAAATAAGATTTTTGGCAGAAAGGAAGATATTATGGATTCTTATAAACAAATTTTAGCTGAAAATGTACATCAATTAGCTACACAAAAAGGAATTGGAAAAACTGAAGCTTGCGTAAAAAGCGGAGCAGGAAGAAGTTTTATATCAAATATGATAGGCAAAGACCAAGATCCATCTTTCGATAAAGTTTTAAATCTTGCTGAATACTTTAATGTTTCAATTGATTATCTTGTTGGACGCAGTGAAAAATCATCGGGTGAATTATCTTCAATAGACGAAGAATTGAAATACCTGCTTGATCTGTACCAAAAGCTTCATGAAGATGACAAAATAAGAATAATCACGAAAATGGAAACTATAATAGAGGACTATCCCGAAAATAAAGAAAGTGTATCATAAAAACAACCACCCGAATAGGTGGTTGAACTTTTACCAAGAATCTTTATATCAATACAACCACAGCAAATTCAAACGCTATGCCCTCTATTTGGCGTTTTGTGAGTTTAAATGTAATTTTACCCTATGAATTTTAAAACGCCTTAAAATAGCGTTTAAATTCGTTTTAAGGCACTATATTTCAAATATAAGTTGAAATCGTATGCAAAGATGTTGGCAAAGAAATTTTTGATAGTTCTGACTTCATCGTTGGAGCGGCAGGTCTACAGCCAATTTGAGGGCTATATAAAAAATAACCGCCTATAATGGGCGGTTGAATACTGTATTTTATACCTTCTGACACAGTAAAAAACTTCAAAATTCGTCTGTAAGCCTTTATGTAGAACTCTATTTGTTGAGAGCAACAAAATGTCTCCATAATGGATACAAGATGTATACAGTTTGGAGACACAGGTTAGGTAAGGATAGATTAGTATAGGATATATAAGTATAATAATATATATTTATATTAATAAAAAGATTTAAAATAATAATCTAAATATAGTTATAGGGGATAAAAACGGCAAGCCGCTTCCCTATCAAAAATTTTTATGTTTGTGGAGGTGCAAAATGAAAACAGGAGCCGCATATATCAGGGTATCGACAGAGGATCAGGTCGAACTCTCCCCCGATTCTCAGCTTAAGATGATCGAGAAATACGCTAAGGACAATGACATTGTACTCAGCAAGCAATATATATACGCCGATGAGGGCATAAGCGGAAGAACGGTCAAGAAGCGTCCTGCATTCCAGGAGATGATCGCAACCGCCAAAACAAAGCCGAAACCGTTTGATGTAATACTTGTCTGGAAGTTGTCACGTTTCGCCCGTAATCGTGAAGATAGTATTGTGTACAAATCAATGCTCAAAAAAGACTGCGGAATAGACGTTGTATCTGTTTCTGAGCCTGTGGGATCCGATAAGACCTCAATACTTATCGAGGCACTCCTCGAAGCAATGGACGAATACTATTCCGTAAATCTTGCCGAAGAGGTACGCCGAGGAATGACTGAAAAAATATCAAGGGGCGGTATAGTTGTTGCTCCGCCCTTTGGCTATAAGATACAAGATGATATTTACGTCCCCGAAGAAAACGAGGCACCTATCATACAAAAAATATTTGCCGATTATGTTGCAGGCAAAGGAGCTTTGGCGATCGCAAGAGAGCTTAACGACCTCGGCATAAAAACGCATCAAGGCAAGCTGTTTGATGCTCGCAAGATAACGTATATTCTATCTAACCCGACTTACATTGGTAAACTGCGTTGGTCGACCAACGGCAAGGCAAGCAAATCTCATGACTATGTGCCAAACGAGAGTACGGTTATAGTTGACGGCAAGCACCAGCCCATCATTGCCCCCGAAACCTTCGAGGCGGCACAAAAAATAATTGCTCAGGACAAGGCCAAATATCCCAAGCATTATAATCAGCGCAAAAATGAGTATTTTTTCCGTGGGATAGTACGCTGTTCCTCTTGCGGAGCAACATTAACAAAACTGTCCGACAAAGAAAACAGCTTGCAATGCTACAAATACGCTCACGGCGTATGCAAAGAATCGCATTGCATAGCAACGGCAAAGCTCAGATCCGCCGTTGTGGAAAAAATGAGAGCCGATGCCGGAAACCCCAACTTTAAACCGACTCTTGAAAAAGCCGAAAAGCCAAAATCTATGACATCAAACATCGACCTCATAAAAGACAAAATAAAGCGTGAGGAAATGAAACTGGAGCGCATCAAAGAAGCATATGAGGACGGAATTGACAGCCTTGATGAATACAAAGCCAACAAAATAAAAATAACCGCAGTCCTTGACGAGCTGCGGAATAAATTGCAGGCTGAAATGTCCGCTATCGGAGATACCGCCGATGAGATAGACTACTCAGCATTCAAAGATAGGCTTACATCTGTTGTAAATATCATTTCTGCGGCTGATGTAACCCCCGAAGCGTTTAATGATGCGCTGTTGTCGGTCGTATCAAAAATCGTGTTTGACCGCAAAAAGACGCAGATTGATATAGTTTATAAGGGTTAAGTATAAGTGTTTGAGGTTTGGCGGTCCAGATGGTGAGTTAGGAGCCTCTCTGCGTTACTTATCGCAAAGATATTCCATGCCCTATGCCAAAGTAAAGGGAACGCTTACCGACATCGGAACGGAAGAGCTTGGTCATATGGAAATGATCTCCGCAATAGTTTACCAGCTTACCCGTGACCTATCGCTTGAAGAGATCAAGCAAAGCGGTTTTGACAAATATTTTGTAGACCATACCACAGGTATCTACCCGATAGCCGCTTCCGGAGTACCGTTCTCTGCTGCTATATTCCAGTCTACTGGCGATGTGATATCGGATCTTACAGAAGACCTTGCAGCTGAACAAAAAGCAAGGACCACCTATGACAACATTCTGAGATTAGCTGATGACCCCGATGTTAAGGATCCCATAAGATTCCTGCGGCAAAGAGAGCTTGTGCATTTCCAGCGCTTCGGCGAGTGTCTGAGGATCACTCAGGACAATCTGAACGCCAAGAACTTTTACGCATTCAATCCTGCTTTTGATAAAAAGATCAAATAAATAACAAACGAGCCGGCGCAGCTTTTACTGTACCGGCTTGATTTAAAATACAAATTGTACAAGCAGCATATAGCATACTGTTCCAACTGCAATTGAGAGAAGCATCTGCTTTTTCCAAAGATGAAGAGCTACTACCACGATTATGGAAATAAGCTCGGGTATGCCGTGACTTCCTGCAAAAATATCCACATTTTTCAAGCAATACACAATAAGCATCCCGAAAACCGCCGGAGGAAGAAATTTACCGAGGAATTGAACATACTTAGGCGTAGGCTTGCCCGAGGGAAAAACGATAAACGGCAGAAACCGTGTAGCCATTGTTCCGAGAACCACCATAAGTATGGTAATTATCTGTTCTGTCAGCGTCATACAGCTTCACCGCCTTTGTCAAGCGGCTTTCTCAGCAATGTAAGCACCGCAAGTATAGCGATCATTGAGGGCAGAATAAAATCGTCCGCTCCGAATGCCGCAAGACACAGCACCGACAATCCCAATCCAAGCAAAGAACTTGTATGATTTTTCTCTTTCATCCATTGTTCCATAAAAATTACAACGAACATTGCCGTCATTACAAACTCTATTCCCTCTGTATTGAAACCGATAAACGACCCGAATATTCCGCCGAGCGTAGACCCAAAAAACCAGTAAAAATGATTCAGCAAATTAACAAAGAACATAAACCAGCCTTTGTCACAGTTTTCGGGTATGTCAGCGGTATAATTTATGGAGAAGCTCTCATCGCACATTCCGAAAATAAGATAAAACTTCTTCCAGCCTGTGCCTTTATACTTATCAAGCATGGATATTCCGTAAAATAAGTGCCTTGCGTTAATCATAAGTGTCATAACAAACGCCTGGAGCGGATCAAAGGCTCCCATAAGCAGATTTACCGTTACAAATTCCATAGACCCGGCAAAAATAGTAATGCTCATTAGCATGGGATACCAGAAGCTGAATCCCGAAACGTTCATATATATTCCGTATGTAAGCCCCAAAAACCAGAATCCGGCAAAGATCGGCACCGTATGAGGGAACGCCGCTTTAAAAGAATTTTTTATTACTCCTTTTTTCATTTTCTATACTTACTTTCCTTATTTTTGACTTAATTATTATAACATATTTTTATAAAAAATCAATAGCGGATATATTATCAAAATATACACGGTAATTTTTATTGCTTTTTGTCTTGAAAACATCAAACAGATATGTTATACTTATGAAAATTTGCAGTAAAAAGAGGTAAATTCGCAAAAATGCTTAAACTGGGCTATAACCACACAATTGCAGCCAGCTGTATCGGATATGTTACGCAGGCGATAGTAAATATCTTTGTTACGCTTTTGTTTGTAATTTTTCAAAACCAATACGGGATAGATATTGAAAAAATAACGCTGCTTATTGCAGTAAATTTTACCATACAGCTTCTTGTTGATCTTCTGTCAGCAAAATTTGTAAATAAGATAGGATACAGAAAATGTATTATAGCGGCACATATTTTTGCAGCTTTGGGAATAGGCGGACTGGCTGTCTTTCCGTCCGTACTCCCCTCCCCTTACATCGGTCTGCTGTTTTCCGTAATTTTATATGCCATAGGCGGTGGACTTACCGAGGTGCTGATAAGTCCCATAGTTGAAGCGTGTCCGACGGATAACAAATCATCTGTAATGAGTATGCTCCATTCATTTTATTGCTGGGGTTCGGTAGCTGTTATTGCAGTATCAACATTGTTTTTCCACTGTTTCGGAAAAGAAAAATGGCAGGTATTAGCTTTGTTATGGACTATAATTCCCCTGTTCAACGTTTTTTTCTTCTCCAAAGTTCCTATTGAACAGCTTACAGAAGAAGGCGATGAAATGCCTGTCAGGGAGCTTGCCTCACAAAAAATATTCTGGGTGCTTATCGTGCTTATCTTTGTTTCGGGAGCTTCCGAGCTTGCAATGAGCCAATGGGCTTCCAGCTTTGCAGAAAAAGGACTTGGAATATCTAAAACCGCAGGCGACCTTATGGGTCCGTGCCTTTTTTCCGTTTTTATGGGAATTTCAAGACTGTTTTATGCCAAGTACAGCGAGAAGATAAACCTGCTTGGATTCATTATAATAAGCGGCATGGTTTGTATTATTTCCTATCTGACGTCAGCCTTTTCGCTTTCTCCCGTTATTGCTCTCGCAGGCTGCGGATTATGCGGACTTTCTGTAGGAGTTCTTTGGCCGGGAGTATTCAGCATAGCTTCTTCAAAATTTCCAAAGGGCGGTACGGCTCTGTTTGCATTAATGGCTCTTGCAGGTGATTTGGGCTGCTCAAGCGGACCTGCACTTGTCGGTATAGTGTCGGGAGCCTTTGGAGAAAATCTTAAAGCAGGTTTGTTCTCTGCGGTTATTTTCCCTGTTCTGCTGATTATTTTTGCTCGGATATTAAAGAAAAAACAAATTGAAGACAAGGAATAAAACTATGAAAGTTGTTACTCCCGATTATTACAGCATTTTTAAATGTACTGCCGCCAAATGTCCCGATAACTGCTGTATCGGCTGGGAAATAGATGTGGACGAAGATACATACAACAAATATTTAAAGATTGACGGTGACTTCGGCAACAGGCTAAGAAGCAATATTACCATATCCGAGGACGGCAGCCGATGCTTCCGACTTACCCCCGGTGAACGCTGCCCGTTTCTTAATGAAAACAATCTTTGCGATATAATTTTAAACGCAGGCGAAGAAAATCTGTGCAGTATATGTGAAAACCACCCGAGATTTCACAACTGCTTCGGAAACATCCGTGAAACAGGAATAGGTATAAGCTGTATTGAAGCTGCAATAATACTTTTAACAAAGCAGGATAAAACCAGCTTTGTTTCGGAAATTACCGATGAACCGCCTTATGAAATTGATTATGACGAAAACTTTCTTAATTTTCTCCTTAAAGTCAGAAATAACATAATCAATATTCTTCAGGACAGAAGCAAGTCCGTTAAACAACGGTTCCTTAGTACTCTTATCTACGCAGAATTTGCCCAAACTATGGCCGACAGCGGAAATTTTTCTGATCCTAATGCAGCAGGTTTTGATTTTGATGAAATATGCGAAGAAAGAACCGATATAAAAGAATTTATAGAAATATTAAAAGCTCTGATACCCTTAAACGATGAATGGAATATGAAAGTGAACAATATTGATATTCATACGGATATAGCAAAGGTTGCAGAAGAAAATCCCGTTATGCTTGAACAGCTTTCGGTATATTTTATTTACCGCCACTTTTTGAGCGCAGTATATGACGAGGATATTATTGCAAGAGTTAAGTTTGCAGTATTTTGCTGCCTTGCAACAATTCTTATATCCGCAAATTCCAACAGCTTTGCGGAAGCTGCCTGCCTTGTTTCAAAAGAAATAGAATACTGCAGCGAAAATATAGACGCAATACTTGACAGCTCATATACATATGATGCAATGAAAACAGAACGGCTCATCTCTGTTCTGTAAAATGAAAATACTGCACACTTCACCAAGGAATGCGCAGTATTTTTGTTTTATCAGCTTCTGTAAAGAGATACGTTTTCAAAACCGTCCAGCAGCTTGTCAAGACAAGTGAAAGCGCGCTGCGCACCTTTTGCAACACAGGAGATAGGGTCATCCGCAACGTGACAGGGTACGCCTATTTCCTTAGATAGCAATCTGTCAATTCCGTTTATCAATGCCCCTCCGCCTGTAAGATATATTCCGTTCTGGCATATATCGCCAACAAGTTCGGGAGGAGTGCTCTCAAAAACGCTTTTTACGGTAAACAAAATTTCATTGATATGCTCGATTATTGCTTCGTAAATGTCGTAATCGGATATTTCAAGGCATTCGGGAAGCCCTCTGATAAGATGCCGTCCCTTAATTATCATTGATCTTCTTCCGTCAGGGTCAAATACATTGGCAGCGCTTATTTTTGCCATTTCAGCAGTTTTTTCTCCGATAAGTATCCTGTAACGGTTACCCACATATTTTACAATAGCCTTGTCCAGCTTATTTCCTGCGACCTTAATGGATGCTTTGGAAACAATGCCGTTCATGGAAATAATTGCAATATCGGTAGTTCCGCCGCCTATGTCCACGACCATATTTCCGTTGGGAGCAGAAATATCCACGCCTGCACCCATAAGCGCCGCAACCGGTTCTTCAATAAGATACACTTTTTTTGCTCCGGCAATTTTGGCTGCTTCGATAACCGCACGGCTCTCCACATCTGTAATGGAAGACGGAACACACATAACGATATTAGGCATAAGAAGCTGCTTGCCCGTTACTTTTTCAATAAAAGCGGTTATCATATATTCAGTCATTTTGTGGTCGGAAATAACACCGTCGCTGAGCGGCTGTACAACCAAAATATGTTCGGGAGTTTTACCGAGCATTCTGTATGCCTCGCTGCCCACTGCAATGACTTCGTCTGTTTTTGTATTAAAAGCAACAATAGACGGCTCGTTAAGTACGATACCTTTGCTGCCCATTGTTATCATAATATTTGCAGTACCTAAATCAATACCTATATCCATAAAAATTCAGCCTTTCATCTAATTGTAGTCGCCGCTGCCGCAGCTATGACCGCCGCCGCACCCATTTCTTTCAGAAGGCCTGCGCATTCGTTTATCGTGGAGCCGGTAGTCATAACATCATCGCACAAAATAACGACCTTTCCTTCAAGTCCTTCGGGATTCCCTTTAAAATAAATGTTTTCAGCATTTTTCTTTCGCATCTGCAAAGATAGCTTATGCTGTGCAACTAAGGATTCACGCTTTGCGAGAGCGTCGGTCTTTACAGGGACCTTCAATATATCGGAAAGAGAAAGTGCAAGCATTTCCGCTTGGTTATATCCTCGTTTTCTCAGTTTTATTTTTGACATCGGAACAGGGATTATATAATCCGCTTTAAATTTATAATGATCTCCGCAAATATCATCATACAGCTTTTCAGCAACAATATCCGGAAATATCCTGTTTTTGGTGTTTTTAAGGTAAACTACCGCTTCTTTGGCAACGCCCGTATAATAAAAAGCGGCATAACACCGTACATAATTCAGCTTTTCGCTGCCGCATACGCATTGTGTACGGCCGTTTCCGCAGCCAAGACAAAGCTCACTGCCCGTCTGCGGAAGCTCATCATAGCATTTTTCGCAATACGGTATATCCCATTTTATAACATTTCCGCAAAGCGGACACCTGTTCGGGAAAAACAGATCAAGAACAAAATCTTTGATACGGCGGGACATTTACTCAATTTCCTTTTCTATCATATCTTTCAGACAGGTGTACCGCAAAGTGCGCCTGTCGTTTGCCACCATTGCTTCCACAACATTCTTCGAACCAACTATAATAAGCTTTTTTTTGGCTCTTGTAACCGCCGTGTACAGCAGATTTCTGTAATAAAGCTTGTCAAAGCCTCCCAAAAGCGGCAGAATGACCGCATTAAACTCGCTGCCCTGACTTTTATGTACGGTAATTGCATACGCAAGCTCAAGCTGATCGAGCATTTCCGTGGAATACTCAACTACCCTGCCCTCAAAATCAATTACCATACGGCTTTCTCTTTTATAAACCTTTACAATGGTGCCTATATCTCCGTTAAATATGCCTGTGCCACTTTCTCCGTCTTTTTTCCAGACAATGTCGTAGTTATTTTTTATCTGCATAACCTTGTCGTTATCACGGAAGGTATAATTGATTCCCTTAACGTCACTTTTTTTGCTGTCGGGAGGATTAAGGGCAAACTGGAGAGCCTTGTTCATCTCAACGACCCCAAGTACACCCTTTCTTGACGGACAAAGAACCTGAATATCATCAACAGGCGAATATCCGTAAGCATTAGGCAGCCTTTCCGTACAAAGGCTGACAACAGTTTCCTCCGCAAGCTGAAAATCAAGCCTCTGCATAAAGAAAAAGTCATTATCCGTCCTTGTAAGGTCGGGATTTTCTCCGTTCACTATTTTATGAGCGTTGGTAACGATACAACTTTGCTGTGCCTGTCTGAAAATTTCGGTAAGCTGTATCACAGACAGCTTTTCGCTTTCTATCATATCTTTAAGCAGATTTCCGGCGCCGACAGAAGGAAGCTGGTCGCTGTCCCCTACCATTATAAGACGGCAGGACAGCTTCAGCGCCCGTAAAAGCGCCTCAAAAAGAAGCGTGTCAACCATTGACATTTCATCAACGATCATTACATCGCAGCTTAAGGGGGCTGTTTCGTTATGTTTAAATTTAGGCTTGCCGGAATTATCAAATGCCACTTCAAGCAGTCTGTGTATTGTCTTGGCGTCATAGCCTGTCAGGTCGGATATCCTTTTGGCAGCTTTTCCTGTTGGAGCAGCGATCTGGACCTTCATTCCACGTTGTTCATACAAAGAAATGATAGCTTTAAGCGTGGTGGTCTTTCCCGTACCCGGTCCGCCCGTAAGAATAATAAAGCCCTTCGACAAAGCCAGTGCGATAGCTTTGCGCTGCTGCTCGGCATAAGTAATGGTCTTTGATCTTTCTTCAACGTCTATCATTTTGGTATAATCATACCCGGAATCCTTCATAAACGAGTTAAGAACGTTTAATCTGCCGGCAATATAGCTTTCTGCATTGTAATAATCATAAAGATATACAAAATCACGGCTGTCTTTGTGATAAATAACAAGGTTATTTTCCTCACATTCGCTGTTAAGTACCTTGTCAAACAGTTCTTCCTCAATATCAAGCAATTGCACCGCTGTACTTTTAAGCCTGTCATAAGGCAGACAGGTGTGTCCCAGAAAGCTGTTCTGAATAAGTATATGTACGATTCCTGCTTTGATACGTCCGTCACCATCTTTGGGAAGCTGCATATCTGCGGCTATTTTCTCGGCTTTTTCAAATTCAAGCTCAATTCCGAAATCACACAGAACATACGGATTTTCCTTTATTATGTCAACAGCGTACTGTCCCCATTTTTTCCATGCCTTAAGCGCCAATGACGGCTGAACATCATATTTTGAAAGGAATATCATAAGCGTTCTTATGCCGTAAATACGTTTGAATTCAATTGCCGCTTCCTCGGCTTTTTGGGGAGTAAATCCCTTTACCTCGGTAAGCCGCTCCGGTTCGTTTTCAAATATTTCAAGAGTCTTGTCTCCGAATTTTTCAACTATCCTTCTTGCAAGAGTTGCACCTATTCCTTTGATCACGCCGGAAGACAGATATTTCAGTATTGCGGCAGAGCTTTCCGGCAGTTTTCGTGTGCATATCTCTGCGCTGAACTGGGAACCGAATCTGGGGTGGGTCGTAAACCTTCCCGTAAGGGACAGCTCCTCCCCTGCTTCTATATTTCCAAGCTCTCCCACAACAGTGATTTTCTCATTACCGGTATCAAGCTCAAGAACGATATATCCGTTTGAAGGGTTGCTGAAAAGAACAGAATTTACAACTCCCTCTATATTAACACTTTGTTTTTCTTCCGACTGCATAAAAACATCCTATCATAAATATTCTGCCATTTTATATTATACCACCGATTTTTATTAATTGCAATATCTGCTTCATGATTAAGAATAAAACCCAAATACTAAACAATGTATTTGAAAATTCACAAAATTTGCATAACCAACAATATTTTTTAACAAAGCTATTGTAATTTTATGCAATATGTGATATAATAAGTTATACATTAATTATAAAATACTGCTATTAACTGCAATGCCCAAAACTATACTGACAGACGTAATCAGGGGGGAAGTACTGTGGAAAAAATCAATTATTTCAATTACTGCGCAGTAATTATGCTTTCAATACTTCTTATATCCACAATATTAAGAAAAATGACAAACGGACATCTTAACAGAGTATATATATATCTTGTTATTGCAGCGCTGGTATCAACTTTGTTTGATATGGGAGCAATAGCGTGTGATAATTTTACAGGATGCAGTACATCTCTGACATTTTTTATGCATACCGGCTATCTTATCTCCCATAATTTAACTGCGCCATTATACCTTATGTATCTTATTGTAATAACCGATACGGAACATAAATTCCAAAACAACGTTCTGCTCAAAATATTATTGACCGCTCCCCTTGCAGTGATCCTTACTCTTCTGCTGACAAACCCGTTTACCAAAATAATGTTTTACTGCGACCCTCAGTATACAAGAGGAAAATGCTTTGGGGCAGTATATATTTGCTCGTTTTTTTATGTGACCTTCAGCTTGTATCACACAATAAAATATGGCAAAGTTCTGGAACGTTCAAAGTTTCTTGCTATTTTTACTGTTTTTACGTTAGTAATAATATCGGTCATTATTCAGTTCTTTTATCCGAATTACCCCGTGGAAATGTTTGCAAACGCAGTTGGTCTTCTGTTTATCTCCATGTTTATTCAAAAGCCTGAAGATAATATCAACACAGTAACAGGACTCGGAAATTACAGCTTTTATGCCGATGTTATGAGAAAAGCCTTTGCAAATAAAAAGTCTGTTGACGTTATTCTTATCAATATTTCCAATTATATGTCGCTGAAAGATATTCTCGGTTATGACGAAGCAAATTCAATGCTTTTTACCGTTGCTGAACACCTGAAAAAAATCAACAAGCAGTTTAAGTATAATGCAGAAATATACTATCTTGACAACGGACGTTACCGCCTAACCTTCAACGGCGAATATGAAAATAAGATAAGCGAAGCTGCCGAAACCATAAACAGTTTCTTTAAATCTCCTATTGAAGTAAATCATATGGACATTAATCTCATAACCTATGTATGCACCGCTAACTGCCCCGAAGATATAGACAGTTTTCAGACGCTTATGTTTTTCGGCAATGATTTTCATAAAAAGAATACATATACGGGCGATGTTATCAAAGCTTCCGACATAATGAAGAAAAAGCGGTATGATATAATGCACGATATTGACTCCATTATAGACAAAGCTATTGCTCAGAATAAATTTTCCGTATACTATCAGCCTATTTTCTCTATTGAGCAGAAACGGTTCCAATCTGCCGAAGCACTTCTCAGGCTTTATGATGACAAATACGGATTTATTTCCCCCGAGCTTTTTATCCCTGCTGCCGAAAAAAGCGGAGCCATACATAAGATCGGCAAGTACGTTCTTGAAGAAGTATGCAGATTTATTTCTTCGGAAAAATTTAAGGATCTGGGTATAGATTATATTGAGATCAACCTGTCTGTAGTACAATGTATGCAGGTAAATCTTGCAAATGAGATCCTTGATGTTTTAAATAAATACAATGTTCCCGTCAATAAGATCAACCTTGAAATTACTGAAACCGCCGCCGCAAACGCTCAGAATATCATGTCGGAAAACCTCAATACCCTTTCCGAAGCAGGAATAAAATTCTCTCTTGACGATTTTGGAACAGGATATTCCAACATGAGGCGTGTGGCTTCACTTCCGCTTTCAATAGTAAAACTTGACAAAACCTTTGCCAATATGGAAGAAAGCCCCAAAATGGATATAGTGCTTAAAAACACAATTAAAATGCTTAAAGCAATGAATATGAAAATTGTAGTGGAAGGCATTGAAACAGAAAGTCTTGTAAACCGATTTTCAGACCTTAAATGCGAATATATCCAAGGCTATTATTACTCTAAACCCGTACCTGAAAAGGATTTTGTGGAATTTATAAGAAGTAATATATAATACTAATTCCAAATCAACCTATAGACAAATCCGACAGCCATAACCCAGCCACTCGGCGTCAAGCTCCCTTGCAAGGCACCAAGCATTGCTGCGGTCGCTCTCCAAGGTAAACGTAGTTACCTTATTGTCTTTGTTCTATCTGCCGGCTTTGTCTATAGAACGATTTGGAATTAATATAAAGCAGCTTTTGGTTATATAATATTTTTCACAATCTGTAATATTTTCCGCATAATAATCCGCCGCTCTCCTTTTTGGAAAGCGGCGGATAAGTTTTTCTGCATTTAATTATTCTTGAAAGAACACGTAAAATGCCTTGTAGGTCATATAAACATCGGTCTTTGCAACGATTTCAAAGGGAGCGTGCATGGAAACTACGGGAACTCCAACATCGATAACGTCCATATTCATATTTGCAAGATATGCGGCAACCGTTCCGCCGCCGCCTGCGTCTACCTTTCCAAGCTCGCCTGTCTGCCAGATAACGCTGCTGCCGTCAAGAAGAGAACGCACTCTGCCCACAAATTCTGCGGAAGCATCGGAAGTGCCGGACTTTCCTCTTGCGCCGGTAAATTTTGTTACGCATACGCCGTAATTCATAAATGCGCAGTTTCTCTTATCCATAACATCGGGGAAAGTCGGGTCAAAGGCTGCGTTAACGTCTGCAGAAAGACATTCTGTGTGAGCAATGACCTTTCTTCCGTCTGCACCGAAGCATTCTGCAAGGTCATAGAAGAAGTGGCTGAGATAATCGGAGCAAAGTCCCGTATTTCCGTCGCTGCCCGTTTCTTCCTTATCGGTAAGAACAGTTACAGAGGTCTTCTTAACGTTTTTGCAGTCGAGGATAGCTTTAAGAGCGGTATATGCGCATACTCTGTCGTCATGACCGTAGGAGCCAACCATACTTCTGTCAAGTCCGACGTCCTTTGCCTTGAACGCAGGAACAGCCTCAAGCTCAGCGGAAAGGAAATCCTCTTCGATCATTCCGTACTTTTCGTTAAGGATAGACATAATGTTCAGCTTGACCTTTTCGCTTACTTCATCATCCTTAAAAGGCATGGAACCGACAATAATGTTAAGCTCCTCGCCCTTTAAAAGCTCGCCGGGAGTACGCTTCATCTGCTCGTTAGCAAGGTGCGGAAGCAGGTCGCTTACACAGAAAACAGGGTCGTTTTCGTCCTCGCCGATATTTACGCTGACCTTTGTGCCGTCTTTTTTAACAACAATACCGTGAAGCGCCAGAGGGATAGTTCCCCACTGGTATTTTTTTATACCGCCATAGTAATGTGTCTTGAAAAGAGCCACCTCGCTGTCCTCGTAAAGAGGATTCTGCTTAAGGTCAAGACGGGGTGAATCAATATGCGCAGCTGCAAGATGTACGCCCTTTTCAATAGGCTCGCTGCCTATAACGGCAAGGATAACAGCTTTTCCTCTATTGTTGAAGTATATCTTGTCACCCTCTTTAAGGGTCATACCGCTTTTAAATTCTGTAAAGCCGCATTTTTCTGCAAGTGTGATAGCCTTTATAACTGCTTCACGCTCAGTTTTTGCATCGTTGAGGAATACCTTATAATCCTCGCAGAAATCAAAGCAAGTCCTTATCTCGTCTGCCGAAAGCTTCAGACCCGAATGTTTTTTGGAAGTGCAGAGCTTTTCTTTAAGAAGCTGACCTGCGGATTTTTCTTTCTCCATATTTATCTTTCCTTTCTTAAAACGGAGGATCAACCGCCGCTTTTGTTATATAAATTAGTATAACCGCGGTAAGCGGTCATAACCTTATTGACATAATGCCTTGTTGCAGCAGAGGGTATCTCCTTTAAAGTAACGCCGTCATCGCTGTAATCGCTGTCCGAAAGCCACTCGTTGACCTTTCCCCTGCCTGTAAAATACGCCGCAAGAGCTGTTTCCTCGTCGCTGTACTCGCTGTAAAGAAGAGAAATAAGATAGGTTCCGTATTCAATATTGTACTCCGGGTCAAACATATCCCCGTATTTAAGATCCCTTTCGTCGTTCATACGGTATTTTACCCAGTCGAATGCGTCCTCCATTATCTGCATAAGCCCTCTTGCACCAACGTCCGAAACCGCCGTGCTGTTGAAATTGCTTTCGGTTTTTATCATTGCATAAACAAAATATTTGTCCAGACCGTTTTCCGCCGCATACTTTTCAACGTATTCCTCATATCTTACGGGATAAATATATTTTTTGCACAAAGCCTCCGCATTTACCGCCGCCAGAACGCCGCATACAACGATCACTATCAAGATAAAACTACCAAGCTTCTTCAGCATTATTGCAATACTCCTTAACCTTATCCGCAACCTCACGGGCTTTTTCTATAAGATCGTCCACGGATTTATTGTTTTTTATAATAAAATCCGAATGGTCGATAAAAAACTTTTCGGAATGCTGGGAAGAAAAGCGCTCCTTTATCTGCTCGGGAGAAATACCGTCCCGTTTTGCTATTCTTTCCGTGCGTACCGATTCGGGAGCGGTAACGCTGATTATCAGGTCACAGAAATCATCAGCCCTGCTTTCAAAAAGAGTAGGAGCGTCAAGAAGAACAAAGCGCTTGCCCTCACCGGCGTATTCCTTTATTTTCTTCATAATTTCATAGGTTATGTACGGATAGCTTATGGCATTGAGCTGTGCCAGCTTTTCCTGGTCGTTAAACACTATTCCGGCAAGTTTTCTGCGATCAAGCTCGCCGTTTTCAAGGATTATTTCGCTGCCGAAGCATTCCGCAAGCTCTTTAAGGCAGGGCGAATCCTTTACCATTATCTCCCGTGCAATTTTATCTGCATTTATATCCGCAAAGCCCTCTTCGGAAAAAACCTTTGAAACCGTGGTTTTTCCTGCTCCACTCTGACCTGTCAAACCGATAACCGAAATATCGGTCGTTTTGCTCATACTCTTATCACCTCGAATCCGGCGGCTCTCAGCAGCCTGTTATAAACAGCAAGACCTACCCCGTCCTGTGAAGGGCATCTTGCATAAACCTGCTTTGCGCCTATTTCATCGGCTTTTCTCAATACGCCGAAAAGCTGCGCGGCCTGTTCCTTGGCATTATTACCGTAAGTCAAATATTTATAGGGATAGAAAGCAGCATCACTGTCATAAAGCATAGCGTAAACGTCCTCGCCGTTATGCTCCGAAACGTATTGGGTAAATTTGTCAAGCTCTCCTGTGACTATTGTAACATTCGCTTTGGGAGAGTAGTGCTTGTACTTCATTCCCGGCGAAAGTACCTTTTCATTTGCCGCAACAGCTTCCGTAATGCCCTTGTCGCAGTAAACGGGTACTCCAAAGGCTTTCAGGTCTTCAACGGAAACGTAGCCGGGGCGCAGAAGCCTTATCCCCTCGCCCTCAAAGGAAATGACCGTGCTTTCCACTCCGACCGCACAGGCTCCGCCGTCAATTATTGCAGGGATACGTCCCTTCATATCGTTCATAACGTGAGCCGCAGTTGTAGGACTTGGACTTCCCGACAGATTTGCAGACGGTGCAGCAAGAGGTTTCCCGCAAGCGTCAATAAGCTCCCTTGCGGTTTTGTGATAAGGTATTCTTATACCAACCGTGTCAAGTCCTGCACTGGTAATATACGGAATAATATCACGCTTCGGCAGTACCATTGTTATCGGTCCCGGGCAGAAGCACTCTGCTATTTTATATGCAAGCTCCGGCACGTTGCAGACATACTTGTCCATCATTTCAACGCCGGAAAGGTGAACTATAAGAGGGTTGTCCTGAGGACGTCCCTTAGCTTCAAAAATTTTTTTAACGGCATTTTCGTTGGTTGCGTCCGCAGCAAGACCGTAAACCGTTTCAGTAGGCATACCCACAACTTCGCCGTCATTTATGAGCTTTGCCCCATATTCAATATCGGAACTGTCCGATGAAAGCATCCTTGTATCAAACATCTTTTTCCCCGTCCGCATTTTTAATCATTCTGTGCCGAAAGCTTTGCCGCCTGGTCCGCCGTTGCAAGAGCGTCCACTACTTCGTCAAGGTTTCCGTTCAATATATATTCAAGTCGGTAAATGGTAAGACCTATCCTGTGGTCGGTAAGACGGCTTTCGGGAAAATTATAGGTCCTGATACGCTCGGAACGGTTGCCTGTGCCTACCTGAGAACGTCTTTCGGAAGCTATCTTGTCGTTCTGCTCCTGCAATTTTGCTTCATAAAGCCGTGAACGGAGTATCTTCATTGCCCTGTCCTTGTTCTTATACTGGCTTCTTTCGTCCTGACATTCAACTACAACGCCTGTGGGCAGATGAGTTATACGAACTGCGGATTCAGTCTTGTTTATATGCTGTCCGCCTGCGCCCGAAGCACGGAAAACATCAATTTTAAGGTCTGTGGGGTTAATTTCAAGCTCAACCTCGTCAGCTTCAACAAGAACAGCCACGGTAACGGTGGAGGTATGAACTCTGCCCTGTGACTCTGTCTCGGGAACACGCTGTACACGATGAACGCCGCTTTCATATTTAAGCCTTGAATATGCTCCCTCACCCACAACATTGAAGCTTATTTCCTTAAAGCCGCCAAGTTCGGTCTCGTTGGCATTGAGCACTTCGATTTTCCAGTGCTTGGCTTCGGCGTACATAGTGTACATACGGTAAAGAGAGCCTGCAAAAAGAGCCGCTTCTTCTCCCCCTGCGCCGCCTCTGATCTCGATAATAACGTTCTTGTCATCATTTGGGTCTTTGGGAAGGAGCATAATTTTAAGCTCATCGGAGATCAAAGCAATTTGTTCCTTTGCCTCGTCATATTCAAGCTGCGCAAGCTCCTTAAGCTCACGGTCAGCGGAGCTGTCGTTAAGCAGTTCTTCCGCATCCTTAAGCTGTGAGTCAAATTTGCAGTATTCCCTGTACTTCTCAACAACGGGAGTAAGGGATTTATATTCCTTCATATATGAAGCGTAGAGCTTAGTGTCCCCGATAACATTCGGATCCATAAGCTTTTCGCTTATATCGTTGTATTTTTCTTCGGTAAGTTTAAGTTTTTCAAACATTATCTGTATTCCTTTGCTTCAAAATTTTTATGGAAAAATAATATGTTAAGCTAAGGATTTTCATCGCTGTGAGCGACGGATTTTATATTCTTTTCTATCTTGCTTCTGGGAACCATAAATTCATGACCGCAACCCTCGCATCTGAGCTTAAAGTCCATACCGGCTCTGAGGACAGTCATTTTATTGCTTCCGCAGGGATGCTTTTTTTTCATAGTAAGAATATCTGACGGGTTAATATTCATTTGCCGTCCTCCTGAAAAAATTATACGTTATTATTATACCACTAATACTCCCAAAAAGGCAATTATTTTCTGTAATTTTTATAAAAAATTCAATCAAAATAATATTACATTGCAGATTTGCACAGAAAGGATGTTCCATAAATGAAAATCACAGCTGAATTTGATTCGGTAAACTCGGCAGATATGGCGGCAGCCGCTATAAGGCAGCAGATCTCTCCCTTTTCCGACATAAAAGTAACGGAAAACCGAAGTCAGAAGGCTTTGACATCAAACAAAGGTATGCTTGTTTTCAGCAGCAATAACCCTTCCTACAATCCCGGATATAACACATTCCCCGTTGTCTTTTCAAATAATACAGCGGACGATTTCAACGAAACAGACCTGCGTTCGGGAGCTGTTCTCGAAGCCACCTTTATCAAAGAAGACGAGCGCAGAATTTCCAATATTATCGTAAACCATGGCGGACGAGAAATCAGGACCCTTCACTAAGCATATAGATCTGTACCTCAGCATAAAATTAAAAAGCAACGACTTCAATTAAAATATGGGAGGTACAAAATGAACATTTACAGTCCTGAGGGAAATCTGATAGGAACGCCGGAAAATACTGCGGCTATGAAAAACATTTACGCATTGCAGGAAGCGATGCTTCAGGGAAAAATTCTGGAGGCAAGGGTCAAGGTCTGCGATAACGAGCATAACCTTATCGTTGATCTGCCCTGTGCAAGAGGAATAATCCCAAGAGCAGAGGGCGCAGTAGGTATCGAGGACGGTTCCACCAAGGATATTGCGCTTATAACAAAGGTCAATAAGCCTGTATGCTTCAAAGTAATGAAGATCGTAAAGGAACAGGACGGATTTTTTACGGCAATACTGTCAAGAAGAGCCGTTCAGGAGGAGTGTATGGAGAATTTCATCTCCCAGCTCCGCCCCGGAGATATTATTCCGGCAAAGGTAACCCACCTTGAACAGTTCGGCGCATTTGTTGACATAGGCTGCGGAATACCGTCCCTTGTTCCCATAGATTCAATTTCCATTTCAAGGATCTCACACCCCTCCGACCGCTTTTCGCCCTATCAGGATATAAGGGTCATAATCAAAAGCGTAAGCGGAGGAAGGATATGGCTTTCCCACAAGGAGCTTCTTGGCACATGGGAGGAAAACGCCGCTTTGTTTTCCTACGGCGAAACAGTTTCGGGCATTGTGCGTTCCGTGGAGGATTATGGCGTGTTTATCGAGCTTGCGCCTAACCTTGCAGGCCTTGCCGAGCCGAAAGACAACATTCACATCGGTCAACACGCCAGCGTTTACATAAAAGCGCTTATCCCCGAAAAAATGAAAGTCAAGCTGATAATCGTTGACATTTTTGACGGAATGACCGATGAAAAGCCCCTAAAATATTTTTACGGCGGCGATCACATTTCAAGGTGGATCTACTCAACTCCCCAGTCGGGAAAACTTATCGAAAGCGTATTTGAATAAACTCCGACCGCTGTGAAGAACGGAACTGCACCGCCGTGATCCGCAGCGGTATATTTTATTTTTTTGTCAGCTTTTCATTTTCTTCAAGAATATGCCGTCTGTAAGCATATGCCGCCTGTTCGGTCTTGTTGTCACCGAAGTGATAGTAAACCTTGTCCTTTATTGGGTCGGGAAGATACTGCTGCTTAACGTAATGATTCGGATAATCGTGGGGATACAGATAATGCTGACCCTTTACCGCAGCACCCTCACCGTCAAAATGCTTGTTCTGCAAATGGCGTGGAAAATCCCCTGTTTCGCCGTTTTTTACATCCTCAAGGGCTGCATTTATTGCCATATACGCCGAGTTGGACTTAGGCGCCGTTGCAAGAAGTATGACCGCTTCCGCAAGAGGTATTCTCGCTTCGGGCAGACCAAGCTGCATTGCGCTGTCCACACAGGCCTTGACGATAGAGATAGCCTGGGGATAAGCAAGCCCTATGTCCTCGCAGGCTATGACCAGCAGACGGCGGCTGAGAGAAATTATATCCCCTGCTTCAATAAGCCTTGCGGCATAGTGTATGGCGGCGTTTTCATCGCTGCCCCGTATGGACTTCTGCAAAGCGGAAAGAATATCGTAGTGCTGGTCGCCGTCACGGTCGTATTTCATATTGCTTCTTTGGGTAAGCTCAACGGCGATTTCCTTTCTGATTTTTATTTCGGTACCATCATTTTCCCCCGAAAGAACGCATAACTCGGCGGTATTTATGGATTTCCTCACATCTCCGCCGCAGCCTCTCGCTATATACTCCGCTGCACCCTTTTCCACCTTAACGCTCATTCCAAGCTGCTCTGCCGCAAGACGGAACGCACGGTTTACCGCAGGAACAAGCTCCTCCGCAGAAACAGGCTTGAACTCGAAAACCGTTGAACGGCTTATTATTGCGTTATAAACGTAAAAATAGGGATTTTCGGTAGTGGAAGCAATAAGCGTTATCTGACCGTTTTCGATATATTCAAGCAAGGACTGCTGCTGTTTCTTGTTAAGATACTGTATCTCGTCAAGATAAAGCAGAACGCCGTTTATGCCGTCAATGGAATTTGTATCGGCAATAACGTCTTTTATATCACCCACAGAAGCGGAGGTACCGTTCAGCTTATGGAGCTTCATATGTGCATTTTCCGCAATTATCCGCGCAACGGTAGTTTTTCCCACGCCGGAGCTGCCGTAAAATATCATATTGGGGATATTTCCGCTTTCGATTATCCTGCGGAGGGGCTTTCCCTCGCCGAGAATATGCTTCTGACCCACAACGTCGTCAAGGGTTTTGGGGCGTATGCGGTCTGCAAGGGGTGCGTTCATATTTATGACCAGTCCTTTCTCTCCGTTGAAATCAGCATTTTATTAATACGGACTTGACAAACAAGCACTTTCGGAAACGATATGCTCATAATCCGTGTTCATATTTTCGGGAACAAGAATATAAACGGTGCTGTCCTCGCCCACGGTATAAACATCAAGATACTGCATATAAACCATATTTTTCATTATATAAAGGAACTCGGAAATATGTTTTTCTTTAAGAGCGTCAAGGTCAGCTGTATCTTCTCCGGGAACGACAGGGGTACAGAATTCCTGCAAAGCACCCCTCTGCCTTATCTCAATAACGGAAAGAGGTGTTCCATTTTCGTCCACCCAATACTGATTGTTGGTAATATCCAGCATTACCCACTTGTTCAGCGAGGAATCCCAGACTTCGTTTACCACATGGCAGTCGTTGTCATAGCCGGAATTAGGCATTATCCATACTTTTCTTGAGTAAATCCCGAGAGCAAGGCACATTTCATTAAGTATCTGTGCTTTATTTCGGCAGTTTATGCCCTGATTTTTGTTGTCAAGGCTGTATTCAAGCAAGGAAATGGCGTTCATTTCAATATGATTGTCATAATTACTTTCGTGATGCAGTCTCGGAGCAAACTCGTTCATCAAGTTCAGCACTTTTTCAAACTCTGTTCCCTCTCCTGCAATTTCTGAAATATTGTAATCGGACATAAGTTGAGAATATTCGCCGTTATCAAATACATATTGAAACTTAATATTTTCGCCTTCTGCAAATTCAAGGCTGTTTTTTAGGATACCCGATTCCATAATATATATTTGTTCCGGACTTTCAAGGTAGCTTTTGCTCTGAGAAAATAACAAATAAACATTCAAAGCTATGCTTGCCGCAGCAATTACCGATATAACAGCTGTAACTATCTTACCAAGGTATTTCATATCAAAATGTCCCTTCTGTATTGTTTATAAGTTTATGACAAAAAGCGTCCGCCGTACACGGTGTACAGCGAACGCCGTTTATTGTACCTAAGAACTGTCTTATTCGTAAAGCGGATGCTTTGCGCAGATTGCGTTTACGCCCTCTCTGATCTCATCAGCCTTGTTGTCGAAATCCTTAGCTGCAAGATACATAAATTCTGCGATCTTTTCCATATCGGAGGTATCAAGACCTCTTGTTGTAACGGCAGGAGTACCGATTCTTACGCCGCTTGTAACAAAGGGCTTCTGAGGGTCGTTAGGGATAGCGTTCTTGTTAACGGTGATATAAACCTCATCAAGACGGTGCTCGAATTCCTTGCCCGTAAGGTCGAAGGGACGAAGGTCAACAAGCATAAGGTGGTTATCCGTACCGCCGGAAACAAGGTCAAAACCTCTGTCAAGCAGACCCTTTGCAAGAGCCTGTGCGTTTGCAACGATATTTTTGCCATATTCCTTGAATTCAGGCTTAAGAGCTTCGCCAAAGCATACAGCCTTACCTGCGATAACGTGCATAAGAGGGCCACCCTGTGTGCCGGGGAAAACAGCCTTGTTTATTTTCTTTGCAAGTTCCTCGTCATTTGTAAGGATAAGACCGCCTCTGGGTCCTCTAAGAGTCTTATGTGTAGTAGTTGTTGTGATATGAGCGTAAGGAACGGGAGAAGGATGTACTCCTGCAGCAACAAGACCTGCAATATGAGCCATATCTACCATAAGATATGCGCCAACGGAGTCTGCTATCTCACGAAGTCTGGGGAAATCAATGATTCTCGGATAAGCGGAAGCACCTGCAACGATAAGCTTGGGCTTAGTTTCCTTTGCCATAGCTTCAACCTTGTCGTAATCAATGGTCTCATCATCACCAAGGCCGTAGGAAACGAAGTTGAAGTATTTGCCCGAAAGGTTTACGGGAGAACCATGGGTAAGGTGTCCGCCGTGAGCAAGGCTCATACCCATAACAGTGTCGCCCGGTTCAAGCAGAGCAAAATAAACCGCTGTATTTGCCTGAGCTCCGGAATGAGGCTGAACGTTGGCGAACTCTGCGCCGAAAAGCTTTTTAGCACGTTCGATAGCGATATTTTCAACAATATCAACGCACTCGCAGCCGCCGTAATAGCGCTTTCCGGGATAACCCTCAGCGTATTTATTTGTAAGAACGGAACCCATAGCCGCCATAACTGCGGGAGAAACAAGGTTTTCACTTGCAATAAGCTCAAGATTTCTGCGCTGTCTTGCAAGCTCCTTGTTCATAGCCTCGCCTACCTCGGGATCAACGTTCTGAACAAATCCTATTGTATCCATAATATTACCGTACATTGAAATTCTCCTTTTCATAAAAAAATAATCAATAATATTATACACTCTTTTTTCCGATGTTTCAACCCCTTTTTAGTAAAAGTTGAGGAATATATTATGTGCATTAAGACAAAAAGGCATGACGTTCAGAATAACGCCATGCCTTTAATTCCAGGGAGATTGGCATGCAGGTTCAGGGAAAACCTGCATGCCATGTAAAGTGAGTAAATGTATGAACATACGGGAAGTACGCTGTACAAACGTATTATCACACATTTCGGATAAAGAAATTGTCTGATAGATCTATGCAAATCAAACTCTGAAGAGAAGATCTGTGTATGTAGGATAAGGCCATACTGTGGAAGGAGTGATAGTTTCAAGCTCGTCAACAACAGCTCTGAGAGACTGCATTGCGGAGAATACATATTCTCTGAAGAATCTTGCATTTGCTTCCGCATCTGTGATATCCTTGCTGTCGATAAGCTTGCTGTCAAGAGTATCAACAGCTTCAAGGATCTGGTTTGTAAGGCTTGAAACCTTGTCAGCCAGCTTCTTTTCAGCGTCAAAGTTTACACCGATCTCCTTCTTGGAAACCATAGCATCAGCAAGCTGCTTGGAGAATGTGAATGCAGAGGGAACGATCTGCTTTCTTGTCATATCGACCATAGTAAGAGCTTCGATATTGATGATCTTGGAGTAGTTCTCAAGAATGATCTCTTTTCTGGATTCAAGCTCAGGCTTTGTAAGAACCTTGAATTCCTCAAACATCTTGACGTTCTTCTCATCTGTGTAGTGAGCAACTGCGTCAACTGTGGAAACATAGTTGGGAAGTCCTCTCTTCTTAGCTCCTTCGATCCATGAATCATCATAGCCGTTGCCGTTGAAGATAACTCTCTTGTGTTCCTTAATGGTCTTAACAAGGAGCTTGTTAAGGTCTGCTGCAAAGTCCTTGGAACCTTCGAGTTCATCTGCAAATTCCTTAAGTTCCTTTGCAACGATAGTGTTAAGGATGTAGTTTGTGCAGGAGATAGTATCTGCAGAACCCAGTGCACGGAATTCAAACTTATTTCCTGTGAATGCGAAAGGAGAAGTTCTGTTACGGTCTGTTGTATCCTTGGGGAAGTTAGGCAGAGCCTCTACGCCGATAACAAACTCTTTATCCTTGTTTTCGGTGATCATCTTGCCGGATTCGAGAGCATCAACGATCTGCTGAAGCTCATCGCCGAGGAAGATAGAAATGATTGCCGGAGGAGCCTCGTTTGCACCAAGACGGTGGTCATTTCCTGCAGAAGCAACGGAAATTCTGAGAAGATCCGCATACTCGTCAACAGCCTTGATAATAGCTGCAAGGAAAGTAAGGAACTGGAAGTTGTCCTTAGGATCATCACCGGGATCAAGGAGATTCTGACCGTCGTTTGTGGACATAGACCAGTTATTGTGCTTACCGGAGCCGTTTACACCTGCAAAGGGCTTCTCATGGAGAAGGCAAACAAGACCATGCTTAAGAGCGACCTTCTTCATAATTTCCATTGTAAGAGCGTTCTGGTCTGCAGCAACGTTTGATGTGGTAAAAATAGGAGCCATTTCGTGCTGTGCAGGAGCAACTTCATTATGCTTTGTCTTGGAAAGGATACCAAGCTTCCAGAGTTCTTCATCAAGATCTTTCATATATTCGGAAATTCTTGTCTTGATGTTGCCGAAGTAATGGTCTTCAAGTTCCTGACCCTTAGGAGCCTTAGCACCAAAAAGTGTTCTGCCTGTGAGGATAAGGTCTTCACGCTGATCGTAAAGCTTCTTGTCGATAAGGAAGTATTCCTGCTCGGGACCTACAGTAGTTGTAACTCTTGTAGCGGTAGTATTGCCGAAAAGTCTCAGCACTCTGAGAGCCTGTTCGGAAAGGATCTCCATTGAACGGAGAAGAGGTGTTTTCTTATCGAGGATCTCGCCTGTGTAAGAACAGAAAGCAGTAGGAATATAAAGGGAACCGTCCTTAACGAATGCAGGAGAAGTAGGGTCCCAAGCTGTATAGCCTCTTGCTTCAAATGTAGCTCTCAGACCGCCGGAAGGGAAAGACGAAGCGTCGGGCTCGCCTTTGATAAGCTCCTTGCCGGAGAATTCCATAATTACCTTGCCGTCGTTGGTAGGAGAAATAAAGGAATCGTGCTTTTCAGCGGTAACGCCCGTCATAGGATGGAACCAGTGAGTATAATGGGTAGCACCCTTTTCAACAGCCCACTCTCTCATTGCGGAAGCAACGACCTCTGCAACGTCTGCGTCAAGGGGAATACCGAGCTGTTTGGTTTTAAGCAAGGACTTATAAACATTTTTAGGAAGTCTTGCTTTCATTGTTTCTTCATTAAAAACGTTGCAGCCGAAATAATCGGGTACGCTTTTAACTCCCTGAGTTGTTGTTTCTGACATACAAATTCCTCCCATCAAGAATACAAAAAGGCGCTCAACAGACACTTTTAGCGTCCGTTGAAGCGCCATTGCTTCCTGCTTTAAAATTGATTACAGTAATATAATACATTACATTTCTCTTTTTGTCAATACCTTTTTTGAAATTTGCAAAACATTTTTCGATTTCTTGCAAAATGCACTATTTTTTTACTTTTTATTAGTTTACAAGTGTTTATTTTGAAAGATATGTTGTATTTTTATTCATTTTTGCACTAATAATACGTTACTTTTTATTCTCAATGAGGTTATCGCATAAAAATCGGCAGATTTGCCAAAACCAATGCAAACCTGCCGTATTTTATTTTTATTTTCTTTTACGGAAGCAGTCTGTTCAGATCTCTCGGGAACATTGAAGCCTGACGGATATTCTGCTGATTGAGCAGCTTCATTACAAGACGTTCAAGTCCGATTCCGAGACCGCCGTGAGGAGGAAGTCCGTACTTATGAACATCCAGATAGGATTTGAAATCATCTGGATCAAGACCCTGAGCCTTCATCTTTTCGATCTGCTCGTCATAATCGTGGATACGCTGACCGCCGGTAGTGATCTCCAGACCTCTGAAAAGCAGGTCGAACTTGCAGGCAGTTCTTGGGTCTTCCTTATCGTTCATAGCATAGAACGGAGGCTTGGAAGCCGGGAAATTCGTTACGAAAATGAACTCTGTGCCGTAATTCTCCTTTGCATAATTGCAGAGGAAAACCTCGTCCTCAGGTTCAAGGTCAAATTTGTTCTTAGCTCTTGAACCCTTGATAAGATCCACAGCGTCCTCAAATTTGATAGAGGGAATTTCAGTTATTTCGGGAATATCGGCGTCTAGTATCTTTATCTCGGGCTGATAGTTTTCCTTCAGATACTTCATAAGGTAACGAAGCATAGCCGTTTCCATGTTCATTACATCGTACATATCGTTGATATAACCCATTTCAAAGTCAAGACCGATATATTCGTTAAGGTGTCTTGAAGTTGCATGGCGCTCTGCACGGTAAACGGGAGCTATTTCAAAAACTCTGTCAAAGAATGCAACAGCAGTCTGCTTGTAGAACTGGGGCGACTGGTTGAGGAAGGCATCCTTCTGGAAGTAATCCAGATGGAAGATGTTAGCACCGCCTTCTGCTCCCTGTGCAACTATTTTAGGAGTGTGTATCTCGGTAAAATTATTTTTGAGCATAAACTCTCTGAATCCCGAAACAACGCCTTCCTGGAACTTGAATGTTGCTCTTTCGTAAGGATTTCTCAGCGCAACGCTTCTCAGGTCAAGATTAATATCAAGAGAGCAGCCAAGTCTTCTCTTTGAAACGTGAAGAGGATACTCTGCGCTGGGCTTTGAAAGAACTTCAATTGATTTAAGGGTAAGCTCAATGCCGTTGTAAGCACGTTCCTCCGCTTTTACGGAAGCCTTTACCTTAACAAAGAAGCCCTCCTTAACGCCGTCAAGAGAATCTGAACAATTCTCGGGGCTGTACACCGACTGAATGAGATAACGACCTGTACGGAGAGTAACAAAAGCGAAGCCGCTCATCTGTTTTACATTATGAACACAGGCGCAGACCTCAATATCCTGACCTACCTTGGAAAGTGCTTCCTGAAGGTCGAATTCCTGAAGCAGATTATTTCCGCCGACTTTAACCATTTTAAATAACAACCTTTCTGTTGTAATTTTGATACAAATTAAAGGGATTTTAGCTTCTTTTCAAGCTCTTCCTTGATAACCTTAGGTGTGCATACGCCCTTGAGCGCCTTTGTGCACTGACCCATAATAAAGCCAAATACCTTTACATCGCCGTTTTTATACTGACCCACAGCCTTTTCATTTTCAGCAAGGACTTTATCAATGACCTCTTCAACCTTTCCAAGGTCGTTTGTGATAAGAAGTCCCTTTTCCTTTGCGATAGCTTCGGGGTTGCCGCCCTTTTCGGACATTTCACGGAATACGTCCTTAGCGTCATTCTTAGAAACCTTTTCCGTATCAGCCATTTCAACCAGCTTTGCAAACTGCTCTGCGGTGAACGGGAGATTTTCAAGAGTTATTTCGCCAAGATTGATACGACGCATAAGCTCGCCGTTGACAAAATTGCAGATAGACTTAGGATTGTTGTAGGTCTTAACTGCCGTATCGAAGAAATCGGAAAGGATCTTGGAATTTACAAGTATCTTTGCATCGTTCTCGGAAAGTCCGTAGGAATTGGTATATCTGTCAATTCTCTGTTCGGGCAGTTCGGGCAGTGAATTTTTGATAGCTTCAAGCTGTTCATCGGTGAAGTTGACCTGAAGAATGTCAGGCTCGGGGAAGTAACGGTAGTCGTGAGCGTTTTCCTTGGAACGCATCGCCTTAGTCTCTCCCCTGTTGTCGTCGAAACGTCTTGTTTCCTGAACGACCTTTTTACCCATATCAAGGAGCTTGCCCTGACGGTATATCTCAAAGTCGATAGCACGTCCGATAGCCTTTATGGAGTTAAGGTTCTTCATTTCAGTCCTTGTACCAAACTCAGTATCGGTAGGCTTCATGATAGAAACGTTAACGTCGGCACGGATAGAACCCTGTTCCATTTTACAGTCGCAGACGCCTGCATACTGGAGAAGCAGAGCGACCTTTTCAACAAAAGCCTTTGCTTCCGCAGCAGAAGACATATCCGGCTCGGTTACAATTTCGATAAGGGGAACGCCACAGCGGTTGTAGTCTGCAAGAGAAACGCCGTTAAGGTCGTCGTGGATAAGCTTTCCTGCGTCCTCTTCAAGGTGTATACGGTTAATTCTAATGTTCTTTGTCTTTTTAACGCCGTCTTCCTCATACTCAATGGGAACGGAACCGTTGATGCAGAGGGGCAGATTAAGCTGTGAGATCTGATATGCTTTCGGCAGGTCGGGATAGAAGTAGTTTTTTCTGTCGAAAACGGAGAATTTATTAATATCGCAGCCCATTACAAAGCCTGCTTTTACCGCATATTCAACGGCAGTCTGATTTATAACGGGAAGTGTGCCGGGCATACCTGAGCATACGGGGCAACATCTGGAATTCTTGCCGCCGCCAAACTCGGCGCTGCAGGTACAGAAAACCTTGGATTTAGTTAAAAGCTCGGCATGAACTTCAAGACCGATTACGGGAATATATGCTGACATAATTTTCCGCCCCTTTCCTTATATTGCTGCATTCTGACGGGTGAAATTCTTTTCAAAAGCGTCAGCAGCCTGAATAATTGTAGCCTCGTCCCACTTTTTGCCGATGATGGACATACCTATGGGCATACCCTTTGAATCGTAGCCGCAGGTAGTGGAAATTGCAGGGAGAGAAGCGATATTTACGGTAACTGTGCAAATATCTGCCTGATACATCTTTGCAGGGTCGGAAATATTTTCGTTAAGACCGTATGCGACCGTAGGAGCGGTAGGAGTAAGGATAACATCGCAGCCTGTGAAGATCTGCTCGTATTCTTCTCTTATCTTCTGCTTAAGAGCCATTGCCTTGCCGTAGTAAGCGTCATAATAACCGCTTGAAAGAGCGTAGTTGCCAAGCATGATCCTTCTCTTGACCTCTTCGCCGAAGCCCTCTCTTCTTGAATTTGCAATAAGTTCATTGAAGGAATCGCCTATCTCGGAACGGTGACCGAACTTTATTCCGTCGTAACGTGAAAGATTGGAAGACGCTTCTGCGGAAGAAATGAGGTAATATGCCGCAACAGCGTATTTAAGAGAAGGCATTGAGCAGTCGATAAGCTCTGCGCCAAGGGATTTGTAGTAATCGGAAGCCTTTAAAACTGCATTTCTTACTTCTTCATCTATGCCCTCTGCATAAAATTCCTTGGGAACGGCAATTTTCATGCCCTTGATGTCCTGACCTATTTTTGCTGTAAAATCGGGAACATCATTTCTTGAAGAAGTACCGTCATGGGGGTCAAAACCCGAAATTGCATTAAGAATAACTGCGCAATCGGAAGCGCTCTTTGCAACAGGTCCTATCTGGTCAAGAGAGCTTGCAAAAGCAACAAGTCCGTAACGTGAAACTCTGCCATAAGTAGGCTTAAGACCTGTTACGCCGCAGAATGACGAAGGCTGTCTGATAGATCCGCCCGTATCGGAGCCAAGCGCCGCAGCACAAAGAGAAGCACCTACCGCAGCAGCCGAACCGCCGGAGCTTCCGCCGGGAACACGTTCCAGGTCGTAAGGATTCTTTGTCTTTTTGAACGCAGAGGTCTGAGTGGAACCGCCCATTGCAAATTCGTCCATGGAAGTTTTGCCCAGCATAACAATGCCTTCATTTTCCAGCTTATCCATAACGGTCGCATTATAAGGCGGAATAAAGTTTTCAAGCATTTTCGAAGCGCAGGTGGTCTTTATGCCCTCGGTGCAGATATTATCCTTTATCGCAAGAGGGATTCCGCAAAGAGGTGAAGCCTCGCCCTTATTGATCTTATCCTGTGCCTTTTCAGCAGCTTTTTCAGCTTCTTCCGCAGTAACGGTGATGTAGCTTTCCAGCTTTCCGTCTACGGAATTTATTCTTTCAAGATATGCGGCGGTAAGTTCGGGAGCGGAAATTTCCTTTTTATCCAGCATGGAACGCATATCACTGATTTTCAATGAAGTTATATCCATTTTACGACATCCTTTCCGAGCCGTGCTTCCTCATCGGGAGCTCAGGCTCACAGTCCGATGCTCTCAGACCGTTTTCAAAATTATTCGACAACCTTTGGAACAACGAAAGCATCCTCTGAGCTTACAGCATTCTGCAAGATCTTTTCCGTGGGGAAGGAATCAGCCGGAATATCCTTGCGGAGGTCGTTAAGAAATACGTTATGGTTGTCCTTGACAGGATCATAAGTAACATCGATTTCCTTAATGGTATCCATTATTTCAATGATATCCGTCATATCGCCGGCCATTTTTTCCAGCTCTTCATCGGTAAAGCTGAGTTTACCGAGCTGAGACAGGTATTTTACCATTTCCAAATCCATTGCGCTTACCTCATTTCTTAAAAAAAATCATAAATACAGAATATAGTATAACACATTTGGAATCCGTTTGCAAGACAAAAAGTAAAAAAATATGTATGAACGGATATTTTCGTCCATACATATTATAATGATCAAATAAGTCTGATACAATGCTTGTCGTACATTTCCTGAATTGCGGTAAGAATTCCCATTCTGCCCGTAGGGAAAGTAAGTCCGCCCTGAACGTAAGCCGCAAAAGGTTCTCTCAGAGGAGCGTCTGCGGAAAGCTCTATGGAAGCACCCATATTGAATGCGCCTGCAGCCATAATTACCTTTGAATCGTAGCCGGGCATATCCCAAGGCTCGGGAGTAACGTAGCTGTCAATGGGAGAGCCTTTCTGCACGCCCTGACAGAAGGCAACGAGATTTTCCGCATTCTTCATAAGAACTGTGGTTATAATGTCTCCACGTTTTTCTTCCGGCTTGGGAAGGCACTCAAAGCCCAGCATAGACATTATCTTAGCTGTAAAGGCAGCAGTCTTGACAGCATTTGAAACAACCTCGGGAGCAAAGAAAAGTCCCTGATACATGGGTTTGTTCTGATTAAGGGTACAGCCGACCTCTTTTCCCATACCGACACAGGTCATACGGTAGGAGCAAAGCTCAACAAGCTCCTTTTTGCCTGCGATATATCCACCGGTTTCGGCAATTCCTGCACCGGGATTCTTTATAAGCGAACCGATAATAAGGTCTGCGCCTACACTCAACGGTTCACGAGTCTCAACAAATTCGCCGTAGCAGTTATCAACCATAACAACGGCATCGGGATTTGCATTTTTTACGCTTTTAACTATTTCCGCAATATTGTCAACGGTAAGTGTGGGACGAAGAGCATAGCCTCTTGAACGCTGTATATAAGCGACCTTTGCGCCCCTTACCTTTTTGAAAATTTCGGCAAGGTCGGGCTTTCCGTCCGGGAGAAAATCCACCTGATCGTATTCAACTCCGAAATCCTTAAGGGAACCGTGACCGTTTCCTCTTATGCCGATAACCTCTTCAAGGGTATCGTAAGGCTTTCCCGTAAGGCTGACAATCTTGTCACCCGTTCTCAGAATACCGAAAAGCGCTACCGTAAGAGCGTGAGTTCCCGAAACAAAGGAATGGCGTACAAGAGCGTCCTCTGCACCGAAAACCTCGGCATAGACCTTATCAAGAGTATCTCTGCCTATATCGTCATAACCATAGCCTGTGGTTCCGCCAAGACAAGCTGCGCTTACCTTATTGTTGATAAACGCACGAAGCACACGTTCACCGTTCTGCCGTGCAACCCTGTCCGCTTCCGCAAAAGCACCGCTGCACTCCGCTTCCGCTTTCTCAGCCAATTTAAGTATTCTTTCGTCAAATTCAAAGCCTTTGACCTCAACAGGCTTAGGATCGAAAATTTCTGCCATTTTGTTAAACCTCTCTTCAATAATGATTACTGACAAGTATATTGCCTTGACAGCAGTTATATATCTTTTTCATAAAAAACTTCTTTATCCGCTTCAATGAAGCCAAGCTGCTCATAAAATGTTCTTCGCTCGTCCTTTGCATAAAGGAAAACCGACTTGCCCTGTTTTTCAAACTCTCCGCAGAGCCAATGCAGGAAATTTCCCGCAGTTCCCTGTCCTCTGCTCGATTTTGCCGTTGCAATATGGGAAAGGAAAACAAATCCGTCAATATCGAACACCTTTGTAACGGTGGTGGACTTGTAAAGATAAATATCTGAAACACCGTGCCTTATTCTATGGGAAATATCGGCATACCACGCTTCATATTCCGTTATCCCGAAGTCTTCCTTAAGAATAGGGAATATATTATCAAGCAAGGTATTTTGATTTACATAGCTAACATCAATGTTATTTTCTCCGCTTACTGCCTTGAAAAGTGTTTTATTTATTCGTTTATACTCATTGCCGATGTGTAAAGCTGAACCTCTTGACATCTCGATCGTTACAGGAGAAAGCATATTTATAAAGCCGTTAAGCTCACTTTCATCAAAATCGCCGTCAGCAGTCATTGTACCGTTGTAAACAAGTATGTATCCGCCCCTTTCCGAACCGAAAAGGCGGCAGAAATCGTATTTTGTTCCGTAGGCGTTAAGGTAAGCCCGTATTTTTTTGCCGTACCAGCTGTCGGAAAGGGTTATATTTTCATCATAAATTTGTTTTATCACAGCGTACACGCCTTCTCAAGCATTATTTCCGCCAGTTTTAGCGAAGCCTCCATATCAGAAAGCTTTGCTGCACTTGCAGGAGAATGAAGGTAGCGGCAGGGAACGGAAATCGCCATTGTACGCACTCCGCCCTTTGTAATGTGGATAGCTCCGCTGTCATTTCCGCCTGCAACCATTGTTTTTGTCTGCCAGGGCAGGTTATTTTCCTTCGCAAGCTGCTTTGAAAGGCTGTACAGCTCTCTGTCGTATATTGTTGAGCGATCCATATATGAAACAGCAGGACCTTTTCCCAGAAAACAGCACTTTTTCTCATCGGAAGCAAGTGGTATGTCCGCTGCGGTGGTTGCTTCAAGAACTATAGCAAAGTCAGGCTCCACTGTAAAGGCGGCAGCCCTTGCACCCCTCAAACCAACTTCTTCCTGCACAACAAAGGTAAACGTACAATCGTAAGCAAGGTCGCTGTTGATAAGAGTTATCATCACAGCGCAGCCGAAGCGGTCATCAATAGCTTTTCCGCATACAAAACCGTCACCAAAGAGGTAATACTCGGAATCAAAATAAACGTAATCTCCGGGACAAACCAGCTTTTCGGCTTCTTCCCTGCTCTCCGCTCCTATATCGGCATAAAGCGAGGAAAATTCTGCAGCCCTTTTTCTTTCGTCCGAGGAAAGATTGTGTACAGCCTTTGAGCCGATAACACCCTGAATGCCGTTGACCTTTACCTTCCTGCCGATAACAACTCTTGCGTCGATACCACCCACAGGAGAGACCGTAAGCGTTCCGTCAGACTTGACCGAAGTAACGATCATTCCCACCTCGTCCATATGAGCAGAAATCATGACCTTGTTTTTCGGTGTGCTTCTGCCTTTTTTAAAGGCAATAATACTGCCTAACGGGTCAATTTTATATTCGCATTTGTCCTTGATCTTATCTATAATATAGTTTCGTACCGCACCCTCGTCCCCGGAAGTGCCGTTGAGGACGCATAATTCATTAAGGAGGGTTTCAAAGTCCATTTCACTTTACCTCCTTAACATACGCCGCAATAAGCTGCGCAGTATTTTCAACGTCTGCAAGGGAAATCACCTCAACGGGAGTATGCATATATTTCAGCGGTATTGACAATGTTACAGCCTTTACACCGCCGCAGTTTACGGAAAATCTGTCTGCATTGGTTCCTGTTTCCTCGTTCATTATCTCACGCTGAAAAGGCAAGCCGTTTTTCTCTGCAATACTTACCATTGTCTTTGAAAGCTCTCTGTCAAGAACAGGCGAAAAGCCTATCATACAACCACCGCCCATTTTTCCGCATTTAAGTTCGGAATCATCGGAGGTAAGAGCAAAGCTGACATCCACAGCAATTGCAATGTCGGGAGCAACATCGTAAACGCCGATCTTGGCACCTCTTTCGCCTATTTCCTCCTGTGAAGAAAACATTATAGTGTATGAGCAGTTCAGCTTCTCATTTTTAAGGAGTTCCGCAGCACGGAGCAGACAAGCAACTCCGCAGCGGTCGTCAAGTGCCGCACCTGTTATCCTGTCACCGATAAGCTCGGCGGAATGCTGTAAAAATACCACCTTATCTCCGAGAGAAATGACCTTTTCAGCCTGTTCCCTTGTCATACCCACATCTATGCTTATCTCGGAAAATTCGGGCACTTTACCGTCGTCACCGCTTTTTTCAAGGTGCGGCGGAATGGAGCAGATAACGCCCTTTACCCTTTCCTTGCCGAGAACAACTACCTGCTGTGCAAGCAGCAAACGGCGGTCAATGCCTCCGCAATTTGAAATTTTCAGAAAACCGTCATCGGTAATGTAAGTTACCACAAAACCAATCTGGTCAATATGTGCGTCTATCAGAACATGAGGCTTGCCGGATTCTCTTGTACCGAAATTGCCGAAAACGCTGTTATTTTTTATATAACAATCATCGGTAATTTCTTTAAGATACCCGAGAGCAAGCTCTGCAGCACTGTTTTCGTCCCCGGAAACGCCAACTGCGTCCGCAAGGGACATAACTGTTTTTTTCAGATCCATTAATTTAACCTTCTTATTTTAATGCGTTGACAATGCTTTTGTAATGCCGTCCTCGCTCTTCAAAATTCTTGTAGGAATCAAAGCTGGCGCTTGCAGGAGAAAGTGTAATAATATCTCCGCTTACAGCCGACTTTCTTGCTGCCTCAACTGCTTCTTCCATGGAGTTTACACGGATAATGCGGCATTTTCTTTCGTCATATGCTTTATAACCCTTTACCGCAGCTTCGATCTTATCGGCAGTTGCACCCAAAAGAACAAGGGTCTTTACCTTTTCGTTGATAGCTTCGGACATTGTGTTGTAATCAAGCTTTTTATCGGAGCCGCCTGCAATGACTATCAGCTTACGGTCGAATGCATTAAGACCTGCAATAACGCTGACGGGACTTGTAGCAATACTGTCATTATAATATTTTACACCTTCAAGCTCGCGAACAAACTCGATTCTGTGTTCAACTCCGCCGAAATTTTTTGCGGTATCGACTATAGCTTCCTTGGGTACTTCTCCGTGAACAGCTGAAATTGCCGCAAGATAGTTTTCAACGTTGTGCATACCGGGAATTCGTATCTCGTCCTTGTGAACGATACGCTCCGTTGTTTTTCCGTCCGTAAAGCAAAGCCAGCCATCATTGTCAAGGAACGAACCTCTGTCGGGAACAGCTCTGCGGCTGAATTTATACAGATTACCTCTTACCGAATCGGACAAAGCATTTGTATCTGCGTTGTCAAGATTCAGTATAGTCCTTGAAAAAGCATTCTGGTGAAGAATAAGATTTTTTTTCGCACCGATATACTCCTCCATGGACTTATGAACATTCAAATGGTCGGGGTAAATATTTGTTATCACCGCAGTATTTGGGGATTTTCTCATGCTTATGAGCTGAAAACTGGATAGTTCCACAACTGCAGCGTCCTCAGGCTTTATTTCTTCTATGATAGGAAGCAGCGCACGGCCAATATTTCCGCCCTTATGTACGGTTTTTTCGCTTCGGGAAAGTATTTCGGAAATAATGGTAGTTGTGGTAGTTTTGCCGTCTGTGCCTGTTATAGCATAAATTTTACAGGGACACAGATCAAAGAACACCTCCATTTCGGAAGTAACAACAATACCCATATCCATTGCCTTTCTCAGCTCAGGCATATTGAAATAAACTCCCGGCGCACGGAAAACAATATCGCAGCCATAAATTGCTTCAAGATAATTATCACCAAGAGAAAGCTTTGCACCCGATGCTTCAAACTCATCTGCAAGAGCCGCCATATCGCTGCGAGACTTCCTGTCACACACAGTAACGTCCAGACCCTTTTTCAGAAAAAGGCGTATAATATCATTATTTGTAACGCCCGTGCCGATAAAAGCTATCCTTTTATCCTTTATATCACGAAAAAAACTTTCCGCTTTTGTCATAAATCCGATCCCTGCTTTACTCTATTTTTATAACGGACTGCGCAAATCAACATACAGCCTTTATTATTATATACAATTTTTCAGAAAATAGCAACGGCTTGCATAGATTTTATGATATTTTCATAATTATAACTAAGAAATGAGGGATATACGTTGAAATTTTATATAAACAAAATGGCAAAAGACACTATCGGGCTTACTATTGTGTCCCTTGTATTACAAGCACTTGGAATTTTTCTTAACGCTTTCATCTCCGAAAAGCTGGGAACGGCGTCCGTCGGAATAATGACGCTGATATTCACCCTGTTCAGCTTTATAATGGTCCTTGCCAACGGAAATATTTTTATTGCAACAAGCCGTTTTGTTTCGGAGGAAATAGGCTGCGGCAACAGGAACGTAAAACGAATTATGCGCTACTCTTTAAGCCTTTCATTGACTTTATCCATAACCTTTACAGCGCTTTCTATTCTTCTTGCAGACGTTATCTCTGAATATGCAGACACCGGGATAGGACTTGCCGTACCTGTACGGATAATTGCCCTATCACTCCCCCTTGCTTCGGCAGGCTCCTGTATAAAAGGCTACTTCACAGCCGTAAGGAAGATAAATGCCGCCTGCTGCGGCGACTGTGTGGAATTTTCAGCAAAATGGATATTCCTTCTTACTTCCGTAATTTTCCTTATTGACAAGGGCTATGACATATACACCCTTATCGCCTTTTCAATTTTAACGGGAGAAGCGGTCAGCTTTGTTTTCTACATAATAAAGTATTCTTTCGAGTACCGCATTTTTTCAAAATATCCCTGTGGAGCGCCTAATATTGAGACCGTTCCCAAATATTTAAAAATGTATTTTCCCATACTTGTCAGCGGTTATGTGCAAATGATACTTTCCACCGCCAACGACGCTATCGTTCCCGTTGCGCTTCTGAAATACAACGCTTCCGCCGAGAGAGCTTTAAGCGAATACGGTATGTTTGAAGCAATGATAATCCCAACGATCTTTTATCCGTCAGCATTGCTTTGCAGCCTTTCAAACGTGCTTATGCCGGAAATTGCAAGGGTGCATTCCTCAGGCAACAAAGAAAGAATGCAGGATCTGATCGTAAAAGCACTGAGCAGTTCGTTCATATTCGCATTCTTTATAGCCGGATTGTTTTTTATGCAGGGCGTAAATATAGGAAACGTTCTGTGTTCCTCCGACAGCCTTGTTGGAGAAACGCTGGTAAAAATGTTCCCCGTTATACCGTTCATATACCTTGAAATAATACTTGAAAGCATTTTAAAGGGTCTCGGCAAACAAAATTTCTCAACGGTAAACTCCCTTTGCGAATACATAATAAGAATAGTCTGTGTTGTTGTATTTGTAAATCGTTACGGCTTTACAGGCGTTCTTATCTCCTACTACGCAAGCAACATTTACAGCAATATTATCAGGATAGCAGTTGTGTGCAGAACAGCCGACATACATTTCAGCATAAAAAAATTTCTCATTATCCCTTTTCTGTACAGCTCAGCAAGCTGCATCACGGCTTCCGCAGTAACAAAATACATAAAGCCCGTAAACGGCTTGCTTTCGGCGGTAATTTTTATTTCCTCCGCCTGCATAATGTTCCTTGCTGTCTATGAAGCAGGGAAAATGCTTTCAAAGGACTCATCAGGCTTTATTACGATAATCGGTAAAGCATAATATCACACATATACATAAGGACGCATCGCTTCAAGTCTTTTTTCGCCTATTCCTTTTACGTTAAGAAGGTCATCCACCGAAGAAAAGCCTGTGGTACGGGCGTATTCCGTTATACGCTCCGCAAGCACCTCTCCGATCCCGTTAATTTCCATAAGCTCTTCCTTTGAAGCGGTATTGAGATCAAGGGGAAACTGCACTTCTTCACGGGAAGATTCTGTCTGTGCTGCGGCTGAAGTAACTTGTTCGGCAGACGTTTCGGCTTTCTGCACAGGTTTTGTCACGGTCACATAGGGACGTATGCTTTCATACTTATTTTCCCCTATGCCCTTGACATTCATTAGCTCATCCACCGAAGAAAAACCAACGGAGCGGGCATATTCGGATATACGTTCCGCAAGTACCTCGCCCACTCCGTTTATTTCCATAAGGTCTTCCTTTGAAGCGGTGTTAATATCAAGGGGAAACTGTATTTTCTTTTCCGAAGAGACAGTTGTTTCTGTGCTTTCTTCCGTTTTCGAAGCAGTTGCGGAAGAAGAACTTACCGTCACATACGGACGTATAGCTTCCAGCTTCTTTTCGCCTATTCCGCTTATATTAACAAGCTCGTCCACGGAACTGAATCCGTATTCATCGGCATAAGCAACGATCTTTTCAGCAGTTTCCCTGCCTATGCCTTCTATTTCCGCCAAAGCCTGTACGTCTGCGCTGTTCAGGTCTATAAGGCTGTCGGATAATTCATCATCATAAAATATATCATCGGCAGATATTTCTTCCGAAATATACGAAATGACAGGAACAGCCGGTTCTTCCGCAGAAAATTCCGATACGCCATATACCGCCGCAAGCAGCACCGCAGACGCCAGAAGCGTAAGAATATACACACGCTTTACATTCATACCCGTTTTCTTAATGCCGACACGGCTTATTTTTCATTTTTATCGCAGTAAACTATTCCAAGTCCTACCGTACTCATATAGCATCTGCCGTAAACGTTCATATCGCCGCTTATTACAACGCCGTTGCCTGTTCCACCAAACTGATGCTGGTCATCGTTTATTCTTACCCACGTTGCACCATTGTCTTCGGACATATAGATTCCCTTTGCTTCATTGTCCTTTGTAGTGCCGTAAATGTATATTACATAAGGATCGCCATCATTCTTCGCCTTGCCTATACCTACAGCTTCGCAGTAAACAACGCCCTGAACAAGCTCAACATTGTCGCCGTGTTCGGTTGCTCTGTAAAGTCCTGCACCTCCGGGAATGTAGAATGTACCCTCTTCTCCCGGAACAACACAAAGACGTTTGAAGCTGGGATTTACAAGATTCATCTTCTTAAAGCTCTTTCCGCCGTCAGAGCTGAGGTAAACATTGCCCTTTCCGCAGCCGTAAACATAGCTGCTGTTTTCGGAGTCGCCGATAAGATATATTCCGTTTCCTGTTATGCCGGAGCATTCATTCCATGTTGCGCCCCAGTCCTCGGTATAATATGCCTTCATACCGTTCTCAGAGCTCCATATAAGGCGTGAACCGTCGGCAGTAAGTGCTACGCTGCCGTTATAAAGTGCTTTGCCCTCCTGAGGAGAATTGGTAATAAAGCTCCATGTCTTTCCGCCGTCAGTAGAATAGGTAAGCTTCTGTTCGCTTTCGCTTCCGCCGACCTTAGCCCACATATCCCTGTTCTGTGTGGCAATGGTTATGCTTGTGGTAGAACCTATCTTGTCCTGATGACGTACACCGGAAGAATAAATATCTTCATTAACGAATCCATCATAGTCCATAACAGCCGAAACAAGAGGATAATCCTTCATTGAAATTATTTCCATAGGTACGGTTTCTTCAATTCCCCTTGCGTTGAAATAAAATTCGGGGCTTTCGCTCCAGATATTGTCGCAGGCAAAAACGCCGTTGCCGGAGGTCACCATTATTTCATCGGAATTGAACGGATTTATCGCCATAGAACAGCACCAGTGAATAGCGCAGTCCTCTATCCAAGAAGTACCGTTAGTTGACATAGTCATTGTTTCAAGCAGGTTTGTCCATGTCTTTCCTCCGTCAACAGAGGTATAGAAAACATCTCCGTAAGCGCCGTTGGGCTGTGCTTTCCATATGCCTGTGGACACAAGTACCAGCTTGTTATCGTCCTTGGGGTCAATAACTATATCACCGTAGGACTGATATTCGGGGGCAATACTTTCAGCAGATTTGTCGGAAGCGTTATATCTGTAAACTCCGCCGAGAGCGCAGTTCCAAGGTCCTTCGTTATTTGCATAAACAACGTACACATTGCCCTGTGAATCCAGCTTTATTCTCTCAGGCATCAGATCATTTACTGCATTTTCAACAACAGACCATGTAGCTCCGCCGTCCTCGGAAACAAAGAAGTTGCCTTCATCCTTTCCTTTCTGTGAAACGGAAGCGTAAATGCGCTGAGTTACGCCGTCCTTAGCGGAAGACGGGTCAAAAGCAATGGAGTTTATACCGTTTCCGTTGCTTGTTGAAGTTACAGGGAAGCTGCTTACAGATTCCCAGGTTTTGCCGCCGTCGGTGCTTTTTATCATGCCGCCTGTTCTTCCGCCGGCAAAAATGACATCGCCGTTATTGGGGTCAACAGCGATCCTTTCGCCGTTTCCTCGTCCCATTCCGTTGCCGTGGACCTTTATAAGATCGTTAATATCAATTACCTCAAAGGTCTCGCCGTAATCCTCCGAGCGGAGAAGAGCGGTCTTTCCGCCGCTGAAATACTCCGTTCCGGCAAGCAAATATACCTTTGAAGCGTCATTAGGGTCTACTGCAAGACCGTCAATGCCGAGATAACCCTTATCGTCCTCGGATACCCAATAGCTGATAGACTTCCAGCGCTGCTCATCCTCAGACCAGCGGTACGCTCCGCCTACGTCTGTTCTTGCATAATAAACATTTTCCTCACAAGTGCTGAACACGCCCGTTACAAATCCTCCGCCGTTCATTTCCACCTGACCGTAAGTCCAGCCGTTGTTAACAGCGGCAGTGTTTTCTGAACCTTGCTCTGTTACGGAAGTACCCCCTTCAGCAGAGGCTCCCGTTCCCCCGTTTTCTTCCTTATCGGAACATCCGGAAAAAGCTGCAAGAACCATAAAAGCCGCCGTTAAAGCTGCAGCCGTTCTTTTCAACATAGTATTATTCGTCATTATTAACTATCCTTTCTTAGGTTTTTGAATTTAATTAGCTGATATATTTACATTTGCAATATATGTTAATATCAGATTTTACCATATGGAAACGTTTTCTACATTTTATTAATTATACAACACATTCACCTCAAAGTCAATATTTTTTGGCAATTTTACTAAATAATGCGTAGACTATAGACTGATAATATCCATAAGCGCATCAACGTCAGCCGCAATATAGTCTGCTCCGGCTTTTCTCAGTTCATCTTCCGAACCGTAACCGTACAGCACACCTGCCGAATCTATGCCGTTGTCTGCCGCTCCCTCTATATCAAATTTTCTGTCGCCTATCATTAAAATTTTTGATCTGTCGCAAATTTCAAGGCTTTTTACTGCACCGGCAATGACCTCCGTTTTTGTAAGCAAGGATTTATCAAGAGAAGCTCCTGCAATATGAGTAAAATATCCCTCAAGTCCGAAATGCGCTATAATACGCTTTGCAAAAACCTCCGGCTTTGATGTTGCAAGAACAGCCTTTCCGCCCTGCTCCGTCAAACGTTTCAGCATTTCTTCAATTCCGCTGTAAATATCTCCGTCAAAAATACCGTCACGGGTGTAATATTCACGGTAAAAAACTACCCCTTTATCCGCTTCATCATCTGAAAAGCCATAAAAATCCCTGAATGAATCCCTCAGCGGCGGACCGATAAACAATTTCAGCTTGTCCTCGTTTTTCTCGTCTATCCCGAATTTTTCAAGGGCATATCGTACCGATCTCATTATCCCTCTGCCGGAATCGAATATAGTTCCGTCAAGGTCGAAAAAAATGTACTCATATTTATTCATTAAAAAATCTCCGTTCGTACTTTTCTTAAGGGGTTCTCTAAAAACCGGGACACGAGCAGTTCATCGTCAGGGCAAAGGGCAGCTTCAAGGCGTCAGACCGCAGTAATACTTGGTGTATTGCAAGGTCTGACAACGCAGAAGATGTCCTTTGCCGTAGATGAACTGCCGTGAAGGAGGTTTTTAGAGGTTCCCTTAAAGTATACCATTTAATGCTTGTAATTTCAAGGCGGATTTTACAAAAAAATAAGCCTTACTTGTAAAATCCGCATTTTACAAGTAAGGACAAAATATTGAAAATTATTGCTCTTTACGACTATCCTCTTTTTTATGTTCAGCCAGAAGCATACCGCCTGCAATTGCCGTAAGCGGAGCAACACACACAAGTCCGAAGCTGCCAACTACCGTATGCACAATTTCCGCCGCAACATACTTGTAGTTCAGAATGTTTCCTATGGGAGTTCCCTGCGCCATAAATACCATAAGCAAAGCAATGCAGCTTCCCGAGTATGCCAGCAGCAGCGTCGTTGTTATAGTTCCCATTGCCGCACGTCCGACATTCATACCCGACTTTACCGCTTCAAGCCGTGTTATATCAGGCTTCTTGGCAACGACCTCAGCTATTGCAGAAGTAATGTCGACCGCTAAGTCCATAACAGCTCCCGATGAGCCGATAAAGATCGAAGCCATAAATATCTGCGTAAGGTTAAGGTCGCTGAAACCGCTGTATAAAAGGCTTTCCGAATATGACATTACCGCACCGTGTATTTTAAATTCATCTGTAAAAATAATTCCTATGACAGCCGTTACGATTATTCCCGAAATTATACCCGTTACAGCGGCAAGCGTTCTCTTGTCAAAGCCGTAAACCAGCGCAACTATTATAAACGACAGCACTGTAATAATTATTCCGCCTACAATAATGGGATTATGCCCCTTTAAATAGCACGGAACAACGACCTTCCATATCATAAGCACCGTTATTATAAAGGAAAGTACCGACCGCACACCTGTCTGACCTGCAAAAAAAATAAGAAATACCGCAAATATCACGGCAAGCACAAGCTCTGCATTAAGCCTGTAATGGTCTGTCATAGTCACGGAAAGAATTTCATCTCCCGAATAACTTATTACCGCATAGGCTTTATCTCCCGGAGAGAACAGCTTATCCTGTTCAAGAGAACCCGTAAGCATATTTACTGCCTGAACCGTTCGTCCCTTGAAAATTCCGCTTAACACCGTTGCCTCGCAGCTTTGTTCGCCTGAACGTATAAGCCCCGTATCTATAATATTATCGTTGTTGACGGAAAGCACTCTTACAGGGCGGCGTTCCGTACCCTTATATATCTGCGCACCCTCAAATCCTGTAGGAATAAGAAACAGAACGATTATCATAACCAAAGCTGCAAGGACAGGAGCGTGGTATGCGATTTTTTCTCTTGTAATTTTCATTTTGTATCACCTGATCAGCATATAACAACACCGTGCAAAGTTTTTCCGCTCTGCACGGTGCTGTATTAAAAAAGGGGAAGTTTATGAAGAATTCTAAGTTTAGGGTTTACTTAACGTTTGTAAGCTGTGCAAGGTAGTTGTAAATGTCGGTATTGTCATATGTTCCGCCGAACAGCTCAGAACCTGCGCCCTGTGCGTAAACTGCAACAGGAAGTCCTGTGTGAGCATAGGAAGCGAAGTTGATGCCCGACTTGTTGTTGAGCAGATGAGTAATTGTAACGGTGAGAGGCTCATAGCTGCCGTAGAGGACATATTCTTCCTGACTTATCTCCTCATCGCCTGTTCTTGTCATAGTAGCTTCGTATGCAGCCTTCAGCTTTTCATATTCATATTCGGTAAGCTCAAGAGTACCGCTGTTATTGGATTCGGGGTGCTTGTCGGCGCTGTCCATCTGAGCTTCATATTCTGCAGAACCTGCAGGGGGAACAAGTCCGAACAGCTTTGTAATGTCCTTCATGACCTTGCTGAAGCTGGTGTTGTTTTCCTTATACTTTGAAACATAATCGGAATCAAACTTAGCGTAAGAAATTTTCTGGTTTTTAAGGTTTGTAAGGAATGTGTCGTAATTTGTACCTGCATAACCGATAGTCAGACCGCCTGTTTCATGGTCGCCTGTAACGATGATAAGGGTCTCATCGGGGTGTTCGTTGTAGAAATCAATTGCCTTTCCAACCGCTGTGCTGAGAGCAAGTGTATCGGAAATTGTGGAGCCTGCGTCATTTGCGTGGCAAGCCCAGTCAATTTTTCCGCCTTCTACCATCATAAAGAAGCCTGTATCGTTGTCAAGAACCTCTATGCCCTTTTCAACATAGTCGCTGAGAGCCCATTCGCCCTTCTTACGGTCGTTGTTGTAAGAAATAGAACCGCTGTCTGCGATAGTTTCGGAAATAACGAGTGCCTTTCCGTCTGCTGCGGTAAGCTTTTCAGCCTCAGCCTGAGTTTTGATTACCTTGTAGCCTGCCTGTTCTGCAAGAACATAGCTGTCGGTCTGGTCACCGTTTGCACCTGTGGTCTGTTTAAGCGCTCCGCCTGCAAAATAATCAAAACCGCTTTCAATAAGCTCCTCGCTTATCTCATAATAGCTGTTTCTGCTTGCCTGATGTGCATAGTAAGCCGCAGGAGTTGCGTGGTTAAGATTAACGGTGGAAACTATGCCTATTTTGTATCCAAGCTGCTTTTTCAGCTTTTCTGCAATGGTCTCATATTCGGTCGTAAAGGTCTCGTCCATATTAATAGTACCGCTGTATGTTTTGTAGCCTGTTGCAAGAGACGTTGCGGTCGAAGCGGAGTCCGGACAGAATGATGTTGAATCGTATGTTGCGGCAGAACCTGCAACGGGGAATTTCATAAAGTTGAGGACCTTTTCTGCTTCAAGTATTCCGTTGTCGTTTGTGTCAGCAAGAGCGGAGTAATAGTCTGCCGTTGCCTGGATCTGAGGATAGCTCATACCGTCACCGATAAACATAAAAATGTACTTGGGAGTTTTGCCTGTGTACTGGCTTGCGGAAACAGCTTTCTGTGCGCCAAGCTCCGTTTTAGTGTTGTTTACGGCAGTAACGGTTGAAGCTGCGGTAGCGGCAAGTATAGTAATTGCCGAAGCTATCGCAATGGTTTTCTTGACATTGGATCTTATCATATCTTTCTCTCCTTGTAATTTGATTACGGTTTATATTTTATTATTTCATTGTAAAATCCGTAATCCCGCCAAAGTGAAATGTAAAATAAATAAAGTTATAAATATGTTAAATCCAAATTCACAAAAAAACAGCTTCCGAAAAATTCATTCGGAAGCTGTAATAGTACATATTCAGTTTATCTTTCCCACAGATTCTCTTGAAATTAACTTGTAATCAAGGGTTATGCGGCGGTCACTTTTCTGAGAAAGATTTATATTGCGTATAAGTTCCGTAACAACCGTTCTGCCTATCTCGTAGCAGGGCTGCTCAACGGTGGTGATGCCGGGATTGTAAAGACCGCTGAGGCTAATATTGTCAAAACCGCAGATAGAAATATCCTCCCCTACCTTATAGCCGCAGGTAAGCGCTCTTTTTACCGCACCTACCGCAAGAAGGTCGGAAATGCAGAAAATTGCCGTAGGGGGTTCCGGCAAAGACATAAATCCGTCAAAAGCCATAGCGCCATTATCTGAGTCGTAGGTACCTCTGAAAATATATTCTTCTCTTACAGGAACGTTATATTCACCAAGAGCCTTTAAATAACCCTTTTCACGGTCCTTTGAAGAAAGTGCCGTTCCCGCTGTGGAAACGATCGCAATTTTTCTGTGACCGAGATTAATAAGGTTTTTCACCGTTGCATATGCTCCGCCCTCATCATCAACAGTAACGGTAAGAACATTTGCGCCTTCAACTCTTTCACAGCATAAAGCGATATAATATTTTCCGTTAAGCTCGTTAAGCGTATCGGCGTCTATCTGCGTTCCGAGAAGAACGGCAGCGTCAACCGTTCTGTTGAAAAGCATATTCAACTTGCGCATTTCAATATCAAAGCAGCTGTTAGATGTGCTTATAAGAATGTCATAGCCCTTTTCGGAAGCGGCACTCTGCATTCCTCTGATAATATCACTGTAAAACGAATGCTCAGTTGAAGGAATAATGGCAAGAATAACGTTGGTTTCGCACTTTCTCAGATTTCGTCCTAAAAAATTCGGGCTGTATCCAAGCTGCTTGATTGCGTTATTTACCTGTTCGGTTGCCGATACCGATACTGTGGCGCTGTTATTCAGAACACGGGAAACGGTTGCCACGGAAACTCCTGCCGCTTTTGCAACATCTTTGATCGTTACGTTCATTTAGCCCTCCATATGTAAATAATTTATAAAATAACTGCTCGTTAAATGATTTTCTCATGCTCGTCAAGGCTGCGGTTTTCGGCAGCTTTTGCGGCACTGCGTTTTTCCCTGCGCTTGCGGACAGCGTCCTCATCCATAAAATTAAAGAAAACAAGAAGAACAAGAAGAACGGTCACGATAATGGTAGGAAAATGCTTTGCCATAAGCGCTTCGGTACTCTCCTTAGGAATTTTTGTATTCGGTATCGCAGCAAGCACGGCAATGGTATAAATATAGCACAGCGAACCGCCGATATTGAGCAGAAGCGGTATCACAACTTTTTTAAACACTGCAACAACAAGAGCCGCAGCAAGAAGCACGGTGCTTGCAAACAGCGCATATCCGCATTTTTCATAGCCGTTTATGATAAAAGCGTAACCGCCCATTAGATTCAGCCCAAAGCAGCATATTACTTGAGCCGCAATTGCCAATATCAGGGTGATTTTTCCGGCTTTTTTCATATTTATCACTCCATTGAAACGTTTACAAGTATTATAAATTTTATTATACCACTTTATTCGAACATATTCAAGAGAAAATTGATAATTTGTTTCAAAAACAAAAAGAGCCGATTTCTCGGCTCTTGAATAAACAAAATGATAAATTATGATCAAACGGGATGAACCTTTGTCTCAGCATTGGAATGAGCACCGTCAATGCCGTACTTCTTATTTCTTCTGCTCTCGAAGAACTTAGGAGCAACCTTCGGGAACATTGCATAGCTAAGTACATCTTCATCCTGTTCTACCCATTCTGCACATTCCTCACGGAGCTTATCAAGCTCAGGTGCAATGAGGTCTGCAGGTCTGCAGGTAATAGGCTCTTCGCCCTTAAGGATCTTATCCTGAAATTCCTTGGATATAGGCACAGGTGTTTTGCCGTATTCGCCCTTAACAAGACCCTTGAACTCCTTGGTAACGGTCTTGTACCTTTCACCGTTGATGATGTTAAATACAGCCTGAGTACCTACGATCTGAGATGTAGGAGTTACGAGAGGAGGCATACCGGAATCCTCACGAACCTTAGGGACTTCCTTGAGAACCTCAACAAACTTATCTTCCTTTCCGGCCTGCTTGAGCTGGGAAAGAAGGTTGGAAAGCATTCCGCCGGGAACCTGATACATAAGAGCATTGGTATCCGTAGCAAGCATCTTGGGGTCAAGAAGACCGCTGTCAATGTACTTCTTGCGGAGAGTCATAAAGTAGTCTCTGATCTCGTTAAGAAGAACAAGATCAAGACCTGTATCGTACTCAGTACCCTGCAGTGCAGCAACCATAGACTCTGTAGGAGCATGGGAAGTACCGAGAGCAAGAGGAGACATACTTGTATCGATCATATCAAGTCCGTTTTCAATGCCCTTGAGAAGACACATATCGGCAAGACCGGAAGTAAAGTGAGTATGAAGCTGAACAGGGATCTTAACAGCTGATTTAACAGCCTTAACAAGATCAACTGTACGGTAAGGAGTAAGAAGCGCAGCCATATCCTTGATACAGATGGAGTCAGCGCCTTCCTCTTCACACTGTTTAGCGTAATTTGCATAATATTCATCTGTAAATACATCGCCCAAAGTGAAAGAAATTGCAACCTGTGCGTGAGCGCCCTCTTTCTTAGCTGCAGCGATAGCAGTCTTAAGGTTTCTTATATCGTTGAGCGCATCAAAAATTCTGATAATATCAATGCCGTTTGCAACAGACTTCTGAACAAAATATTCAAGAACATCGTCAGCATAATGACGGTATCCAAGCATATTCTGACCTCTGAAAAGCATCTGGAGCTTTGTATTGGGCATTTCTTTTCTTATTGTACGAAGTCTCTCCCAAGGATCTTCGTTAAGGAAACGGAGACAAGAGTCAAAAGTAGCTCCGCCCCATACTTCTGCAGAATAAAAGCCGACCTTGTCCATTTTAGGAAGAATAGGAAGCATATCCTCAATGGGCATACGAGTTGCGATAAGCGACTGATGTGCGTCACGAAGGACTGTTTCCGTAACTTTAATCTTAGCCATATTTAATCAACCTTTCACAAAAGTTACTGAATAGAAATAAGAAGATCGTTGGAATTAACTGTATCGCCCTTCTTAACGTTAACGGCAGCAACCTTGCCGGCAACAGGAGAACAAATATCATTTTCCATCTTCATTGCTTCAAGAACTGCAACGACCTGACCCTCTGTAACTGTGGAACCTACAGCAACCTTTACATCAAGGATAGTTCCGGGCATAGGAGCGTTGATGGGAGTACCGCCAGCAGGAGCAGCAGCGGCAGGCGCAGCGGCAGGTGTGGGAGCTGCAGCAACGGGAGCAGGAGCAGCTGCTGTGGGAGCAGCACCGCCTGTTGTTTCCTCAACAGCGACATCATAAGCCTTACCGTTTACAGTAATATTAAATCTTTTCATATTTATAACCACCATTCAATATATTTTTTGACAGAAGCCTGTCCTTATTTACGGTTTTATGCCTGTATCATCAGAAAGGCATATTGCTGTGCTTCTTGGGAAGACGCTTGTTAAGGCGCTTGCCTGCCATAAGCTCAAGAACGGAAACGACCTTTGCTCTTGCTTCATCGGAAGTGATGATCTCATCTACACAGTTCTTTTCGGCAGCTGCAAAAGCGGAAGCCTCTGTTTCGGCATAATCGGCAGCCAGCTTTGTGCGTTCAGCCTTAACATCGGCAGCACCCTTGAGCTTGTCGTGCCAGAGGAACTCAACTGCTGTAACGGGAGCGAGAGGAGAAATAACAGCGTCGGGATATGCAAATGTCATATCTGCATTGGCGGTTCCGAGAGCAACCATTGCAGAACCGTAAGCCTTGCCCGTAACAACGGAGATCTTAAGTGTTGTAGCTTCTGCATAAGCGTTTGCAAGCTTTGCAAGGTCACGGATATTATCGTTTGTTTCAAAGCCTTCCGTATCAATAACGGTAACAACAGGAATGGAGAATGCGTCGCAGGTCCTTACGAATCTTGCCAGTTTAGCGCTGTCTTCGGAAGTCAGCTTGTCAGCAGTCTTGTTGGTAGCGGCAATTCCTACTGCAGAACCTCCTACGGTAGCAATTGCGGTATAAGAAGCCTTGCCGAACTTTTCGGAAAGCTCAACTATGCTGCCCTCGTCTGCGATAGCTTCGGCAATATCGGCAGCCTTTCCTTCGGCAGACTTGGATGAAACGGAGAATTCAAACTCGGGAGCAGAAGAAAGATTATTTGCAGGAAGCATTGAAAGAAGCTTTCTTGCGCTCTTTATTGCTTCATCATCGTTTTCGGTAAGTACGGATACAGTTCCGAGTTCAGCAGCGGCAGCTCCGTTCTTTCCCTCACCTGCTGTAAGATACATCTCTGCGTCCTTTGAAGCAACAACGATGTCGGCAGAAGCTGCAATAAGAGCAGCACTTCCGATACAAGTTCCCGCAACAACAGCTATCTGAGGAACAACGCCCGAAAGATTGTTTGTCCATGCAAGTATCTCGCTGTATGCGGCAAGAGTCTCTGCTCCGTCGGATATAACGGCTCCGTCGGAATCAAAAACTCCCACAACAGGGATACCGTTTCTTGAAGCAAGGTCAAGTATCTTGCAGATCTTATCAGCATGCTGCTTTCCTACAGCACCGCTGTTTACGTTTTTATCCTGCGAATAAGCGTAAACGGGGCTTCCGTCCACATATCCGTAGGCAGTTACGACTCCTGCCTTCACAGTAGAATCAAATTCCGTGTAAATACCGTCGTCAAACAATTTTGCAAGTCTTTCCTTTGCCGGACTTGAAGCGGCAGCGGCGTTTTTGTATTCAGCAAGCTTGGCTTTCTGACTTTCAGTTAACATAAACGTTCCTCCGTTCGATAAATAAAATTAAACCACAATAAATTATACAGCATTTTTTTCAAATTGGCAAGATTAAAAAAGCAATTTTTCTGTTTTTTCAAATTATTCATATTTAAGGTCAAAAGCATCGGCTTTTTTATGATTCTCCGGCCGCATTTCTGAGGGCTTTGACCTCTTCGGAAGTCAGTTCACGGTATGTCCCGGGCTTAAGCATACCAAGCTTGACGGGACCTATGGCAGTTCTTCTGAGCCTTGCCACCTCAAGACCGACAGCTTCGCACATCTTTCTTATCTGCCTGTTTCTGCCTTCTTTGATAACAATCCTGAGAACAACACGTCCCTCTTCCTTAGTCAGAACGCTGACAGACGCCGGAAGAGTTTTTTTGCCGTCAATGACTACGCCTTCGGAAAGCTGTATAAGCTGTTCCTCCGTAACGTCAGGTCTGACAGTTACACGGTATGTCTTGGAAATATGCTTGCTGGGGTGCATTATATCGTTGGCAAACTGTCCGTCATTGGTAAACAGAAGCAAACCCTCCGAATTTCTGTCCAGCCTTCCCACGGGAAATACTCTTTCATCAAGTCCCGTAAGCAGCTCGGTCACACACCGTCTGTCCAGCTCATCGGACATAGTTGTAACGTATCCTCTGGGCTTATTGAGCATAATATAGTATTTTTTCCTTTTTTTCTCAACGTAGATCCTTTCGCCGTCAACTGTGATAACATCGTTGTATGTCGCACCGTCGCCTATGGAAACAGGATGTCCATTGACCTTTACCCTGCCCTGTCGGATAAGCTCCTCAGCCTTTCGCCGTGAACACATACCGCTTTCGGCAATTAATTTCTGAAGTCTGATTTTTTCCACTTTTAAGCTCCTTAATTTTTAAACAGTTCCTTTAACCGATTTATCAAACGGTCATATAAAGAGGTTTTCACCTCCGAAGCTGCATAACCGCAGTCCTGCTCCGCAACAATGTCGATTTCCGCAATTACATCATCTCCGCAGAGATATTCGGCATATCCAACCTTATCTCCGCTTTTCACGGGAGCGTAGATAAATCTCTTTATATGTATCCTCTCGGTTATTTCCGGCATTGAACCGTTGACCGAAGTACACATAGGTATCTCCGCCGGCTTGCATTTTATCTTGCTCTGTACTCCCCCTGCCACATCGGCTTCAAAGAAATCTGTATAACCGTCCACAGGGCACTTTTTCGTTACTCCGAAAGCATAGTCATACATTTTGATATGGTCGTTCCAATCATCGGGGGCGTTGAGCGTTACGGCAATAAGCGTAATGCCATCCTTTTCGGCGGCGGAGACAAGGCATCTGCCTGCTTCATCGGTAAATCCCGTTTTTACTCCGATACAGTATTTATATTTTGTAAGCAGTTTGTTTGTATTTGTAAGATATTTATCCGATTCACGGCTTTCCAGCGACAGCTTTATGCTTTTTGTACTGCATATTTCACGGAACAGGTCGTTTTTCAGCGCTTCTCTCGTCAAAAGTGCCATATCGTAAGCCGTAGAATAATGATCTTTATCATGCAATCCCGACGGAGTGACAAAATTTGTATTTTTTATTCCGATAGAGTATGCACGCTTGTTCATCATTTCCGCAAAGCTGCCGTAATCCCCTGCCAGCTTAAGCGCAGAGGCATTTGCCGCATCGTTACCCGAGGGAAGCATCATTCCGTAACAAAGCTCCCGTTTTGTGACTGTATCGCCCTGAAGAAGGTTCATTGAAGAGCCTTCCGTCAGCAGTGCAGCGTCGTCGATAACAAATTCCGAATCAAGATCTCCGCTTTCAAGAAGAAGCAGCGTAGTCATAATTTTGGTCGTACTCGCCATGGGTAGTTTCGTATTTTCGTTTTTGGCAAATATAACAGCTCCGGTCTGAGCGTCAATTATTACCGCAGCCTTAGCCGAAACGCTTACCGTTTCAACAGCGAAAACATCCGCAAACAGACAAAAAGCGATCAGCAGCGCCGCTGCCCCACAGATAAATTTCTTCATAACAATTCACCGCCATAACATTTTTAATACATATTATGACGGCATAAAGTTTTTTATCCTTAAAAATCAAATTCACCGGCAAAGTTTGATTTTCCGCCCTCGCTGCCCGAAGGATCGTCATCATCGTCAAGGGACAGGTTAAGTCCTTCGGTATCTATGTTCGGCTGGACGCTCTGTTCAGAACTGCTGTTCTTTGACTTATCCTTTGTGAATAAGCCCTGTATCTTGTCGAAAAGCTCAGGCACAAGATTAACGATCGCACCTGTAGAGGATTTGTCCTGATTGAGCTGAAGCAGCTTAACATCTCCGCCGGAAACAACAATAAACGCAAGGGGCTGGATAGTTACTCCGCCGCCTGTTCCGCCTCCGAAAAGACCGCTGTTTGTCTTGGACGGAAGATCGGAGCCTCCCGCAGCAAAACCGTATGAGACCTTTGAAACAGGAATGATCGAGATATTTCCGTCAATTTTAATAGTATCTCCTATAATAGTGTCAGCGTCGGAAAGCTCTTTTATCCTGCTCATGGCAGTACCAACCAGATCCTTTACTTTATCGTCCATTTTAACCATCCTTTCCGCTTAAACACGGCTTCACAGCCGGATCCAAGCATACAAATCATATTGCATTCAAAACCTTTTCGTCTTTATCTGAATTGACTTCACCGTTTCCGGATTTGTCAAGCTCATTCTTATTTTTGATATATCCCCAAAGAGCCGTCAGCAAGACCGCCACAGCCGTGCCAAGTCCCAGCTTTACCGAAAGTTCGGCGTCGTAAACGCTCTTTTGCGAATCAAAATCACAGCTTATATCAACAGTTTTGACCGTTATGGGGAACCACATCCTCATAAGCGATATAGCGTTATAAACAAAAGCGCTTACTTTTCCGTAATTAACTGCTGCTTCGCAGGCATCTTCTCCGCCTATCTTAAAATCAATCATCAGATCATCTATATGAATACCGCCGAAAAGCTTGATAAGAGGCTTTTTTACACAATTCCACAGTATTTTTGCCTGCTGTATCTTAATTTTCAGGCCGTTTATCTTATCCTGCTTGCTGCCGCCGGAATTTTCCCCTTCCATAAGGAGCTTATCATCCTCCGAAGAAACAGTTTCGGCAGTTTTTGCACTTTTATCTGCGTTATGCACAGAAGCATCCGCCTCGGCTTCATCGGTAACCGAATTTTCGCCTTTATCCTTTTTTGTGCGCTTTTTTTTAGCCTTTTTTCCCTTTTTATTAAGCGGAAAAACAGTAAAAAACAGATATTTGACCTTAAAATCCAAATTTCCGTTAATATACTTCAATTCTGCTCTTATACTGCACTTAAACAGAAAAGCAAAAATAAGAATAACAGCGCATATTATGATCAAAGGTATCATAAGCTATTCCTCCGAAAGCTCCGTTTCACCGATCTTCTGTACATCGCTCTTAATAAGAAGCTCGTCAAAGCTTACCTGACCGTCACCGTTAGGCACAGCAGGAAGATCGTCAATAGAGGAAAGCTGAAAACAGCGCAGGAACGCAGAAGTCGTTCGATATGCTATAGGTTTTCCCGGAACATCCAGTCTGCCTGCTTCTTCAAGCAGGTTCTTTTCCACCAGCGAATTAACAACGCTGGAGCTGTCTATTCCTCTTATATGCTCAACAAATCCCTTTGTAACAGGCTGATTATAAGCCACTATGGTAAGCACTTCCATTGCCGCAGCCGAAAGCGGCGCAGCTTTTTTAGTTTCCATTGCGGCACGGATATAGTCTATATACTGCTCCTTAACGCAAAGCTGATAGCTGTCGGCAAGACGCAGAACCTGCATAGAGCTTTCATTTGTCTCATAACGGTCGTTGAGAAGCTGTACTATTTTTTCGACTGTATCGGTATCTATTCCCGCCGCTTCGGAAAGACGCTGTATCTCCACAGGCTCGCCGCTTGCAAAAAGTATAGCTTCGATTATAGAAATTTCTTCGTTTATTTTCATAATGATCAGCTGTACGAAACAGCAGGATCCTCCTTATCAGCGTTATTTTCTTCGGTTCTTTTTGAATAATTTTTATTAAAGGTTATCTCCGTATTATCGTCGTTAAGAAGAATTCTTCCCGATTTTGTAAGTTCAAGCACCGCAAGAAAAACGGCTACTCTTTCAGACCTGTCGTTCAGACCTTCAAAAAGGCTGTCCGTGGTGCATTTTCCCGATTTGTAAAGATTTCTCAGAACGTAAATTATTTTAGATGTTACAGATACGATCTTTTTCTTGACAATGGTGTTAAAGGTTTCCTGCTTTACAGCTTCGTCAGGCTTTTTTACATTTATTCCAAGATAAGTTTCAAGCAGTATCTCCGGCTCGTGTACAAGAGAATAGGTATTGTCAAATTCGATCTTCATAGGCTTGCGCACGGTAATATTGTTTCCGATATACCTTTTCTGCATTATTTCAGCCGCAAGCTTACACAGCGAATACTCGATAAGCCGTCCCTGAAGCTCTTTTTTCATAGCTTCGGCTTCTTCATGTTTAGGCAGCAGAGAAACTGTTTTTATATAAATAAGGTGCGCCGCCATTTCAAGGAACTCTCCGGCGACCTCCATATTCTGCTCCGACATATTGTTGATATACTCAAGATACTGGTCTACCAGAGTAACTATGGGAATATCATTTATATTCAGTTTGTGCTTTGATATAAGATGAAGCAGAAGATCCAGAGGTCCCTCGAAAACTTCCAGCTTAAAAGAAATTGCTTCCAAAATAATTACCTCAGAAATAAAAAAATAACATTGTCCACCCAGCCCGTCAGAAACCACAACGCATTTGTGGATATGCTGCTCAGAAATGACAGCGGCTTGTCCAACAGCCCGGTAAACATTACAACAAACAGCACCGCAAAAATATATCTTTCGTACTTCATTATACCGAAATATTTGTTTTCGGGAAGAACGAGCGTAAGTATTCTTGAGCCGTCAAGGGGCGGTATCGGCAGCAGATTGAAAACCGCAAGTCCTATATTAAGTATGGCGCCGTACTGAAAAACATAAAGAAGTATTGACCAATCAAAACCTTTGCAGTAAGATATTATATATAGTATACGATAAACAAGCATTGACAGATAAGCAAGAATAAGATTAGACAGCGGTCCTGCCAGAGAGGAAACCGCCATTCCCACCTTGGGTTTCTTAAAATTACGAGCGTTGATGGGTACAGGATTTGCAGCACCCACTCCCGTGAACAGCATAAACAAAGCACCCCACAGACTTATATGCTTCATGGGATTAAGGGTTATTCTACCCTGATTTTTCGCAGTATCATCCCCAAGCCAGTGAGCGGTCAAGGCATGAGCCGACTCGTGAACGGGAAAAGCTACCGCTAAAACGATCAATCTTACCGCAAATGACATTAATCTCTGCTGAGTTAAGGCGCTCATAAATCATTCTCCGTAAACACTTTGCAAAATAACTAAACATTTTGATTATATCATATTTCATAAAAAATTACAATAGATTTTCCCGATTTTCCATATGCAATAAAAAACTTTCGCTTTTTTCAAACTTTTTTTCAAAAAACCCTTGCATTTTCTGAAAACATATGATAAAATAGTAACGTTGACTTTGTAATGATTATGAAAAGGAGGTGTAACCTCATGGCAAAGTGCGATTTTTGCGGAAAGGGTGTTACTTTCGGCATCAAGGTTTCCCACTCACATCACCGTACCAACAGAACTTGGAAGCCCAATGTTAAGCGTGTAAAGGCAATCGTTAACGGAACTCCTACTCATGTTTATGCTTGCTCCAGATGTCTCCGTTCCAACAAGGTTACCCGTGCTGTATAATTTATAATACACGTTATATTAAAGAGGACGCTTTTAAAGCGTCTTTTTTAATATGCTCTAATACTAATAACCATTTGTTCTATGGATAAAGACGGTGGATAGAATACGACCAGTCAAGGAAAACGACTGCAGGCAGGCTGGCGCCTGTCAAAGGAGTTTGACGCAGAGTGGGCGTATTATAGCCGCCGTGTATTATCCATAGGTTAAATGGTTATTAGTATCAGTAACGGATTGTCGAGCGTTCCTCAAATCGACGAAACGATTGCTTCGCATTAATCTGCTTTTTCCTATATTATGTTTTATCAGAAATCAGCTTTGCTGTAAAGATAGTTTTTGTATTAGAGGCAGGAATATACACTTTTTAGGCAAAATTGTTCAGTTAAAATTTGTCAGTTTGTTTTAGTGTTCCGGAAAAATATGATACTTTCATTTATAACCGAATGTTTACACTCCTTAAAGGGTATTTGTAAAAAACACAGCTGCCCGTACACAAGAGTATGTATCCAGACAACTGTAAATATAGTATGTAAAACGATGATTATGACTTCTAAAAAGCCAAATATATTAATCAGCGTTTCATAGGTGTCATATTACAAATGAGCAATGGACGTTAATAATGTTGTTCAAAAGCTGTCGGATAAAATGTCTTTGGGTAACAAGTTTCTACAATTGTATTATACCATATATTGTAATAAGATGTCAATACAAATAGTTTCCTCAAAAAGCAGCTTATCCTCATAGTTAGAAAACCGAAGTATTTC
>JALEJQ010000001.1 GCA_022769565.1 Oscillospiraceae bacterium
TAGGATTCGCATACGCATACGCCGTGGAGCAAAAGTCCCGTTACATCGTGATCGTAGGGGCTTTCACCTGCTTCGTGGAGTTCGGGATCATAAATGGTGTTGTTGCAGAGATAATCGTGAATGTACCATTCCTTGCTGTACTCGTTGGCATATATTGAAGCACCTTCAATTACCTTATCTACTACTTCAAAGAGTTCGGATTTGGTAGACTGACGCTTGCTGCCGTTAAGATATTCGGTCAGTTTTTCATCTACACGGAATATCATTCCTGTAATTCCCGAATCATCACTGAAGTACATATAGCTATGACCTAACCAGAAAAACTGGGGGTTGTCATATCCAAGGGCGTTGAACGCTCTTTTGAGATTGGTGGTAGTAGTGCCGGAAACAGAAAAGGTCACACGACCGTTTCCATTGCTGTCTATAAAACCGGGTAAATATTTAGTTGATAAGTTGCCGTCTTCATCATAATATTTTACCGGAATGTCCTCGGTGCCGTTTTCCGTAGAGGTATCGATAGCCACCGCACGGGCATACATCTCCTCATAGAGCTTCTTTTCGGTAGAAGTCAGAGCGTTGTAGCCGTCGGCTGAAGAATAGATGCCCGGTGTATATGCGTTTATCGCATTGTATACATTATTGCTTTCTTCGGGCCATTCGTTCAGGATATGTATTCCGTAATAAGGAATAACATCTCCCGTCAGGGTTTCGGTAAGAGCGGACAGATCCGTGTCTGTATAAAGTACAGAGTTATCGGATAAGTCAAATCGTTCTTCGTAAGAAGCCTCTTTGTCTTCGGTGCCTTCTTCGCCGTCCTCGGAGCCTGTTTCACCGTCCTCGGAGTCAGTTTCGCCGCCTTCGGAGCCTGTTTCGCCGCCTGTGGGGTCTGTTTCACCGCTTACGGTACCGGATGAAGCACCGTCTTCGGCAAACGCAGACAGCGTTCCGAGCCCTGTTCCCGTCGGGGACAATATCATTCCCAGAGCCACAAGACCCGAAACAACGCGTTTTCTCATTGTGCCATTCATACTGCAATGACCTTCCTTTCATTTCGCCCGAAAAAGGATAATACCCCTCTCTTTCGGACAGATTTTCAGTATCTCCCAATTCTCCTTCATTTTACCATAGCTTTTCATAGCGGAAAATTTAAACATACTGATACATCATAATTATATCACAGCAGAATCCAAATTTCAATAAATTTGTAAATTTTTTAACCTGTTTTTGGCTGATTTTTTGTCAAAAAAACACGCCGGTTTCGGCACATTTACCAAACCGGCGTATATATTAACGAACGCTGTAATTTAACGAGATTTACTGGAAGTCTATTCCTTTTTTACGGAACTTGTCTATATACATAAGCTCGTCGGACTTGCGGACAAGCTCCTCAAAGTCGATAGTTCCGTCGTCGGAGGTGTATATTCCCACGCTTGCGGAGACCTCATAAGGCTTGTCCGAAGCTTCGTTGAACCGTTCAATAAAAGCGTACATATCAGCCTTTATCCTTGCCGGGTCGCACTCCTCCCCTATGACCGCAAACATTTCGTCACCGCCGAAGCGTATACAGATAGACCCCTCGGGACAGGAGCTTTTCAGCGCAGAAGCAAGGGCCTTTATGGCAATATCACCCTCGTCATGACCGTAGGTGTCGTTTATATGCTTAAGCCCGTCAAGGTCGGCAAGCACAGCGGTAATGACCTTTCCCCTGTACTTTTCCTTGAAAGCAGGGAAATCCTTGGTGAATCCAAGTCTGTTGTAAAGACCCGTCAGAGAATCATACTTATATATATTTTCTATCTGCTTGCCCAGATATTTCTGATAGCGCATATTTCGGAATCCGCTTATGCCACTGTTGAGATAGCTTACTATCTGACTTATTTTTATATAATTGTCCGGCGTGAAATCGTTGTAGAAAAAGCAGGCGTAGCCCAAGGGAATATCAAGGAAGGACAAAGCGTTGAACACAACGGGAAATTTTCTGCTTTCAACGGTATGCTCAATATCGGGAAAAAGCTGCTTTATATCTATCTGTACTATCATGCCCCGTTTGCTGTTATCAAAATCAAGAACAACGTGCAGCTTTTCGCCGAAAGCCGTTTCGCTGTGTATTTCACGGGGTTGGCAGCTTTCGTCCAGCACCTCGTCCTTTAGGATACAAGTCATATCGTAAAGGATCTCCTTGTTGTCAAGAAGAGCGCTCAGCTCCTCCGCTGTGCCGCAGTCCTGCATTTTTGAAGCAAGCACGCTAAGGCTCCTTGCCTCATCCTGAAAACGATAAAAGCGGTCGTTGACGCTGTTAAGATAGTCTGAAACGCTTATGAGGCTTGAAGGGCTGCAGCCGCAGGATTCCGATTCTATAAATCTCGGCTCTATGTAATATGTACGCTGTATTTTTTCGGTGCTGCAGAAATCCTTTATAAGCTTCGCCGCAGTTTCAGCCATATCCTTGTAGCTGCATAGGCAGGAGGTTATCTTCGGTACGGAGAAATTTATCTCTTCAATGCCGTCAAAGCCTGTAACTATAACATCTCGGGGAACCTTGAAGCCTCTTTGTTCAAGGGCGGCGGAAGCGGCTATTGCCATAACATCGTTTGCGCAGACGATAGCCTCGGGTATGCGGTTTTCATCGGCAAGCCTGAATACAGCCTGCTGAGCCGGCACCGACCAGAAATCGCCGTAGCTTACGCAGCTGTCATCAAAGGGTATGCCGTATTCCTCAAGAGTCTCCTTAAACACTTTAAGACGGGATTCGGAGAAGTCGTTGCCCTTTATTCCTGCTATAAAATGCAGCTTTTTCACCTTATGCTCTTCGATAACGTGCCTTACCACCTTGCGGAAGCCTTCTTCGTAATCGAAGTTGAGGTTTATGCAGCCGTCATAATGTCCGTCAAGAACAAGCACAGGCTTTCCGGCTTTTTGGGCGCTGCCGATTATGTGATCCACAACGCTGTTCCTTTTGAGCTTTTCGCTGAAAATTATCACAGCGTCCACAACGGAATGATCGATAAGGTCAAAGACCCTTGCCTCGCCGTCCTCAACGGGGGTGTTCCAGAAAAGATCGGAGCTTGTGTTATATATAAAAAGACGGCAGTCATCCTTTACTATGCGGTCATTGAGTTCATGTATAAAGTCAAGGCATGCTGCGTCATGCACTCTTGATGTGCAAAGAGCGATGATCTTATTTTTTCCGATCAAGTTCTACACCTCTTTCCGGCCAAAAAATATTATTGGGTTTATTATATCACATTATATCTGCCATTTCAATCCCTTTTTGTGCAAAATGTAGTACGCAAATCTTTGTGCAAATTGTGATATATAAAAATTTATATGTGTCATATAAAATTATATATTTCTCTTTTCTTGGCACCTGTGTTATAATTAAATTGGTAAAAGCGGATAATTTTTCCTGCTTTCTGCATATATTTATTACACACATTTTACAAAAACAATTAAAAAATGGAGGATTAGTACCATGGCAAGATTCACTTTACCCAGAGACCTTTATTTCGGAAAGGGCGCAATTGAAAATCTTAAAAACTTTAAGGGCAAAAAGGCTATGATCGTTGTAGGCGGCGGTTCAATGAAGCGTTTCGGCTTCCTGCAGAGAGCCGAGGATTACCTTAAAGAAGCCGGAATGGAGGTAGCTCTTTACGAAGGCGTTGAACCCGATCCTTCCGTTGAAACAGTTATGAAGGGCGCACAGGCTATGCTTGATTTCGGCCCCGACTGGATCGTTGCTATCGGCGGCGGCTCACCTATCGACGCTGCAAAGGCAATGTGGATCAAGTATGAGTACCCCGACTGCACCTTTGAGGATATGTGCAAGGTGTTCGGCATTCCCGAGCTTCGCAAAAAGGCTAAGTTCTGCGCAATTTCTTCCACTTCGGGCACAGCTACCGAGGTAACTGCATTCTCCATTATCACCGATTATTCCAAGGGCATCAAGTACCCTATCGCTGACTTCGAGATCACTCCCGATGTTGCTATCGTTGACCCCGACCTTGCAGAAACAATGCCTCAGAAGCTTGTTGCTCACACAGGTATGGACGCTATCACACACGCTGTTGAAGCATATGTTTCCACTGCAAACAGCAATTACTCCGATCCTCTTGCTATCCACGCTATCGAAATGATACAGGCAGACCTTGTTGATTCCTACAACGGCGATATGGCTGCCCGTGACAGAATGCACGACGCACAGTGCCTTGCAGGTATGGCATTCTCCAACGCTCTCCTCGGTATCGTTCACTCCATGGCTCATAAGACAGGCGCAGCCTTCGCAGACTACGGTGCACACATCATCCACGGTGCTGCAAACGCAATGTATCTGCCCAAGGTTATCGCATTCAATGCAAAGGATCCCACAGCTAAGAAGCGTTACGGCGTTATTGCCGATTATATGCACCTCGGCGGCGCAAACGATGATGAAAAGGTAGCTCTGCTCATCAAGTTCCTCCGCAAGATGAACGACGACCTGAAGATCCCTCACTGCATCAAGAATTACGGCGCAGACAGCTATCCTACCGAGCAGGGCTTCGTTCCCGAGGAAGTATTCCTTGAAAGACTGCCCGAGATCGCAAAGAACGCTATCGGTGACGCTTGCACAGGTTCAAATCCCCGTCAGCCTTCTCAGGAAGAAATGGAAAAGCTGCTTAAGTGCTGCTACTACGATACAGAAGTTGATTTCTGAGAATAATACATAGAGGTTCCCCATAGTATAACAAATAAACGGGGCTGTTGCACGTTAATAAATTTATAACAAAAACGGGCGGCTGATAGCTGTCCCTACAAGATAAATGCGCTAAAATACGCAGTTTTATGTAGGGGCGGATATTATCCGCCCGCAATTTTATAATTTTTTAATTAACGTGCAGCAGCCCCTTTTGTTTATCATAGGACATATTGTTCATGTCATATATTTTACCGTGAAAGAAAAACGGAGGCTGAGATATATGCTTGAACTTATCCGAACGCTGCTTGACAATATATTGTTTTTTGCCCTGCATTTTGAAAACTGCGGAGCCTTCCCGAAGCCGCTTTGCGCAAAGGACGAGGAGGAGTGCTTCCGCCGCATGAAGGAGGGCGACAGCGCAGCCAGGAACAAGCTAATTGAGCATAATCTCCGTCTTGTGGCGCATATAGTAAAAAAATACTGCGCTCCATCGGAGGACTGCGAGGATCTTATTTCCATAGGCACCATAGGTCTTATAAAAGCTGTGGAATCCTTCGACTACACCAAAAAGACCCGTTTTGCAACCTATGCTTCAAAATGTATCGACAATGAAATACTGATGTTTTTCCGCTCAAAGAAAAAATCCGCAGGCGACATCTACTTCGACGAGCCTGTGGACACCGACAAGGACGGGAACCAGCTTACCCTTATTGACATTATTGCCGAGGACGACGGCATTATAGACAAAATTGACCTTAACATAAAATCCGAGCAGCTTTACCGCTTCCTTAACGAATGTCTGGACGAAAGGGAGCTGGAAATAATCGTCTGCCGCTACGGACTTTACGGGAAACGTCCTCTTACTCAGCGTGAAGTTGCAAAGAAGCTGAATATTTCCCGTTCCTACGTTTCAAGGATCGAGAAAAAGGCTCTTGAAACACTGAGAAAAAAGTACGACCGCACTCCCTATTCGGGCAGAAATTCGTGAAACGGAGGCGATCAAGATGTATTTTTATGCGCCGCACCGGTTTTGTCCGCTGCGGCGCTTATTATGGGGTTCTCTAAAAACCGAAAAACGGCAAAGCCTCGTTATAAGTTTCGTCAGCTGCAAGGCATCAAACCGCAGTAAATACTTGATGTATTACAAGGTTTGATAACACAGCAGATGGCGAAACTCATAGAGGATTTGTCGTGAAGGAGGTTTTTAGAGGTTCCCTTATTCAATGACCATAAAGCCGCGTTCTTCAAGAAGAAGATTTGTTTCAATAACGCTGCAGCCCTTTTTTACGGCAAAAATAATTATTGCATCACGCTCGTCACGGGCATAAAGAGTACGCATACCTGCCGTTTTCAGCAGCTTCTGAGT
>JALEJQ010000006.1 GCA_022769565.1 Oscillospiraceae bacterium
TACCTGAGATGCCTGAGCGTATGAATCGGTGAAGTTGATGCTCTTGAGTCTGTCCTCGCTTACGGTCATACCTGCTGCACCCATATCAGCCTTGCCGGACTGAACAGCTGCGATAATGGAATCGAAAGCCATATCCTCGATAACAAGCTCGTAACCAAGGTCGTCAGCAATTGCCTTAGCGATCTCTGCGTCGATGCCTACTACCTTATCACCCTCGTAATATTCATAGGGAGGGAATTCGGCGTTTGTAGCCATAACGAGAGTTGTTTTCTTTTCTGCGCCGCAGCCTGCAAAAGCTGTGCATACCGTACCCAGCATAAGAACGCCGAGAACAGCACTTAAAATTTTGTTCTTTTTCATTTTTCATCTTTCCTTTCAGATTTTATGCAGAAGTTGGTCTCCGCATTGATTTGCGCCTGTTTTTTTCATAAACACTATTAATTTTACACTCAATTTATAGATATTTCAATAACTCTTTTAAACAAATTATATTTATATGCAGGTTTTCGGCGCACGATTATGCACAAAAACACCGCCGTACCCGTAAAAACAGCGGATACGGCGGCAATTAACATCAGAATTCCATCTTTTTCTCAAGATACTGTACAAGATCGTCTATCTTTACTCTCTCCTGCTCCATAGTGTCACGGTCACGGACGGTAACGCAGCCGTCCTTTTCAAGAGTATCGAAGTCGTATGTGATGCAGAAAGGAGTTCCTATCTCGTCCTGACGGCGGTAACGCTTGCCTATCTGACCTGCTTCGTCATATTCAACGTTGAACTTCTTGGAAAGCATAGTATATACTTCCATAGCAGGTTCCTTCAGCTTCTTTGTAAGAGGAAGAACGGCAGCCTTTACGGGAGCAAGAGCAGGATGCAGGTGCATAACCGTTCTTACATCGCCCTCGCCGATCGTTTCTTCGTCGTAAGCGTCGCATACAACTGCAAGGAACAGTCTTTCTACGCCGAGAGAAGGCTCGATAACGTAAGGAACGTACTTGGAATTGTCGTCGGGGTCAAAGTATTCAAGGGACTTGCCGCTGGTGTTGATGTGCTGTGTAAGGTCGTAGTCTGTTCTGTCGGCAATGCCCCAAAGTTCGCCCCAGCCGAAGGGGAAGAGGTACTCAAAGTCTGTGGTAGCCTTGGAATAGAAGCAAAGTTCTTCCTTGTCGTGGTCTCTCAGACGGAGGTGTTCTTCCTTAACGCCGAGGCTGAGCAGCCAGTTCTTGCAGTAGCTTCTCCAGTAGTCGAACCATTCAAGGTCGGTGCCGGGCTTGCAGAAGAATTCAAGCTCCATCTGCTCAAACTCACGGACACGGAAAATAAAGTTGCCGGGAGTTATCTCGTTACGGAAGGATTTGCCTATCTGACCAACGCCGAAGGGCACCTTTTTACGGGAAGTTCTCTGGATATTTGCAAAGTTTACGAAAATACCCTGAGCAGTTTCGGGGCGGAGATAAATTTCCGACTTGGAATCCTCGGTAACGCCCTGGAAGGTCTTGAACATAAGGTTGAACTGGCGGATGTCGGTGAAATCAGCCTTTCCGCAGTTAGGGCAGACGATTCCCTTTTCCTTTATATAAGAGGTAAGCTGTTCGTTGGTCCAGCCGCCTGTGTTTGTGCCGTCGAAATCCTCGATGAGCTTGTCCGCTCTGTGACGGGTCTTGCAGGCTTTGCAGTCCATAAGAGGGTCGGAGAAGCCGCCAAGGTGTCCCGAAGCCACCCAGGTCTGAGGGTTCATAAGTATAGCGGAGTCAAGTCCTACATTATAAGGGCTTTCCTGAACAAATTTCTTCCACCAAGCCTTTTTGATATTGTTTTTAAGCTCAACGCCGAGAGGGCCGTAATCCCATGTATTTGCAAGACCGCCGTATATCTCGGAGCCGGGGTAAACGAAGCCTCTGCCCTTGCAGAGCGCAACAATTTTGTCCATTGATTTTTCTTCAGCCATGTAAAATAACCACCTTTTATTTTTTTCTGAAAAAACTGTCAGATACTATTATATGACAATATTAGAAGAATGTCAAGCGTAAAAAACGGCGCATAACGCAGATTTTTGGTGTTATAAGGCAGACAAACAGGAGAAAATTTGCAAAACCCCTTGACATCTGCGATTTTATGTATTATAATAACACTGTTATTTAATTTAAGGAGCAATAGCTATGACCAAAAGAAAAGGCGCCGATTCCGAGGAAACAAAGGAAGCGATCTTGTGGGCGGCTGCGGAAGAATTTTACGAGTGCGGCTACGAAAAAGCCTCTCTGCGACATATTTGCAGCAGAGCGGGCGTTACAACAGGGGCGGTGTACTGCTTTTACGACAGTAAGGAGGATCTGCTTGCCAACGTTATGCTCCCCATATTTAAAATAGTCAGCGCCATTTCCATTGATTACGACAAGGTACTGAAAGACGATTTCACGGCTTTTGTCGAATTTCAGAAGTTCTTTTCCGCAAACAGAAAGCTGTATCATATTCTGTACAGCAATATGAACAATCCCGTTATTTCAGGCTATCTCAGCGTTATTGTAAACGAGTTCGGCAGTCAGATCATGGATATGGCTCATAAGGCTATGCCCGACAACAAGGAGCTGCCCACGGAATTTGACGGATATATCAGCAAATGCCTTGCACCCATAATGGTATATTCCATTATTAAGATAATTGCCGAAGAAACGGACGACAGCATTGTTACACAGCGGCTTATAACAACGGTCATGGTGTACAAAAACGGCATTCTTTCTCTTCTAAAATAAAACAGAGCTGCAAACAGCTCTGTTTTAATAACATATAAGTAACAACGTTATTTAAGTTATGGAGGTATTCAAAATGAAAAAAACAACAGTCAACAGCCTGCCCAAATCTATCCGCAGAAGCTACAACCTTACCAACGGCGTAAGAAAGGTGACCATGTTCATCGGCTGGATACTTAGCGTCATTATCTTTATTTACGCCGTCACGCACGGAGAAAAGGGATTTTCCAACATTGTTTTTGCCCCCATATTCGGCGGAGGCTTTATCCACGGAGTAGTTCACGCAGAATTCCTGTTTAAAAAAGCGTTCAAAAGCCTCGGCGTTATAATAGGATTTTTTGTGTCCGTTTTAATTTTTATGGTATCCGCTTATGCAGGCTTCATATTCCTTATCGTTGATACGGTACTGTTTATTCTGAAAAAACCGCTTATCTACCCCTTTGAGGACAAAAATTTCCTTGTTGTGGAAGATCTTGCAAGGCTTATTGCCGAAGAGGGCGGAATTGCATATGAATACGACATTCCCGAGGAATTTTTGGACGAACTTGATAAATAATCTGAAAGTCATTTAAAAAGCATACCATAAGAAAATGCGGCTTCTTATGGTATGCTTTTTCTTATATTTCCGCCGCAGGTTTATCCTTTTTACAGCATTTTCTTTTACATCATTGTATAAAAACCGCTCAGATAAAGCCCGATATATGTTGAAAAGTACGGAGTTTTCGGCATTTGCTTGACGTTTTGCACGTTTTATGCTACAATTATTCGGTTAAGCGAGGTGTAACCTTACGCCGAAATTATTACAAAGCAAATACAATTTATATACAATTTGACCATCGGGGTTGACATAACGTTCCGAGGCTGTTATCATATTTCCGTAAACCCCGGTAAACCCAAAAAATTCAACTAACTTTTGTTTTCAGGAAGGAGGAAGTCCCGTGAGTGAATTTAATCTCTGCTACGGCTGCATGAACCCCAGAGCCCACGACGGCAGCGTATGCCCCGTCTGCGGATATAACGAAAACGCTCCGTATCTTCCGTCTTATCTTGCTCCGGGTACCGTTCTTAATGACAGATACCTTATCGGCAAGCTCAGGTCATACAACGGTGAAAGCGCCGACTACATGGGCTTCGATACCATTACCCAGACCAAAGTCGTTATAAAGGAATATATGCCCGACGCTCTCTGTTCAAGAGACAAGAGCAGCTCCGTTATAAACGTTGACCAGAAATTCGTGGCTCAGTACAAGACCTATATGTCCGAATTTGTAGAGCTTAACAAGACCCTTTCCAAAATGCGCACCCTTAATCACATTATCCCCGTTACCGATATGTTCGGCGACAACAACACGGGATATGCTGTGTTCAAGTATTTTGACGGCATAACCTTGGGCGAGTACCTTAAGCAGAACGCAGGTGAGCTGTCCTGGGAGGAAGTAAAAAAGCTGTTCCCACCTATCTTCACCACCCTTTCTCTTGTACATAACGCAGGTCTTGTGCACAGAGGCATCTCCCCCGAAACTATCCTTATCGGCAGCGACGGCGACATAAAGCTGACAGGCTTCGCCATTTCCGATGAAAGGACTGCCAACACCGACCTTGCGCCCGAGCTTTTCAACGGCTATGCAGCACCTGAGCAGTATAATTCCACAAACTGGCAGGGTACATGGACGGACGTTTACGGCATCTGCGCCCTTTTGTACCGAGTTATGACAGGCGTCGTTCCCACAGATGCACCCGACCGTATAGCAAACGACAATCTTATCGAACCTGCTTTGCTTAACCCCAATATCCCCAAAAACGTTTCAAAGGTCATTATGAACGGTCTTAACCTTGACGGGGAAATGCGTATACAGACTGTTACCGAGCTTGTTACGCAGATATTTGAACAGCCGGAATACACTTCCGTAAGGCTGTCTTCTTCAAGCACCCAGACCATTTCTATCCCCAAGCAGAGCAGCGCAGTTTCAAGACCTGTTCCGGCAAGCAGGAAAAAGCCTGTGAGCCGCAGAGGTTTGTTTGTCGTTATAATTTCGGCAATTCTCGGAATAGGAATGTTTTTCCTGCTTATAATGCTGTTTGCCATGAACGGCTCCGATACAACGGGAACAGCAGACGTAAGCGGCATTTCCTCCATAACCACGGGAATAATATCGGAAACGGAGAAGCTCACCGAGCTTACCGAAATGACCGAGCCTGAACGCTCCGAAAACATTACGCAAAGCACCAGAAGCCGCACTATCTACGTTATGAACGATATTACAGGCAAGAATTTTGAGCTTATACAGCAGTCAGACAACTATTCAAGCCTTGTTTTCAACCCTATTTACGAGTATAACGACAGCGTTGAAAAGGGTCTTATCTTCGAGCAGTCCATTGCCAAGGACGAAAACTACGAAGAAGGCGCAGAAATTACCGTAAAGGTAAGCATGGGTCCCAAGTATGTAACTATCCCCGACTATATCAGCCTGAGCAAGAAGGATTATTTTGCCCTTCTTAATAAGGTCGGCATAAAGTATGAGGAAAAAGAGATAGAAACCGCCGATGTGAAGGCCGGCTACGTCTTTAAGGTAAGCAAGGAACCCGGCAAGAAGATAGACGTTGAAGCCGGCGAGGTGCTGACCGTGTTCATCGCAAAGGCTCCCCCCGAAACAGAGACCGAGACCTCCAAGGAAAAGGAAGAAACTACTAAATCCAAGAAAGAGGAAGAGCCTATTATTATCGAGGAAGAGCCCGACATAATCATTACTGTTTTTGATTGATGTATTCTATACTTTTGGAAATGACCTGCTGCAGAGTTTCAATATCTGCGGCAGCGTTTCCTGTTTCAAGGGAATGATCCGCATTTTCGGTAACGAAAAGCTCTATCCCCTGTTCACGGCACTTTTCGGCGGTCATTGAGGACTTTGCCCAAGGGTCGGCTGTTCCGCAGAAGACTATGCCTTTATGTATGCCGAAGCCGAAGGTCTCCTCTACGGGCGTGTAAAAAATATTCTGCGGCTCTACGCCGTGCTTCTGCTCATATGCCGAAGCAACAGCCGTGCCTATGCTTTTTGAGATAAAAAGCAGTTCTTCATATTCGGCGAAATTCACGCTTTTAAGCTGTTCTTCCGTCTGCGCAAGGGCAATTTCAAAGGCAAGGCGCATTTTTTCGGGAGAACCCTTTACTCCCTCGGGCATATTACTGTAGCTTAACCTTAAAATTTCGTAACCGAGCTGCTTTGCCGCTTTTGACGAATAATACAGCAAGGGTTTATCGCAATGATAGCCGATACCGGGAAAAATAACCGCAAGTTTCATTTTATGTATGCTCCTTAATGTTTATTTTCAGAAATATTATAGCACCGTCACAGCTGTTTTACAAGGTCAAATTTTTTTTGCTCCGCCTATTGACAAAAACGGACAAAGGTGATATAATACATATTGTTTTAGCACACCAAAGCATAAAATCTCTAAAGCACAAAACCTTTAAAGCGGTAAAATGTATATAATTTAAGGAAGGAATGTTTAAAATGCCAGAGAAAAAGGGAGATCTGATCTCGTACAGACCGGACATCAAGCTGCTTGACGCAACAATCAGGGACGGAGGACTTGTAAATGACTTCCGCTTTTCGGACGAATTTATCAAGAGCCTTTATGAAACAAACGTAAAAGCCGGAGTTGAATATATGGAATTCGGCTACAAGGCTTCCAAAGAGCTTTTCGACCCCAAGGCTTTCGGAAAGTGGAAGTTCTG
>JALEJQ010000036.1 GCA_022769565.1 Oscillospiraceae bacterium
TTCCGTTGCGGGGATAATACTACCTTCCTCTCCGAGCAGAATAAGATTTCCCCGCCGCTTGATATACGCACAAATCACGGATATCTTTGCAATCACGCTTTTCGTTTGCTCCGGTTCGCACTCTGCAAGCTTCAGTAATTCCTCCGCTTTCGCAAGCTGCGGTGCGACTTCTTTTGCAATACGGTCATACAGACGGCTCTTTTCTTCCGTCCTTGTACGCTTTTCTTTTAGTTCAAGCTCAGCTTTCAGCAACTCATTGTTTCTTGGCAATAATTATGCGGTATTGCCTTAAAATACACACATTATTACTATGCTCATTATAATTATTATACAGCAAAACCGACAAAAATTCAATGTCTTTTCCAACATTTTTTTGGGGGACCACTTAATACTAATAACCATTTAACCTATGGATAAATGATTATTAGTATTACTACAAGTTGCTGGACAAGCCTTTGAAAGATAAGCACAGGCTTGATACCGTTATAATAAAATAAACCGCTTTGTTAGGCGGTTTTCATTAAATCTATTTTGTGTGTCCTTTTTGGGGATTGAATACTTTGGGAAGTTATACTCACGCATTCAGCGAAGTCAAGGCAAGAGCAACCGATGAAATAGTCGATATGCTCCACATCAACGAAAAATATTGCCATCAGGCTTGATTTGTCCCGATTTGACCAAAATTTGACCAAAGCACATAATCTGATATAAGAATAACCTCTCAACTGACGCATTAAAGCCATTTGAGAGGTTATTTTTTTTGGTCGGAGTGACGGGACTTGAACCCACGGCCTCTACCACCCCAAGGTAGCGCGCTACCAATCTGCGCCACACCCCGACAACGTTATATATTATACTATACCGATTCTGATTTGTCAAGTGTTTTTTCAAAAAAAATTATATTTTTTCAAAAAAATCCGGAGCGCCCCATTTTTCGGGAACGCTCCGGCTGTTTTTGCTTTATTTATTGCAGGGTCAGCTTACTTTTTTACATCGCCCTGCTTAACTCCGATATAATCGCTTCCGCTGATGGCCTTGTCGATCTTATCGGCATAGTCGCTGTCCTTGGGATTGTAGAGGATATATACCGTGCGGCTGGAAGTTCCGTCGGCAGTAGGCACTCTGCAGCTCCATACAGCTTCAATTTCGGGGTCAGTCACTGTAGGCTGTGTGGAGTATGCCACATAGTAGCAGTAAACTCCCGTATCCTGACGTACAACATCGTTTCTCATAACAAAATCACAGCCAAAACGAGGAACGAGCATATATCTGTTTTCCTTCAGAGTATCGTTGTACCACGAAATAAGCTCGTAGTTCAGCGAATCATAGTTTGAGGGGATCTTGTCAAGTACGGTATATGCCTTTATGATCTGATTCTTGTCTTCATCCTGCTTCTTTATAAGCTCAAACTTTGCTTCGTCATAGCCGAAAGGAAGAAGGATGAATCTCTCCATTTTTTCGATCTTGCCTGTAGAATCGTTGTAACCCTCTACTGTCCATGACTTGATCTCATCGGAGAATATCATCTTTTCGGGCTTCTCGGTATAAACTACATAATACTCATAGCTGCCGGAATATTTTGCAAAACGTGTGGCAACCTTTGCTGTATCGTAATTTTCGGGAGCAAGAATGTATCTGAGCGCTGTCTGACCGTTGGAAAGAATAACCGTCTTTGAAACTATCTCGTCCTTGGTCGTTTTCTTTACAGGCTGTGAATCGTAAACATCGTAATAATTATAGTATCCGACGTTCTTGGCAATGAGCGTATTAACATAAGCTACATCATAGCCGAAAGGAACCAGCATATACTTAACATTGCCTACGCCTATCCTTATCTCGATAACGTAATCCGAATCGGCAAGTTTTGTGGGTCTTGTAGCAACGATATTGTAATATGTGGAATTTGCCGTTACGGTTACGGGGATATTTGCATAGACCTTAGTATTGTTGGTAAAATACAGCTTGATATTGGCATTTCCTGCCCTTACGCCTGTTACCTTGATCGTTGCCATTCCGTTTTTGTCGGAAGTCATGCTTACGGAAGCTACGGCAACGTTTGAAGACGCAGCCTTAAGATAAGGCACCTGAGAAGCTGTTGTATATACATTAAATGTTGAGGTCTCGCTTTCGTTGACCTTTACGGCATTTACGGAAGAAAGTATCTTCACATCTTCGGAAGAGCTGTCATCGCTGATGGTATCATCATCGTCAAGCTCGGTTCCTTCTACCGTTACATTAATGTACTTATAAATGGTCTTAGGATAATTCTTTGCGTATACCTTTACTTTTGCCGTGCCTACGCCTACAGCTTTAAGGGTAAGGGTGATGTAATCGCCATTGAACCTGGCACCGTTCCAGGTAGCCTTTACCACCGACTTATTAGATGAGGAAACGGAAATAGTATGCGTTCCGATAGCCTTTATCCTGACAGTGGTGCTGTCGCCCTTGTCAAGGCTTACCTCACTTTTGCCGACGGAGATCTTTCCTGCTACGACCGTTACCTTGCTCTTGAGGGTCTTGCCGTTGACCTTGGCGTAAATGTAGGTGCTGCCCACACCACGACCTACGACCTTGCCCTTGCTGCTGACGGTTGCGACAGACTTATTGCCCGTAGACCATGTGGGCGTTGAAGTCGTTCCCGTTACGGAAAGAGTAGTGCAGTAGCCTTTGGTAAGTGTGAACGAGCTCTTGCTTATTTTGACCGTAGCCGCAGACGACGGTACCGCCGCAAGGGAAACGACCATAAGCAGCGCAAGAAGACTGCTTAAAAATGATTTAAAAAAACGTTTAGTCATGTTTTCTCCCTCCATATTCATTCCAAGATTGTAACTATATTTTATCACCAATGTCTTATAAAGTCAATGAAAATCCCGAAACAATACAATGACAATTGGTAACAATACGGTAACATCAGCCGAAAAGCTGTGCCCAGTAATATCTGTAATCGGCATATGCGCTGTAAGACCTTGCCGCACCCATAACGGTATAGGAAGGGTCAAGGATATTTGCTCTGTGTCCGGGGGAGCTCATCCAGTCCGAAACGGTATCCTCGGCGCTGCTGCGTCCTGCAGCAATATTTTCTCCGCCCATAAAGCCTTCAAAGCCCACCTCTTCAAAAACGGAAAAGCACGAGGTGCCGTCGGGTCTTGTGTGGTCGAACAGTTCAAGAAGCTCATCCGCCCTTATTTCCGCAGCTTTGCAAAGCTTATCATCAAGAACAAGAGGCTTTACCCCTGCGTTTTCACGTTCGATATTAACGTAATAAAGCACCTGCTCGGCATAGCTCATGGAAGAGATATTGTCGGTTTCGCTGCTCTCTTTATTCTTATCCGAAGCGTCACTCGTGTTTTGGTTTTTGAAATCATCTGTATACTTATCCTCAGCACCGGGAACGCCATCCGAATTTCTGCCGCCGGAGGTAACGGTGACCTTTATCAGCTTGCTTATGGACTTATCCTCTTTAAGGTAGACCTTAACGTAAGCGGAGCCGGTCTTTTTGCCGGTTACCTTGAAGGTAAAGCTGTTTCCCTTCATTGTTCCCGTTGAAACGGTAACGATACTCTTGTCAAGAGATACGCATTTCACCTTTTTGGTACCCTTTACGGTGACCGAGACCGTCTTTGAGCCGCCGGGCGCAACGGATACCGAGGAGCTTTTCAGCTTTATGGTGCCTGCCAATACTTTAACGGTGCATTTGTAGCTTTTGCCGCCCGATTTTGCAGTTATCACAGCCTTGCCTGCGGAAACTGCGGTGACCTTGCCCGAGGAGCTTACCGAGGCGATCTTTTTATCGGAAGATGACCATGACACCTTGCCGGAAACGCCTGTCAGCTTAAGGGTGTAGGAAGTACCCGGCACCATTTTTATCGAAGTCTTGTTAAGCCCCGTTTTTGCTGCAAATATCTGCATTCCGGCAACCGAAGCCACCAGAGCGAGAGATACCGCCAGAGAAACAATGCGCAAAAACCACTTTTTCATAAATATACCCCCATATATCCGCAAAATCACACCGATCTTGTATTTATTTAACAATATTATAGCATTGTTATAAATGCCTGTCAACAAAATTTGACGTATCACAGAAAATATGTTATATTATATAGTATAATACTAATAACCATTTAACCTATGGATAAATACGGTGTCTATAATACGCCCACTCTGCGTCAAACTCCTTTGACAGGCGCCAGCCTGCCTGCAGTCGTTTTCCTTGATTGGACGTATTCTATCCGCCGTCTTTATCCATAGAACAAATGGTTATTAGTATAAGTACAGAAAGGATGCTCCGAAATGAGATCAAGAATAATAAAGACCGTTCCCGAAACGGTGATTGCATACAAAACAGATGAATACACCCAAAAGCTGCGCAGGATAGCTTCTTCAAACAACATAAAACTGACAGAAGCCGCCGCAGACAGCGCAGGCGAGGCTGTGGGCTATCTTGCGGGGTACGCAGGCTTTACCTCCAACGGTTCATCGGAAGAGGCTGAGGACAGCTGCATAGTTTTTGCAGGACTTTCAAGCCGTCAAATAGATTCGTTCCTGTCTGATATGCGCAAAAACGGGGTGTCCGTTCCCCTTAAAGCCGTTGTGACCGCTTCAAATCAGAGCTGGAGCCTTAAAAAGCTCCTTTCCGAGCTGAAAAAAGAGCATGAAAAGCTGGGCGGATAAGGCGTTGCGCTCAAAAAATCAGTTTTTTTCAAAAAAAGCCTTGACAAACGGATTTTCTGTGTTATAATATTAACGTTGGCTTTTGAAGCCATATGTAAAACAAAGCAGAACTTCCGTTCTCACCCTGCCGCATAAGGCGAGCAGCGGTCAATACTTTTATATACAGCGGCAAAGGGGCAAAACCGTGCTGCCGCAGTTTGTGTGTAATTCGTATGAGCGGAAATTTCTGTTTCCGCTCATTTTTATTTTGGGGGTGCTTATTATAAGCGTTAAAGAATTACAGATTAATGAAGAAATTAAGGACAAGGAAATCCGTGTCATTGATTCCGACGGTTCTTCTATCGGCGTTATTTCTGCAAAGGAGGCTCTTAAGCTCGCCGAGGAAAAGGACCTTGATCTGGTAAAGATCGCTCCGCAGGCAACTCCGCCCGTGTGCAAGATCATGGATTACGGAAAGTACCTTTTTGAACAGGGCAAACGCGAAAAGGAAGCAAAGAAAAACCAGAAGGTCGTTGACGTTAAGGAGATCAGAATGTTCTCCACCATCGATACAAACGACTTCAACACCAAAGTCAATCAGGCTGTCAAGTTCCTTAAGGGCGGCGACAAGCTCAAGGTCTCCGTTCGTTTCCGCAAGCGTGCCATTGCGCACCCGCATCTCGGCGAGGAGCTTCTTGACAAGTTCAAGGAAGCCTGCTCGGAATACGGTACAGTTGAAAAGCCGTCAAAAATGGAGGGACGTGCACTTGTTATGTTCGTTTCCCCTAAGGCTTCAAAATAAAATTTCAGCGGCTTTGTGCGTTATGCGCAGGTCTAAATTTAAAGGAGGATATACCTATGCCTAAGCAGAAAACTCATTCGGGCGCTAAGAAGCGTTTTAAGCTCACCAAGAACGGTCTTGTTAAGTATCAGAAGACCAACAAGAGACACAGACTGACCCAGAAGGCTACAAAGCGCAAGAGAATCGCAAGAGCAGCAGGCTACGCAGGCTCTGCAAACGCTCCAACAGTAAAGAAGCTTATCCCTTATATGTAATGGGCAGACAGCTGTTGAACGTCAACTACTAAATTTAACGGAGGTAAAAGATTATGGCTCGTGTTAAGGGAGCAATGGCTACTCGTAAGAGAAGAAATAAAACATTAAAGCTTGCAAAGGGCTACTGGGGCGCTAAGAGCAAGCATTTCAAGATGGCTAAGGAAGCCGTTATGAAATCCGGCAACTATGCCTATGTAGGAAGAAGACTTAAGAAGAGAGATTTCAGAAAGCTCTGGATCACCAGAATTTCTGCTGCTTGCAAGCTCAACGGAATGAACTATTCCACATTTATGAACGGTCTTAAGAAGGCCGGCATCACACTCAACAGAAAGATGCTTTCCGAAATTGCCGTTAACGACGCAGCAGGCTTTACAGCACTTACAGAAAAGGCTAAGGCTGCTCTTTAATTAAAAATGCTTATGAGGTCAGAAGTAATAAATTTTTACTTCTGACTTTTGCAGTTTATGATGATACTTTAAGGGGAGGAGAACATTTTGCCGCAGATGATAACATCGGACAGCAATCCAAGCGTTAAGCTTTACAGAAAACTTGTTTCCGCAAAGAAATACCGCTCAGAATACAATATGTTCCCTCTTGAAGGGCTGCGGCTGGTAAAGGACGCCGCAGAGGAAAATGCAGAGCTTCACTGCGTTATGATAACGGAAAGCTGTATGAAAAAGCTGTCCGAACGCAGCGACGCATTGGATTTTCTTCCCGAAAAGACACGGGAAAAGGCTCTTGTCATAACGGACAGCATTGGCGAAAAGCTGGCTTCCACCGACGGGACCCAGGGTATCTTCGCCATATGCAGAATGCCTGCCCTGCCCTCTCTTTCGGACACGGTCAACGCAGACGGCAGGTACATTATGCTTCACAGCATACAGGACCCCGGCAATATGGGCACCGTCATAAGGACTGCCGACGCAATGGGAGTGAGCGCAGTTATAGCCTGCGGCTGCTGCGATATATTCAGCCCCAAAACGGTGCGTTCCACGATGGGCAGCCTGTTCAGAATGAAGCTGTGTATCGCCTCGGAGGACGAAGCCTTTGAGGAATTTGCGGCAAAGAGGATAAAGACCTACGCCGCTGTTATCGACAAGGACGCTTTATCCCTTACGGACTGCCGCTTTGCGGACGGTTCCGCCGTACTTATCGGCAACGAGGGCAACGGACTTCCCGAGGAAACGGCTATGCGCTGCTCGGAAAGGCTCACTATCCGTATGCACGGCAGCGTTAATTCCCTTAATGCTGCGACTGCTGCGTCCATAATAATGTGGGAGCTGACAAAATGAAGGACATTGGAAGAGATGAGATAATCAAGCTGTTGTTTATAGTAAGCTGCTTCGGTCCCGGCAATCCGAGGATATATGAGCTGGCGGAAAAATTCGGCTCCTTTGACGGACTTTACAAGGCAATAGCTTTCACCAAGCCCGAGGGCGTCTTTACTGCGGAAGAGCTTAAAGCCGCATCAAGGATACACGGGGCACAGCTGAGAGGTATAATTTCCTACTGCAAAAGTCATAATATCGGCGTGATATGCTGCGATGACGAGGAATACCCCAAACGGCTTAAAAATATTTACGATCCGCCTGTTCTGCTTTTCTTCAGAGGCGACATTTCCGTTCTGAAAAATGATATGATACTTGCTGTTGTAGGTTCAAGAAAAATATCGGATTACACCGCAAAAGCAACGGAAATAATATCAGGCACCATCGCAGCAAACGGTATGACCGTGGCAAGCGGATTTGCCGTTGGAACTGACATTACCGCTCACCTTTCGGCAGTAAGGAACGGCGGAAAAACAATAGCTGTTCTTGGCTGCGGTATTGATTACGCTTATCCTGCGGAAAATATGCAGTATGCGGACGAGATAAGGGAAAACGGCGTGTTTATTTCGGAATATCCGCCTCAGACCGCCGCACAGCCCAGGTTCTTTATTGCAAGGAACCGTATACTTGCCGGAATATCAATAGGCACAGCGGTAATGGAAGCCGCCGAAAAAAGCGGCTCGCTGAACACAGCTTCCCATACGCTGGCTCAGGGAAAAGACCTTTGGGTCGTTCCTCCACATAATATTTTCGACGCAAGATATGACGGAGGAAAGACTCTGCTGTCAGACGGAGCGCTGCCCATATATTCCCCCTATGATATTCTCGGCGAATATTTTGATAATTACCGTCATAAGCCTGTAAAAGAGATAATTTCCGATTATGTTGACCTTGAAGAAACGGAAAGCAGGGCTGCGGAACGTCCCAAAAAGCCTAAAAAGGTCAAATCGGAGGTAATTTCCGCCGCAAAGCAGGATAAAAAACGGGAGGATACCCCTGCACCCGGTCTTGACGGCAGCACTTTAATGGTTTACAATATAATCAAAGGCGCCGGTTCACCCATAAGCGCCGATGAAGCTGCGGAGGCGGCAGGAATGGATATTTCCGAAGTCCTGTCCGTTATTACGGAGCTTGAAATAGAGGGTCTTGTTTTCTCGGACACGGGGCAGACCTATTATGTATGATCACAACAGCGGAGAGATCTGCGTTAAAATAAAGGAGTACAGATCAAATGTCAAAACTTGTTATTGTGGAGTCGCCTGCAAAGGCTAAAACAATTCAGAAATACCTCGGAAAGGACTATGAAGTGGTTGCTTCAATGGGTCATATCCGCGACCTGCCCAAGTCAAAGCTGGGCGTTGACGTTGACAACGGCTTTGAGCCTGTTTACGTTGATATAAAGGGCAAGGAGGACCTTATTTCCGACCTGAAAAAGGAAGCGAAAAAGTCCGATTTCGTTTATCTTGCGACCGACCCTGACCGTGAGGGAGAAGCTATTTCGTGGCACCTTGCGCAGATGCTTGGTCTGCCTATGGACGAAAACAACAGAGTGACCTTCAACGAGATAACCAAAACAGGCGTAACAAACGGTATGGAGCACCCCCGTACCATAGATATAGACCTTGTTAACGCACAGCAGGCAAGGCGTATCCTTGACAGGATAGTTGGCTACAAGCTGTCGCCATTCCTTTGGAAAAAGGTGCGCAGAGGTCTTTCGGCAGGTCGTGTTCAGTCTGTTGCGGTTTCCCTTGTTGTTGACCGTGAAAAGCAGATACAGAGCTTCAAGCCCGAGGAATACTGGTCAATTGACGCAAAAATGACGGCGCCTTCCTCCAAAAAGCAGTTTGCCGCTTCCTTTTACGGCGTTGACGGCAAAAAGACGGAACTTCACTCAAAGGAAGAAACGGACGGCATTTTAAAGCGTGTCGAAAATGCGGAATACACCGTTACGGACGTTAAGAAGTCCGTAAGAAAAAAATCCCCCGCTCCCCCGTTCACTACCTCAACAATGCAGCAGGAAGCCTCCAAAAAGCTGGGCTTTGCCGCTGCAAAAACCATGAAGAACGCTCAGGCGCTTTACGAAGGCGTTGAAATTGAGGGCATGGGCGCTGTGGGTCTTATCACATATATGAGAACGGACAGCCTGCGTATTTCCGACGAAGCAAGAGCCGCAGCCTACAAGTACATTGAATCGGCTTACGGAAAGAAGTACGTTCCCTCTGCCCCGAAAATATACAAGACCAAGGCAGGTGCGCAGGACGCTCACGAAGCTATCCGTCCTTCAATGCCGGAGCTTACTCCCGCAAAGGTAAAGGACAGTCTGACCGCAGAGCAGTTCAAGCTTTACAAGCTCATATGGGAAAGATTTATTGCAAGCCAGATGGAGAACGCTTCACTTGACACCGTTTCCGCAACCATTGATGCTAACGGCTGCACCTTCAAGGCAACGGGCTTCTCGGTAAAGTTTGACGGCTTCACCGTTCTTTATGAAGAATCCAAGGACGACGAGGAAAACAAGGTTCTCCCCGTTATCGAAAAGGGTGACATTCTTAAACTGAAAGCAATAGAGGGCAGCCAGCACTTCACGCAGCCCCCTGCAAGATACACAGAAGCTACTCTTATCAAGGCGCTTGAAGAAAACGGCATCGGCAGACCTTCCACCTATGCGCCTACCATTTCCACCATCGTTAACAGAATGTATGTTGAGCGTGACGGAAAGCAGCTTAAACCTACGGGTCTTGGCGAAGTCACCACACAGCTTATGAAGGATCACTTCAAGCACATTGTTGACGCAAAATTCACCGCAAGCATGGAAAGCAACCTTGATGAAATTGAAGTGGGCAACAAGGAATGGGTGGACATTCTCTCCGCTTTCTACAAGGATTTTGACGCTACACTTAAAAAGGCCGAGACCGCTATGGACGGCAAGCGCATAAAGGTACCCGACGAGGAAACGGACGAGGTATGCGATGTCTGCGGCAAGCCTATGGTAATAAAGATAGGACGTTTCGGAAAGTTCCTTGCCTGCTCGGGCTTCCCCGAATGTACCAACACCAAGAAGATAATCAAGCCCACAGGCGGCGTTTGCCCCAAGTGCGGCAAAAAGGTGCTGCAGAAGAAGTCCAAGAAGGGCAAAAAATACTTTGGCTGCGAGGATAACCCCACCTGCGACTTTATGACCTGGGACACCCCCGTTTCCGACAAATGTCCCAAGTGCAATGACGGCACAACGCTGTTCAAGAAGGGCGGAAAGATGTTCTGCCTTAAAGAGGGCTGCGGCTACGAGGTTGAGATAAAGAAGGAAAAGTAAAACCAAAGTGGAATTGTGGGAGTTTGAAGGGTTAAGAGTGGAGAGTGGAGTTTTTTTATTTGGAAAGTTGAAAGTGGAAAGTGAAATTTTTAACGGCATTATTATTTAAAGGATAGATTTATATGAACAGTAATTCCGTAAAGGTAATAGGGGCAGGTCTTGCAGGGTGCGAAGCGGCTTGGCAGCTTTCGGAAGCAGGGATAAGGGTTGAATTATACGAAATGAAGCCTGTGAAATTTACTCCTGCCCACAAATACGGCGGCTTTGCGGAGCTTGTCTGCTCAAATTCCCTTAAGGCTTCAAGGGTAAATTCGGCGGCAGGTCTGCTTAAAGAGGAAATGCGGCGGTTAGGCTCCCTGACCGTTCCCTGTGCGGAGGAGACCGCAGTTCCCGCAGGCGGCGCTCTTGCCGTTGACAGGGCGCTTTTCTCCGATACTGTCACGGAAAGGATAAAGTCGCACCCTAACATAACTGTACACAGCGAGGAAGTCACGGAAATTCCCGATGGTAACGTTATTATTGCAACAGGACCGCTTACATCGGACGGTCTGGCGGAAAGCATAAGCCGTTTAAGCGGCGGCTATCTCAGCTTTTATGACGCAGCCGCTCCCATTGTGACCTTTGAGTCGCTGAATATGAACAGGGCGTTTTTTGCCGCACGTTACGGCAGAGGCACGGACGATTACATCAACTGCCCTTTTACAAAGGAAGAATATCTTACATTTTACAACGCAATAGTTAATGCGGAATCCGCTCCCCTCCACGAATTTGACCGTCCAAGGGACTTGCACAACAAAAACGACGATTTCACCGTTTACGAAGGCTGTATGCCAATAGAGGTGCTTGCAAAGCGTGGGGAAGAAACTATGCGATACGGTGCAATGAAGCCTGTTGGGCTGAGCGACCCCGTTACGGGAAAGCGGCCTTATGCTGTGGTACAGCTTCGCAAGGAAAACAGCGCAGGCACTATGTACAACATCGTTGGTTTCCAGACGAACCTTAAATTCGGGGAGCAGAAGCGTGTTTTCTCACTTATCCCGGGACTTGAAAATGCGGAGTTTGTGCGGTACGGGGTAATGCACCGCAACTCCTTCCTCAACTCCCCAAAGCTCCTTGACGGCGACTTTTCTCTGCGGAGTGACAGGCGCATTTTCTTTGCAGGACAGATAACGGGAGTTGAGGGGTATATGGAATCCGCCGCAAGCGGTATTCTTGCAGGAAAAAATATGGTGCGGCGCTTGCAGGGAAAGGACAGCATTGTTCTTCCTCCCGAAACTATGCTTGGCGCACTTTCACGTTACATTTCCGACAGCACTGTCGAAAACTTCCAGCCTATGGGGGCAAATATGGGAATACTGCCCGAAATTGATGTGCGCATAAAGGACAAGCAGCAGCGTTATCAAATTATTGCAGACAGGGCGCTTGAAGCGCTGGACAAGGCTTTGAACGAGGTCTGAACTATGGATAAAGAACAACTCCCCAAGCTGAAATTTTCCTTCCCCGGCGACATTGGAAAGGAACCGCTTGTCAGCTTTGCGGTAAAATGTGACGATAAAGACCGCAAACAGCTTGAACAGGCTGCGGCGTTCAGAAAGGGCGGTTCAAGGATAGGTACCGTGCTTGCGGCGGCGCTTTGCGGAATTATTCTGCTTAACATTATTATTGCCGCATTTACAAGCGGTGAATACAAGGCTGCGGCGGCGTATATAGTTTTTGCTCTGCTGCTTATCGGAGCGTATATAACGCCGAAAATTACCCTGCGCAGGTTCACAAGCCTTGCACCAAACGACAGCCCCTACTTCGTTTACAGCTTTTACAGGCACCATTTTACCCTTATAAGCGATTACGAGGGTCTGAGCCTCAGCTATGACGACCTTTCGGGAGCGGCGGAAAACAGCCTTGGGTTCATTCTGTTCAAAAATGACGGGGCGGCTTACGTTATCCCGAAAAAGGAGCTTGACAAGAACGGTCTGAAAATGCTTCACGCCGTACTTGAAAACAAGCTGGGGTCAAAATTTGACGTTAAATTTCTTTAAGGAGAAAGAATGGAAAACGAACTTATTTGTCCTGCGGAAATTACTGCGGACAAGGGAGAAAAGCCTGCTTACACCGTTAACTCGCCTTATGACGCAGACACGGTTTATTTTGAGAAGAAGCACAATATGTTCCCGACGGCAATAACGACGGCGGCGGTGTCCTTTGCGGCGGCAGCTGCTTCGGCGGTCATGGGATATTTTCTTATAACCATAGCGGCGGCACTTGTATTTGTTTCAACCGTGATAACGCTTCTTACGGCTAAGGCTTCTTCAAAAAGGGTTTACGAAAATCTTTACAAGGACGAAACGCTGCGCCTGTACAGCTTTTACGGCAGCCATTTTACCGCAGAAAGCAGGCAGGGCGCTGTTTACATAGAATATAACAAGCTGAAAAAGGTAATATACGCCGAAAAATACATTATGCTGATAATGCCAAGCGGCGTAAGCTATACAATTGCAAAAAGCTGCATAGAAAACGCAAGTTTTGCCGAATTTCTTAAAGGAAAAACGGCAGACACGACTAAAGGATAAACAACGAAAGGACGGATAATATATGAAGATAATAGTTGACGCATTCGGCGGTGACAACGCACCTGCCGAGGTCGTAAAGGGTGCCGCTCTGGCGGTGGAAAAGCTTGGTGTGGAGATAATCCTCACAGGTGATGAAAATAAGATAAAAAAGTGTGCGGAGGAAAACGGCGTTTCTCTTAACGGGATAACCATAATGCACACAGAATCGGTTATCGACATACACGAAGAGCCTACCTCAATTATCAAGGAGCGCTCCGACTGCTCTATGGCGATAGGCTTAAAGGCACTTGCTGACGGAGAAGGTGACGCATTCGTTTCCGCAGGCAGCACAGGCGCTCTTGTTGTAGGCGCAACGTTCATTGCAAAGCGTCTGAAAGGCATAAAACGTGCGGCTCTGGCTCCCGTTATGCCTACCGACACGGGCTATATGATGCTCATTGACGCAGGTGCAAACGTTGACTGCCGTCCCGAAATGCTTGTTCAGTTCGGCATTATGGGAAGCTGCTATATGGAAAAAGTTCTCGGCGTAAAATCCCCTAAGGTGGGACTTATCAACGTTGGCGCAGAGGACACCAAGGGCAGAGATATGGACATTGAAGCCTATCATATGCTCCGTAAGGCTCCCGTTAATTTCTACGGCAATCTTGAAGCGAGAGAAATACCCAAGGGCGTTTGTCAGGTAGCCGTTTCGGACGGTTTTACGGGCAACGTTGCGCTTAAACTCTATGAAGGCATGGGTTCCTACTTTGCCCACACCTTAAAGGGTATGTTCATGAGCGGTCTTGGCGGAAAAATCGCTTATCTTCTTGTTAAAAAGCAGGTCAAGGCGTTCAAGAAAAAGCTGGACTACTCGGAAGTGGGCGGCGCAGTTCTTATGGGCATTTCAAAGCCTGTTATAAAGGCTCACGGAAGCTCGGACGCAAAGGCCTTCTACAACGCTATACGCCAGGCGAAAAGCTGTGTTGACGGTGATGTTATCGGTGAGATCTCACGTTCTCTCGAACAGCTCAAAGCGGAAAATGCGCCTGCCGACGCAAAGTAATGTCACGCTTGGAAAGGAAAGTAAAATGGATTTTTCTGAATTTGAGAAAAAGATAGGCTATACCTTCAAGAACAAAGACCTGCTCCACGAGGCGCTTTCACACTCCTCCTACGCAAACGAATACCGTCACGGCAGGAACTCCAACGAGCGGCTTGAATTTCTCGGCGACAGTGTGCTTTCCATAGTTGTTTCGGAGCATCTTTTCACCCATTTCAAGCACCTGCCCGAGGGTGAGCTTACCAAAATAAGGGCTTCACTTGTTTGCGAAAATGCGCTGTATGAGTTTTCAAAGAAGATAGACCTTGGAAAGTATATCCTCCTTGGCAAGGGTGAGGAAAACAGCGGCGGCAGAGAACGTCCCTCTATCGTTTCGGACGCTTTTGAAGCCGTTATTGCGGCTGTATTCCTTGACGGAGGAATGGAGGAAGCAAGGAAGTATGTTCTCGGCTTTCTGCCGGAGCATCTTGACAAGAACAGTGCAAAGTCTCTCCACGACTACAAGACCGTTTTGCAGGAGGTCATTCAGCGCAACCCCGAAGAAAAGGTGGAGTATGTACTTAAAGAGCAGTCGGGTCCCGACCACAACAGGCAGTTCGTTGTACAGGTAATGCTCAACTCAAACGTTATCGGCACAGGAGAGGGTCACAGCAAAAAGCAGGCTGAACAGATGGCGGCTAAAGAGGCTCTTTCCCTTATGGGATACCGTGAATGAATGTGGAATTTGGAAAGTGGAAAGTGGAATTGTATATGTTTGAAATAAACTTCATTTTCAACTTTAAATTGTATGTTTAAAATAAATTCCACTTTCAACTTTCAACTTTCCACTTTCAACTTTTAACTTTCAACTTTGAATTATGGTTTTATTATGAAGCACAGCAATATTTCAATTTTTATTCCCCATAACGGCTGTCCGAATCAATGCTCCTTCTGCAATCAGCGAACTATAAGCGGTGCGCAAAAGCAGCCTTCGGCGGAAGATGTAACAGAGCTGCTGAAAAACGCCTGCCCTGTCCTTTCAACGCCGAAAAACACGGAGATAGCCTTCTTCGGCGGCAGCTTTACGGCTATAGACCGCAGCTATATGATCTCTCTCCTTGAAGCGGCAAAGCCATTTCTTACGGAATACGGTCTTATCGGGATAAGAATTTCCACAAGACCCGACAAAATTGACGGTGAAGTTCTTGATATTCTTGAAAGGTACGGCGTTACCTCAATCGAACTGGGGGCGCAGTCAATGCGTGATGAAGTCCTTGCCGCTAACGACAGAGGACACAGTGCAGAGGATGTAAAAAGGGCTTCTCGTATGATAAAGGAACGGGGCTTTGAGCTTGGCTTGCAGATGATGACGGGCTTATACAAAAGCTCTCCCGACGACGACCGTTTTACTGCGGAGGAAATAATCGCACTTGCTCCGGAAACCGTAAGGATCTACCCCGTTGTGATACTCGGCGGCACTAAACTTGCCGACTTATATCAGAGCGGCGTATATAAAACTATCCCCTTTGAGGAAGAAGCGGAGCTTTGCGCAGAGCTGCTGCAAAAGTTTGAAAATGCAGGCATAAGGGTCATACGAATGGGTCTTCACGCTTCGGAAAGCGTAGGCTCGGAGGCCGTTGGGGGATATTACCACCCTGCTTTCAGGGAAGTATGCACGGGAATTTTATTCCGCAGAGCAATGGAAGAAAGGCTCACCGAAAAGGGCAGCTATGAGATATATGTTGCGCCAAGGTCGGTAAGCGCTGCAAACGGACACAAGAAAAGCAACGTCCTGTTCTTTGAAAACAGGGGCGTAAAAATAAAGATAAGACCCGATGAAAGCATTTCGGGCGATATGGAAATGCGGATAGCAAAGAGATAACATAAAATAAAGAACAGGAGCGGCATAATGTATCTTGAATCACTGGAAATTCAGGGCTTCAAGTCCTTTCCCGATAAAATAAAGCTGACCTTTGACAAGGGCATAACTGCGGTAGTAGGTCCTAACGGAAGCGGCAAATCCAACATTGGCGACGCTGTAAGGTGGGTACTGGGCGAGCAGTCCTCCAAGACCCTCAGAGGCTCAAAAATGGAGGACGTTATTTTCTCGGGAACACAGTTCAGAAAGCCTATGGGTTTTGCTTCGGTAACCCTTAACATCATAAACAACAGGGGCATTTTGCAGATACCCTCGGAACAGGTCTCGGTAACGAGAAAGCTGTACCGCAGCGGTGAGAGCGAATACCTTATCAACGGCTCACAGGTTCGCTTAAAGGACGTATGCGAGCTTTTTATGGACACGGGTCTGGGTCGTGACGGCTACTCCATTATCGGACAGGGCAGAGTTGCCGAGATAGTTTCCGCAAAGTCGGGAGAACGCCGTGAGATATTTGAAGAAGCTGCAGGCATCTCAAAGTTCCGCTACAAAAAGGAAGAAGCGGAGCGCAGGCTTGCCGCTGCTCAGGAGAACATTTTAAGGCTCCGTGACATTATCGGAGAGCTTGAAAACCGTGTTGAACCGCTGCGTATACAGTCGGAAAAGGCGGAAAAGTTCCTTGAATACTCCGAAACGAAAAAATCACTTGAAATAACCGTATGGGTGCGCCAGCTTGACGACCTTAAAAAGAATCTTGAAGAACTGACGGACAAGCTGCTCATAAGCACCAACGAGTACAACGGCATTGAAGCGGATATTTCCCGTCTTGAAGAAGAAGCAGAGGCGCTTTCCGAAAAAATGCAGAACAACACTCTGCACATTGAGGAAATGCGAAGCGAGATACTTGAATCGGAGCGCTCAAACACACAGCTTCACGCCGACATTGCCGTATGCGAGAACGATATTTCACACTGCAATGAAACAATTGAGGACATAAAAAAACAGCAGGAGCTTACCCTTAATTCAAATCAGGAAAACCGCCGCATTATTGAGGAAAAGCTGGAAGAGGTCAAGAAAACAAAGCAGGCTGTTGCAGATACAAAGGCTGAATACGAAGCGGCAAACGCCGAATTCACCGCCGCTGTCAACGAGCAGGACAGCTTTGACAGCCGTTTTTCCGAGGTGCAGGGCGAGCTTAACAGGCTGTATATCCGTCAGTCGGAGTTAAGCGTTTCCATAAGCACGGGCAAGCAGAGCGCAGAGGACATAAGGCTGCGCATCGAAAACGCAAAGCAGCAGGACGAAATGCTCCGCACCGCCGCAGAGGAGCTTGAAGGTGAAAAGCGTGAGACCTCCGACGGCATTGCAATGCTTGAAGAAAAAACAGGCGAGCTGAACAACCGTCTTGGTGGACTTTCAAAGCTCCATTCGGGACGCATTGAAAAGCTCTCCGCTGCCAAAAAGCAGCTTGACGACACGAATTTTGCCGTTCGTGACAAGGAACAGCGCATCCGTATGCTGACCGATCTTGAAAACAGCATGGAGGGCTTTGCACATTCCGTAAAGCAGATATTAAAGGCTTCAAAAACGGGACAGTTAAGCGGAGTTTACGGCTCTGCGGCGCAGCTTATCAACGTTGAGCCGGAATACAGCCTTGCCATTGAAACAGCTATGGGCGGAGCAATGCAGAACATTATCGTTGAAAACGAGGACATTGCAAAGCGCGGCATACGTCTTTTGCAGGAGACCAAGGCAGGCCGTGCAACATTTCTGCCTCTTACCTCGGTAAAGGGTACAAGGCTCAGTGAAAACGGACTTGAAAGCTGCAATGGTTTTGTGGCGCTTGCAGTTGACCTTGCGGAGTTTGACCCGAAATTCACGGGGGTATACAACTCTCTGCTCGGCAGGATAGTTATTGCGGAAAATATCGACCTTGCCACAAATATTGCAAAGAAGTACGGCTACAAGTTCCGCATTGTCACCCTTGACGGTCAGGTCATAAACGCAGGCGGTTCCTTTACGGGCGGTTCAGCTTCAAAGACAAGCGGCGTTCTGACCCGTAAAAATGAGATAGAACGGCTTAGCAATGAGAAAAACGCTCTTGCGGAAAAGCTGACGACACTCAGGCAGACCTGCGAAAAGCTGCAGGCGGAATCGGACAAGCTGGGTTTTGACATTGAAGCCGCAAAGGACGAGCTTAATACGGTAAATTCCGACAAAATACGCTTTGAAGCAGAGCTGAAGCGCATCTGCGCAATGCTTGAACAGAACAGTGCGCAGATGAAGACCGCAGCGGCAGGCTCAAAGACACTTTCTGACAAGCTGACGGAAACGGAAGCTGCTGTAAAGGCTGCGGAAAGCGGACTTGAAGAAATTTCCGCAGAGATAGCCGCAAAGGAACAGACAGTTTCGGAAAACGAGGGCGCACGGCTTGAAATGCAGAAAAAGCGTGAGGCGCTTACCGAAAAAATGTCCGCTCTCAGGCTTCGTGAAGCGGAGCTTTCCAAGGACGCAGAAGCGATTAGGGCGGAAATTACACGCCTTGAAAAGCAATGTCTTGAAATTGGCGACAATTCTGCCCGTCTGGCACTTGAACTTGACGCTCAGTATGGTATAATAAAGGAAAAGGAAAGCCGCATAGAAGAACTCAAACAGCAGCTTTCCGGCACAAAAGAAGCCGTTGAGGGCATAAACGAGAAAATAAGGGCGGCTCAGTCGGAACACCGCTCAATGGAGCAGCGTTCCAACGAAGTAAGAGTGCAGATAAGGGAGCTTTCCGACGGCAAGGAAAAATTCAGCCGTGAAATGACCCGTCTGGAGGAGCGCAAGACCTCCGTTCAAGGCTCTTACGACAAGATAATCGCAGATATGTCCGAGCAGTACAATATGTACCTGTCCGAAGCGGTGCAGATTGCAAAGCCTGTTGATGACCTGCTTACAGTACAGCGTGACCTTGCGGAAATAAAGCAGAAGATACGCAGTCTTGGCAGCGTTAACGTTGCAGCTATAGAGGAATACAAGGAAGTTTCCGAGCGTTATAATTTTATGTCGGGGCAGCTGAACGATGTTGAAACATCAAAGCGTGAACTGGAAAAGCTTATTGACGAGCTTACGGACAATATGCGCCGTCAGTTTACCGACAGCTTCAACCGTATAAATGAAAACTTCAAGAGCATTTTCGTTGAGCTTTTCGGCGGCGGCCGTGCGGAGCTTACTCTTACCGACCCAAGCGATGTTCTGGAATCGGGCATTGAAATTAAAGTCGCACCTCCGGGAAAGGTCATAAACAATCTGTCACTCCTCTCCGGCGGCGAGCAGGCTTTTGTTGCAATCGCAATTTACTTCTCCATACTTAAATTAAGACCTGCGCCCTTCTGTATACTTGACGAGATAGAAGCTGCGCTGGACGACATAAACGTTACAAAGTACGCTCAGTATCTCCGAAAATTTACCGACACCACACAGTTCATTCTCGTTACACACAGACGAGGTTCTATGGACGAAGCGGACGTTATGTACGGCGTAACCATGCAGGAAAAGGGCATTTCAAAGATACTCCGTCTTGAACAGCCGCCGCAGAATATTGAAGCGAATTAAAGGGGTAATATTATGCTTGACTTATATACTGCTCAGACCGCTTTCGACGATATGCTTTCGGCAGGTGAATACCGGTCGGGCATAATATACTGTGTTTTTACAGCAACGGGCTTCCTGTCAATGTCGAGATACAGCCGCACAAATCCGGGATATGCGACGGTCACATCAGAGGGACGGCTGCTGACCATACAAGCAAATTCGATGGAATATTTTATGGGAAAGTCCTCCGCTGCGGAATATTACCTTCCCTCTGCCGAAAAGCTGAAAATACGCAAGACTATTTTCGGGCAGTACGCTTTTGACTGCGTTTTTGCTTCGCACGGCAGCAGGGTCAAGGTAAAATTTCAGGCGGCACGAAAGGTACTCGGGTCAAGCGCTCCCGAGCAGTCAAGAAATATTGATGAATTTCTGGATATGCTGGCAAAGTATGAAATATGATCGGAGGTCACATAAATGAACATTTTTAGCAAGATAGCCGCAGGTCTTAAAAAGACCAAGGATTCCATGATGGGCAAGTTTGAGAGCCTTTTAAACTCCTTCACCAAAATTGACGAGGAATTTTTTGAAGAGCTTGAAGAACTGCTCATAACCTGCGATATTGGTGTTGAAACTTCTCTTGACATATGCGGAAAGCTCCGTGAAAAGGTCAAGGAAAAGGGACTTACCGACCCTGACAGCATACGGGCAGAGCTGAAAGAGATCATTGCCGGAATGCTTGGGGAGGATAAGAAGATAGACGTTTCCACCACTCCCTCGGTCATTCTTGTTATAGGCGTAAACGGTGCAGGAAAGACCACCACTATCGGCAAGCTGTCGGCAAAGTATGTAAGCGAGGGCAAAAAGGAGCTTGTGGCTGCTGCGGATACCTTCCGTGCGGCGGCTATAGAACAGCTTGAAATATGGACGCAGCGTGCAGGAGCGGATATTGTGAAGCACTCGGAGGGTTCCGACCCTGCTTCGGTAGTTTTTGACGCTGTTACCGCCGCAAAGGCAAGAGGTACGGACGTTCTCATCTGTGACACCGCAGGCAGACTTCACAACAAGAAAAATCTTATGGACGAGCTGAAAAAGATAAGCCGCATAATCCGTGAGCAGGCGGAGGGCTGTTCCCTTGAAACGCTCCTTGTTCTTGACGCAACAACAGGTCAGAACGCCGTAAATCAGGCTAAGCTTTTCAGCGAAGTGGCAGACATTACGGGTATCGTTCTCACCAAGCTGGACGGCACCGCAAAGGGCGGCATCATCATTTCCATTCACAACGAGCTTGGCATACCCGTTAAGCTGGTTGGCGTCGGTGAAAAGATAGACGACCTGCAGGAATTCAACGCAAGAGATTTTACCGAAGCTCTCTTTGCAACGGAAGCAGACTTCGACTACAATTATGAACGCCTTACCGATGATGAAGGAACGGCTGAACAGACGGAAGAAGAACCTGCCGAAGAAATTACCGAAGAAGCAGAAGAAGCCGTTTCACAGCCGGAAGAAATTATCGAAGAAGCTGCCGAAGAAGAGGAAATTACGGAAGAGATCACAGAAGCCGAAGAAATTTCCGAAGAAAAAACAGCTGAGGAAGAAAAGCCTGAAAAGAAAGACCTCAAAAACGGAAAATTCGGTTTTCTTTTCAAGGAAATTACCTTCGGCAAGAAGAAAAAGGACAGCGAGGGCGAAGAATAATGAAGATAATACTTGCATCAAACAACAAAAACAAGCTGCGTGAATTCAGAAATATACTTGAACCCCTTGGCTATGAGGTGCTTACCCAGTCGGAGGCAGGGGCAGACATTGAAGCAGATGAAACAGGCACAACCTTTGAGGAAAACGCTTATATAAAGGCAAAGGCGGCTTACGACATTACCCACCTGCCCGTTATTGCGGACGACAGCGGATTGGAGGTTGACGCTTTAGGCGGCGAGCCGGGCATTTATTCCGCACGTTATGCGGAGGAAGGACAGCGCTGTGCAAAGGTGCTTTCCAAGCTGGAGGGCGTACCCGATGAAAAGCGCACGGCAAGGTTCGTCTGCGCAGTCTGCTACATTGACGAAAAGGGCGACAGCTTCACCGTAAAGGGCGTCTGCGAGGGAAAAATAGGCTACGAAAAGCGTGGAACCAACGGCTTCGGCTACGACCCTATCTTCATGTACGGCGACCGTTCCTTTGCGGAGCTTTCGGCGGAGGAAAAGGACAGCGTGAGCCACCGTGCAGACGCTTTGCGCAGGTTTGAGAAGCGCATAAAGGGAGAATAAAATGCAGACATTTTAGGAGTAATGTCAATGGTTTTCGGAATCCTTGCTTTTCTGGGGATCCCTGCCGCAGCTGTTGTATTCTTTATCATTTATCTTGTAAAATACAAAAGTTGCAGCCCCGATGAAGCGGAAAAGAAAAAGACCTTTAAAACCTGCAGCATAGTTTTTGGAGTTATGGGCGGAGTTTTTATAATTTCCGTTATAATTGAAATACTGATCTTCTCCGCTTCTATCGCTTATATGTAATGAGGTGACAGCTATGGAGAACAAAAAGTTCCGCAGG
>JALEJQ010000076.1 GCA_022769565.1 Oscillospiraceae bacterium
TAAAGTCCATATTGTGGTGGGAACAATAGGGCTCGAACCTATGACCCTCTGCTTGTAAGGCAGATGCTCTCCCAGCTGAGCTATGCTCCCGAATTTATTTTGTCGTTATCTGTTCACCAGCGACTTAATTATAATACACTATTACCCGTCAAAAGTCAAGCCTTTTTTTAATGTTTTTTGTGATTTTGGCATTATTCACATCAAAATTGCTTGATTTCGCTTTATCGGACAGCGTGTTGCACAAAAATCGGCAAATTTCAGTTAGTTTGAAGTGTGAAGAGCGAAGTTTTTGAATGTGAAAAGTTGAAAGTGGAAAGTGGAATTGTTTTTAATTCGGAATTATGGGAGCTTTGCTATATGGAAAATATTATGTAGGGGGCTGTTGCACGTTGATAAAATTATAACAAAAACGGGCGGCTGATAGCCGCCCCTACAAGATAGATGCGCTAAAATACGCAGTTTAATGTAGGGGCGGATATTATCCGCCCGCAATTTTATGATTTTTTAATCAACGTGAAACAGCCCTTTTTATCAATTTTAAAACATCGCCACAGGCGACACCTTAATTATTCATTATTCACCATTCATTCTTCATTATTCATTAAAGTGAAGCGCCCATAATTCTACTTTCAACTTTCCACTTTCCACATTGGATTTACATTCCTAATTTAATCAAGGTACGTCTGCGTATTTTTGGTTATAAGCGGCTCGGTAAAGCCGTTTTCTTCGTCAAGAGTTATTTCTCCGCCAATAAGCCTGTTATCCACGATAAGCATATTCGCCAAAACATTTTCCGTATGTCCGGGATAGTTCAGCACCATATAGCTTATAAGCTGTGATTCCTTGCCCTTGTAATCCTCAAGGTCAAAGCCCTGTGAACGCTGAAGCTCCGCATATTCGCTGTAAACATCGTTCCACTCCGAGGGTATGGTCACGTTTTCCTTTGAAATGGGGTCAGGTTTTACTATCCAGCCCTGTGTGTTGAGAAATTCAATGCGTTCTGCGTTGGTGCTCATGGTGAATTTAATGTCGCTGTCGGCTTCGTTCTTCGCTTTTGTCAGGGCGAACACCGCAAATACTGCGACGGCTGCAAGAATGAGAAAAAGCAGGAATTTCAAGCTTTTTCCCGATTTTTTGGTCCGTTCCATAGCTGTGCATCTCCTTTAGAGTATTTTTCAATAAAGAATATGCACCTTTGTCCGCCGATAGTACAAGTTTATTCGGAAAGAATACAAAAGCGGCAGTTCGGTTCAAATGACCTGCTGCCGCTTTGTGTCATATCTCCGCATTCTCGTCCGCAGTATAGCCCTCCATCTCAAACCAGAAGGTGCTGCCAACGCCCTTTTCCGAGCGCACACCAAACTGGCAGTTATGCTGTTTAAGTATCTGCTTGACTATGGAAAGTCCCAGACCTGTGCCTATGACCTCACGCTTGCTTTTCTCCGCCCTGTAATAGCGGTCGAAGATAAGGGGAAGAAGCTCGGGGTCAATACCCTCGCCGGTGTCGGTTATTTCAATGCGGACAGTTTTCTTGTCCTTAATGATCTGCGTAATATAAACGGTCTTGTTTTCGCCGGTGTAGTTTATGGCGTTATTGATAAGGTTGTAAAGCACCTGCTGTATCTTCACAACATCCGCCTGCACCATAAAGGGTATTTCCGCCGTTACTATAAAGGTATAGCCCTTCTGTTCGGAAAACAGCTTGTAACGCTCCATTATTTCGTTTATAATGTCCGTTATGCAGAATTCCGTGATGTTCAGCTCGGCATTTCCGCTTTCCAGCTTTGAAAGGTCGAGAATGTCGTTTACAAGGGTCGCAAGGCGGTCGCTTTCCTCTATTATAATGTTGATATGCTCGCTGCGCTTTTCGGGGTTGTCGCCGGAAAGGTCCCTTATCATCTCGGCATAGGCCTTTACCATTGTAAGAGGGGTTCTCAGGTCGTGGGAAATGTTTGCGATAAGGTCACGGCGCAGGGAATCCACCTTTGAAATTTCCGAAGCGGCGTAGTTAAGTGTGTCCGCCAGCAGCTCCGTTTCCGCATAGCCCTTGCCGTCAAACTTTTCGCTGTACTCGCCCTGACCCAGCTTCTTTGCGGAACGTGTTATCCGCACGATAGGCGATTCAATGAGCCTTGCAAGGAAATAGGCTATCACAAGACCGAGAACGAACAGCATAACGCCTATTCTGAGCACCTGATTCTTAATAATATCGGTAGTGGATTTAAGCGGCACAAGAGAGGTGTTGAGATAAATATACCCCTCGGGATCCTCCCTTGAGCCTATCACCATTACAAATAGCAGGGTGTCGTTGTTGAAACGGGGATTCTGCACCTCGGCATAGAAATATCCCGTGCTGCTCGCCAGTGCCTCCGCCCTGTATTTGAACAGATTTAGCCCGTAGATACCGTGAATAAGGCAGTTATTCGCCATCATATCATAGGAATAGACAGTATATCCCGTGCTGTTCTGGATAAGTATGCACATATCGTTTGCGTAAGCTATCTCGTCCAGCTTGTCCGAAGTGAAATCGTCCTGATTCCAGCCGTTGAGGATATAGGAAGCAATGCTTATAATATTTTTGGTCTTGATGTTTTTGTAGTTCGATTCAAGGGAAACAACAAACGAAAACCATATAAGGATAAGAATACTTGAAATAAATATAACGAAATACATCCATACGGTATTACGCAGGTTCCGCACATTATGTCGTTTCAAATTTATATCCCATTCCTCTCAGGGTCTTGATGAATTTGCGGTATTCGCCGAGGGAGTTTCGGAGCATTTTTATATGTGTGTCAACAGTTCTGTCGTCACCGTAAAAGTCGTAGCCCCATACCTCCTCCAGCAGCTTTTCTCTTGAAAGGGCAATTCCCTTATTCTTGACAAGGTAAAAGAGCAGGTCGTATTCCTTGGGGGTAAGGGAAGCGGTCTTTCCGTCAACGGTGACTTCACGGCCGGTAACGTTTATTTCAAGTCCCTCGAATCGGATTATCTCCATCTGCTGTTCGGCTGCTGAGGAACGCTTAAGCACGGCTTTTATTCGGGCAAGCAGCTCCTTCGGGGAAAAGGGCTTTACAACATAGTCGTCAACGCCTATCTCAAAGCCGAAAAGCTTGTCATATTCCTCGCCTCTTGCGGAAAGCATTATGACGGGTATCTGCTTGGTCTTGCGTATTTCTTTTATAGCGGAATAACCGTCCAGACGGGGCATCATTATATCCATAACGATAATGTCGAAATCCTCTTTGCGGCATATCTCCACCGCTTCCATACCGTCTGCAGCTTCGGCGGTCTCAAAGCCCTCGAATTCTGCGTATTCCTTTACTACATTGCGTATCATTTTTTCATCGTCAACAATCAGTATTCTCGGCATATGCTTCATCTCCTTGAAGATATAATTCTGTTTTATTATTTTAACATTTAATTGTGTCAGTTATGTGAAATTTCAGCGTATTTTTAGGCTTTTCAAATGATAAATATTGACAAAAATGATTTTTGATACTATAATTATTGATAATATGGGGCAGTAACGGGCAAGTTTTGTTCAGCCCCTACAATAACAAAAAGGAGGTAGGATAGCATGCGGAAAAACTCAAACGCCCTTACAATCGCCGTAGCTTACATCGGAGCAACCCTTATAGTGCTTAACGTCGCATTAAGACTTCACGAATATCTCGCCGTTATTTTAGGCTGCTATCTTGTCTGCGTTGTTATTTCGGCTTTTACCCTCGCTGCTGTTCTGAAACGTCTTGCAAAGAAGCGCACCGAAAAGGAAAAACAATATCTTTCCTCCATAATGCACAACATAAACGCTATGGTCATTATATGGGAAAGCAATTTCCATTATGTTGAGGTGAACGACGTTCTCACCGCCGCAACAGGCTATACCGCCGCAGATCTTCAGGATAACGCCAGAAATATACAGAAGCTCCTTCCCCCCGACGCTTTCGCACCCAGCCTTCAGGCTATCATAAACAACAGAGATGAGGAATTCTTTGTTACCGCAAGAAGCGGCGCAAAGTTCCCCGTTATCTGGAACACTTCTCTTATGTTCACCGAAAAGGACAAGGACAGAACAAAGTATATCATGATGTCCATAGGTCTTGATATGTCCGAGAACAATAAGATGAAAGAAGAGCTTATCGGCTATTCCCGGAAGCTTGCCGATTCGGAAACCAAGTTCTCTATGGCTATGGACTTTTCCGGCATCGGTCTTCTTCTTAAGGAACAGGGAGATTACAGATATTACCTGTCCGAACAGCTCCGCAAAATGACGGGCATAAACAAGGAATATATAACTATCAAGGAGCTGCTGGAGCATATCCACCCCGGCGACACCATCGTTTTCGATACTATAAGCGCTGCGCTGACCGATACCTCGGGCAAATCGGAGGAAATGAACGATGTGGAGTTCCGTATGCACTCGGGAGCCGATGCGCCTTACCGCTGGTATCAGTACAGATACAGCATAACTCCTGCGGAAAATATTATGAACGCCAAGGTGGGCGGCGCTATAATCGATATAACTAAGGATAAGGAAAAGGATACCCTTATCGAAAAAATGGCTTATATCGACGACGTTACACAGATATACAACAGAAACAAGTTCATGATGATAGGACAGGAAATTTACGACTGTTCTATCGGCACTCCCAACAGCGGCATAGACTACTGGGTCATTGTTTTCGACATCGACGATTTTCATATCATCAACGATACCTGCGGCTACCTCAGCGGCAACAAGCTGCTTAATGAGTTTGCAGCCGTTATTCTCAGGTCGATCACCTCGGGCGGCTTCGGCGCAAGGATCGGCGGCGACAACTTTGCCGTTCTTATCAAGGATGAGGGGGACGACGCTCTTCCCATTGCAATTATTGACAAGATACAGACGGGTCTTGCCGGAGTTATGGGTGATAAGCTGGGCAATCAGCCTGTTTCCTGCTCTGCGGGCTACTGTAAAATGTCCGACGGCGGCGATGATTTTGCGCAGGTGCTTGACCGTGCGGAATTCTCTCTCAGCCTTTCCGGCGATACAAGAGGAAATGTTGTACGCTACGATATAAAGATACACGACAAGATAATCCAGAGCAACATTATCGAAAAGGAGCTTGCCGCAGCTATAGACAACAACGAACTGGTGCTTTACTATCAGCCTAAGATAGACCTTAGCGACGGTTCTCTCATGGGTATGGAAGCGCTTGTAAGATGGATAAAGCCTGACGGCACCGTAGTTCCTCCCGGCAGCTTTATTCCCGTTGCCGAAAGCTCACTGCTCATTACCAAAATAAGCGAATTTGTCCTCGGCGAAGCCTGCCGTCAGAACAAGGAATGGCAGGACAAGGGTTATCCGCCCATTACGGTATCAATAAACCTTACGGCTGTGGATTTTTATCAGACAAACGTTACAGAGTCCATTAAAAACGCACTTGATAAATCGGGACTTGAGGCTCAGTATCTTGATGTAGAGCTTACGGAATCCCTTGCCCTTAAAGATATTGACCACGCCGTTCATCAGATGGAGGAAATAAAATCCCTTGGCGTAAAGCTCTCTATGGACGACTTCGGAACAGGCTATTCTTCGCTGAGTTATATACAGATACTGCCTATAACCCTGCTGAAGCTGGATCGTTCCTTTGTAATGTATCTTGAAGAGGACGAGATCTCACGGGAGATAGTTTCCGCTGTTATAAGAATTGCAAAATCCAAGAAGATAGAAACTATCGCAGAGGGCATCGAGACCTCGGGTCAGGTGGACATCCTCAAGGAATCGGGCTGCGACCTTGCACAGGGCTATTTCTTCGGAAAGCCTATGCCTGCGGATAAGTTCGAGGAATTTATGCGGATGAAAATGGAAGAAAGCAGAAAGAAAGCGGTTGAAGCCGCAGTTGTCGAGCAATAAAATCATCAGGGTATGAGTTTTTCATACCCTTTTGTTTAACAAAAATGATGTATAAGTCTGGAGGAATTGTTATGGCAAAGAAAAGAATAGGAATACTCACCAGCGGCGGCGACTGCCCCGGTCTTAACGCTACCATAAGAGGCGTTGCAAAGGCTTGCTTTGAGGAAATGGGCGAGGACAACGTTGAGATCGTAGGTATTCAGAATGGTTATTACGGTCTTATCAATAACATTGCAAGAGATATGAAGCCTTCGGAATTTTCGGGAATACTTACACAGGGCGGCACTATCCTCGGCACAAAGCGTCAGCCCTTCAAGATGATGTCTGTTATCGGTGAGGACAACGTTGACAAGGTAAAGGCAATGAAGGACACCTATAAAAAGCAGAAGCTGGACTGCCTTCTTACCCTCGGCGGCAACGGCACCCATAAAACAGCAAACCTCCTTTCAAACGAAGGACTTAACGTAATAGGTCTGCCCAAGACTATTGACAACGATATTTTCGGCACGGACGTTACCTTCGGCTTCCATACAGCAGTTGACATTGCCACGGACGTTATCGACAGACTTCACACCACCGCAGCTTCCCACAGCCGTATACTTATGGTCGAGATAATGGGCAACAAGGCAGGCTGGCTCACTCTTTATTCCGGCATCGCAGGCGGCGCAGACATTATCATTATCCCCGAAATACCTTACAGCACCGATAAAATTGTTGAAGCAATAAACAAGCGCACCAAGGCAGGAAAGACCTTCTCTATCGTAGCTGTTGCAGAGGGCGCATTTGATACGGAAGAAGCAAAAATGAAGAAGAAAGAGCGTGCAAAGAAGAGAGAAGAAGCAGGAATCGTTACCGCAACATCCCGTATTGCCGCTCAGGTACAGGCTGCAACGGGCATTGAAGCAAGAGTGTGTGTTCCCGGACATATGCTCAGAGGCGGCAGCCCTTCGGCTTACGACCGTGTTCTTGCAACAAAATTCGGCGTAAGAGCCGCAAGCCTTATCAAGGACGGCAAGTACGGTTACAGCGTAGCAATGGTAGACGGAAAGATCGCCGAAAACAAGCTCTCCGATGTTGCCGGCAAGACAAAGTTTGTAACCCCCGACCACCAGCTTGTAGTTACTGCAAGAGAACTGGGAGTTTCCTTCGGAGATTAAAATAACAAAATATAAATTCAAAGCGCAGTCCACAAAAACGGAGCAGCAGGTCCGTTAATGTGAACTGCGCTTTTTGCGCAGGGATTTTATTTTCAAAAATCATCGAATTTATTTTTAAAAAATTACCTCTGATATTTTTTCGATACCCGAAAATAATATTAAGGCAAACCCCAAACAAAGCGGAACACTTTATCTTCGGAAAACGCTTATATATTTCTCCCGTATTATATGCGGAGAGACTTATGTAATACAAATAACCAATAAAACTGTAGACAAAAAATCTTCGCATAATCCATATATGCAAGATTATGCTCGATTTTTGTACAGTTTTTAATTGGTTATTAGTATAAAACGTTTGACGAAAAAAGTCTCTCCGCAAAAAAACAAGTAAATTCAAGGAGAAAATACTATGAAAAACGTAAGTTCACAGCAGGGCAGAGATACCCTCGAAAGATTTAAGATGGAAGCTGCAAACGAAGTCGGCGTTAACCTCAAGAACGGTTACAACGGCGACCTCACAGCCCGTGAAGTTGGTTCCGTAGGCGGCCAGATGGTCAAGAAAATGATCGACGCTTACAAGTCCGGCATTCAGGCGTAACCTTTTTGCCGCTTAACAAAAGCGTCATTATAATATGATGCTCTGCGCCTGTGGAAATATCCGCAGGCGCAGTTTTTATGTATCAAAGAAATTTTGCAATTTCGTCAAGGGGCTTTCTCTTAGGCGCTTCGGGGTCAATATCTCTGTAACCGAGGGAAATCACGGCAGCAACGTCCTGTGTTTCGGGAATGTCAAGCACGGTGCGAAGCTGCTTTTCATCTCTTATGCCCATAATAAGGGTGTCAAGTCCAAGCTCTCTTGCCGCCAGAACAAGGTTCTGATTCTGTAAGCCAAGATCGTATGCGCCCCATTTGTCCCCAAGTTCGTTTTCGGGAGTACCGTCCGATTTAAAGCCTGAACAGTTCCTCTCAAATGCGGTAACAATAAGCACGGGAGCATTGGCACAGTTTGCACGGTTCCTGTCGGGCAGGCATTTTTCCTTCACCTCCGCCAGCTTTTCGGGGGAGGTCACAACATAGTAGCGTCCCGTCTGGGAGTTTTTCCACGAAGGCGCTTTCTGTGCGGCGGAAAGTATCTTTTCTATGTCTTCCTTTGCTATGGCCATGTCGGGCTTATATGCTCTTATGCTTCTTCTTGTTTCAAGCAGTTCTGAAAATTCCATTCTCTAAGTCTCCTTTTGGGTTAAATTATGATATTATTATACCATTGCAGTAAAAAATTGTAAAGCGGAAGAACAGCCGCAAATATTAATAATGCTTTAATAAAATTTATAATATATAAGCGGTTTCTGTTGACATTTTGTTTGTGCCGTGTTAAAATAAGGGCATATCAACCGCAGGATATTTTGTACATAACGCCCTGTGCAAAAAAGCATATATCCGATATGAAATGTACGATGGAATTTCACCCCCTTACAACATAAAAACAGGAGGAATTTATTATGCCGCTTTTTGATAAGCTGAAAAACAATGCCGCAGCAGCAAATAATGCCCCGACGCCGCAGTCTGCACAAACTAAAAAAACAGGAACGGAAAAAATAGTGTTCTCCGCACTTCCCGAGACCCTTGACGGTTTTAAGGCTCTTCCGCAGGCGGCATTGGCAACGCCCTTTGATACTGCCGCAATGACTGTGCTTGCACTTTGCTTCTATCCCGAGGATAAGGAGCTTTCTCTTGCAATGCTTGAATACCTGAGAGGACCGCGCCCTATGAGCGGTATGGAAAAGCAGTTCATTGCCGACCGTTTCCGTGACAAGGACTATGTTCCCCGTTCATATTTTGAGGGTGCAAAGCCGGAAAACGACTATCTTCCAAACGAGCCTTACACCGTAAGCGTTATTGCAGACCAATATTCCTACCTTGAAGAAGGCTATGCAAAGCTGTTTATCCCCTCTGGCGGCGCAGATTCTCCCCGTCCCATAAAGCTGAGGCTTGCCAAGGACGGAAAATGGTACCTTTGGGAGCAGGCTTTGCTTACGGGAATAAGAGCGCCCGAAAGCGGCAACCCCTGGGCGTAAATTATATATGGAAAGGACGGCAACGTTCTATGATGATCAAAAACAAAAAGGCTGCAGCTATGGCGCTGCTTATGGCAGTTTGTACCCTTGCAGGGGCAGGCTGCGATAAAGCCGATACTTCGCAGGAAAGCGAAAGCTCTGCCGCTGTAACAACGGCTGCCGCTTCAACGGGAGAACAGACTGCGGCTGCACAAACCTCCGCCGCCGAAGAAGCCGCCGATACCTCGGACAGCTTTTCGCAGGGCTGGGAGGACACCGCTTCTCTTATGGCGCAGGCAATAGACCTTAGCGTAAATATCAGCGAGGTAACAGAAGAAAACTATCTTTCCGATGAGGGCATATTTTTTATAACAGGCTGGTATCAGGCACTTGTTAACCGTGCTAACGGGGAAACGGGCATTCCTGCGGAAGAAGCTCTTGCCTTTGCTCAGGCTCTCGGCGGCAGCGGCTATGACGAGATACCCGAATACTGGAAAAGCTCTGAATACTGCGAAATAAGCGAGGAGCGCATTTCATTTCCCCGGTTTACGGAAGAGCTTGACGAGATGCTTGGCATCACCTGCTCCTTTGATACGGCAGTAAACTACGACGGAACAGCGCAAAGCCGCCTTATTTACCATCTGGACGACCTGGAGTTTGCATCGTATATCTGCAATATGGTATTTGAACCGTCGGAAAGCGTGTTCCCCTGCAGACTTTCAACCCTTGAAGTAACTGCTTCTGCGGCAAGCGGCGTTGACCTGTCCTTAATAGGCGGAAGCATTGAGAATGTCCGTAAGAAGAACAGTATGACGGAACTTCTGGGACTTTACGATTCCTTACAGCTGAAGGATATATATTACTATGACGAGGGCGGTACATATTACAGAACGGTATATTTCCGTCACAACGGAGAAAATGCTCTGGTGACTTTTTGCTCGGAAAGCGGCGGAGAAGAGTATATGATGGGTCGTCAGCTTGGCGATATATGGTACTATGAAAGTGACGAACGAATGAAGTGCGACATAGACGTTGAGGGTATCTATTCCGAGGAGTCCGGCGGTTACGATGAAGCCGTGTCCTGCCGCCTTTCACCATACAGCGTTATAACAAGCGTTGAGGATAAAGGTGATACGATAGTAGTTACTACTTCCATTGAGCCTGACAGCGAGACCGGTATGCTTGACGTTTATACCCTTGACAAAGACACTCTGCATATTATAAAGGAAGAATTTTACTATGAGACCGACCTTCTCTACTGCACCACGGAATTTACCTTCAATATGGGTGTAAGCTCCGATGATTATTTTTCCGCCTGGGAAAATATGCGCACGGTGACCTTCATTTATGACAAGTGCAAACCGGACGGAACTACCGAAAGGATAACCAAGGCAGTGCAGGTACCCTCTGTATGCGAGCCTGTTCCCTTCTGCAGCAGTGAGGTGTACTCCTACATGGATGAAAGCTTCACCATACCCTATGAATACCCCGGCGACGGCGTGGATTATACCGTTTATCTTACCAACGCCGCCGGTTAATGCTTTTATAAAAAATAAAAACGCTGTTCAAACCGACATGGTGTGAACAGCGTTTTTTTGGAGTGCCGCAAAATTTGAAGCTATCCTTTTTCAGGCTGTTTTGAATTGTCGTCAGCTTTTTTATACTAATAACCATTTGTTCTATGGATAAAGACGGTGGATAGAATACGACCAATCAAGGAAAGCGACCGCAGGCAGGCTGCCGCCTGTCAAGGGAGTTTGACGCAGAGTGGGCGTATTATAGCCGCCGTATTTTATCCATAGGTTAAATGGTTATTAGTATTAATTAATGATTGACAAAATGCGATTTATGCGGTAAACTGAAAAAGCAGTTTTTATTGAATAGGAGCAGGTTTATGAAGCTGATAATCATCCGCCACGGCGACCCCGATTATGAAATAGATTCACTTACCGAAAAAGGCTGGAAAGAGGCTGAAATACTTTCGGACAGAATTTCAAAGCTGGACGTAACGGAATTTTACGTTTCCCCTCTTGGCAGAGCAAGGGACACAGCGTCCTTCACCCTTAAGAAAATGAACAGACAGGCTGAGGTATGCCCTTGGCTCCGTGAGTTCCACGCTCCCGTTACCGATGAAAAAACGGGGGAGAAGCGCATACCCTGGGATATGCTGCCGAGTGACTGGACAGCCGTTCCCGAATATTACGATAAGGACAAGTGGTTTACAACAAGCCTTATGGAAAGCGGCGATGTTATTTCCGAGGCAAGGCGTGTTTACGAGGGTCTTGATGAGATACTTGCAAGGCACGGCTATGTCAGGGAGAACAGCTATTACCGTGCGGTGAAGCCTAACCGTGATACGGTGGTGCTTTTCTGCCATTTCGGAGTGGAGTGCGTAATGCTTGGCTACCTGCTTGGCATATCCCCCGTTGTTCTCTGGCACGGCTTCTGTGCTGCGCCCACCTCCGTTACCACCCTTGTTACAGAGGAGCGCAGAGAGGGCATTGCGTACTTCCGAATGGGCTCCTTCGGTGATATTTCCCACCTTTACGCCGCAGGAGAGGAACCTGCCTTTGCCGCAAGGTTCTGCGAAACTTATGATAACTTTGACGAGCGCCACGATTAATTTGCAAAGGACTGAATAAAATGAAAGCGGAAAGAAATTACCCCGTTGCCTCCGTTACAAAGAAAGCCGAGGCTTCAATTAAAAAAGGACACCCCTGGGTATACGACACGGAAATAAAGAACGTTTCGGGAGAATGGACAAACGGCTGCCTTACGGACGTTGTTTCGGAAAAAGGCTCATACCTCGGTACAGGCTTCGTAAGCGAAAAAAGCAAGATACGCATAAGGCTCCTGTCCACCAACGCCAACGATAAATTTGACTATGATTTCTACAAGCGCCGCATCAGATACGCCGTGGACTACCGCAGAACGGTCATGGGGGAGGATTTTTCCGCCTGCCGCCTTGTTTTCGGGGAAGCAGATTCCCTGCCGGGGCTTACCGTTGACCGTTATGAAAATTTGCTTGTGACCCAGGTGCTTTCCTACGGTATGGATATGATAAAGGACGTTATTTTCAAGGCTCTTGTTGAGGTGCTGAACGAATACAGCGTTAAAATTGACGGTATTTATGAGCGTAACGATGTTGCCATAAGAGAGCTGGAAGGTCTGGAGTGCTACAAAGGCTGGTACAAGGCGGATTTTGTGGGAATACCGGCTTCGCCCCTTACCGAAATAACCGAAAACGGCATAAAATACGAGGTTGACGTTGAAAACGGACAGAAAACAGGTTTTTTCCTTGACCAGAAGTACAACCGCCTTGCCGTTGCCAAGATCGCAAAGGGCAAGCGTGTTCTTGACTGCTTCACCCACACAGGTTCCTTTGCACTTAACGCCGCAATGGGCGGAGCGGAACACGTTACCGCCGTTGACGTTTCCCAGACGGCTATCGACAAGGCAAAGGAAAACGCCGAAAAGAACGGTCTTACGGACAGAATGGACTTCCTCTGCACCAACGTTTTCGACCTGCTGCCGGAACTTTGCAAGGGTAAAAGTCCTTACGATATGATAATCCTTGACCCTCCTGCGTTCACAAAGAACCGCAAGACTGTTTCCGACGCAGAAAGAGGCTACAAGGAAATAAACTACCGTGCAATGAAGCTGCTGCCGAGAGGCGGTTATCTTGCCACCTGTTCCTGCTCCCATTTTATGGACAACGGCTTGTTTGTGAAAATGCTTATGTCGGCGGCTTCCGATGCAGGTGTTTCCCTTAAGCTCATTGAAGCAAGAAGGCAGTCCCCCGACCACCCCACGCTTCTCAACGTCCCCGAAACGGACTACCTTAAATTCTATCTATTTCAAATAATATAAATTTTAATAAGTTTGAAGAGTGAAGTTTATATCAATGTTAAAAGTTGAAAGTTGAAAGTGGAATTATTGTGCGCTAAAAGAATTACGGAAAATTAAAAAATCCGTGAGCGCAGCGAACACCTTATTTCCACTTTCAACTTTCCACATTCCACATTGAAACAAACTTCACTCTTCACTCTCCACACTTCAAACTTTAACGATTCTACGTTTCGTTTATTGCCAAAAGCTAAGGTTTGCTGTATAATTAAAGCACAAACAGAAAGGAGCGGTATTATGGACGGAGCAAAGGTAGGTGCGCTTATAAAAAAGCTGCGCACCGAAAACGGAATGACACAGGCGCAGCTTGCGGAAAGGCTTATCGTAAGCGACAAGGCTGTTTCAAAATGGGAAAGAGGCATGGGCTGTCCCGATATATCCATGCTCAACGAAATATCTGCTCTTTTCGGAATAAGCACAGACACCCTGCTAAGCGGCGAAATGCAGGCAGGCGAACGGAACGGAGGAAATATGAAAAGGATAAAATTTTATCTGTGCAGGGAGTGCGGAAGTATCTTCACATCGTCGGGAACGGGAGAAATATCCTGCTGCGGAAGAAAGCTGTCACCCCTTGAAGCAAAAGAGCCTGACAGTGAGCATATGCCCCGTATAGAAGATATAGACGGGGATTATTACGTTACCTTTGAACACAGCATGACAAAGGCGCATTTTATCACCTTTGCGGCGCTTGGGGGAACGGACTTTGTTTACCTTAAAAGGCTGTACCCCGAACAGGACCCTGCGGTAAGAATGCCCCGTTACGGCGGCAGCGAGCTTTACTTTTACTGCTCGGAGCATGGGTTTATGAAGGTGAAGATATAACTTTAACAGGAATCCAAAAAGCTGTTATAACGTTTGCGGACGTTGTAACAGCTTTTTTGGCGCAGATTTTTAGGAAACAAAATCCCAAAACTCCCGAATCTCACATAGTTTTTGGAGTATTCGACATTTTCTGCGGCGGTCAAAAAATTTTCCCTGTTGACAAAAACCTTGGGAAAATGTAATATAATAATATAAATCCCTATTGAAAGAGGTAGGAAGTATGAAAAAGGAATATGACGTTGTAATAGTAGGCGCAGGCGCTGCAGGCGTTTTTATGGCTTACGAGTTCGTTACCCTCGGAAGCAAAGCAAAGGTCTGCATGATAGACGCAGGACGCCCCATTTCAAAGCGAATCTGCCCCATTGACGGCGAAAAGATAAAAAGCTGCATAGGCTGCAAGCCCTGTTCCATTATGCACGGCTTCGGCGGCGCAGGCGGTCTTTCGGACGGTAAATATAACATAACCAACAGCTTCGGCGGCGACCTTTACAAGCACACCGGCGAAAAAGAAGCCATAAGGCTTATGGAATACGTTGACAGCGTTAACCTTAAAATGGGGGGCGGCGATGCAAAGCTGTATTCCACCGCTTCTTCCGGCATAAAGGCGGAGGCGCTTAAATACGACCTGCACCTTCTTGATGCAAAGGTGCGTCACCTTGGCACCGACCGCAACAGAAACATTCTCCAGAACATTTACGATTACGTCAGAAACGATGTTGATATAATGTTTGAAACAGTTGTTGCGGATATTGACAAGGAGGGTGACAAGTACGTTGTCCACACCGCAAATGATGATATTTACTGTTCTCAGGCAGTCATTGCCGCAGGACGTTCCGGCTCAAAATGGATATCGGACATCTGCGGAAAGTTCGGCATAAAAACAAGGAGCAACCGTGTTGACATCGGCGTAAGAGTTGAACTGCCTGCGGCGGTTTTCGAGCATATCACAAGCCGTGTTTACGAAAGCAAGATAGTTTACCGCACCAAAAAGTACGGCGACCTTGTGCGCACCTTCTGCATGAATCCTTACGGCGAGGTGGTCACCGAAAACACCAACGGCATTGTCACCGTAAACGGTCACAGCTACGCCGACCCTTCCCTCCATACGGAAAACACCAATTTTGCCCTTCTTGTTTCGAACAACTTCTCCGAGCCTTTCAAGGACAGCAACGCTTACGGCGAATCTATCGCACGGCTTTCAAATATGCTTGGGGGCGGAATACTCGTTCAGCGTTTCGGCGACCTTATTGCAGGCAGACGCACCAACGAACACCGCTTCCGGCAGGTCTTCCTTACCCCAACTTTGCAGGCGACCCCCGGCGACCTGAGCCTTGTTATCCCAAAACGCCAGCTTGACGACATTATCGAGATGATTTACGCTCTTGACAAGATCGCTCCCGGCACGGCTAACGATGATACCCTGCTTTACGGCGTAGAGGTCAAGTTCTACAACTCCTCCGTTCAGGTGGACGACAATCTTGAAACGGAGTGCAGGGGACTTTACGTTCTTGGCGACGGTTCGGGCGTTACACACTCCTTGTCACAGGCTTCCGCTTCGGGTGTTTATGCCGCAAGAATAATTGATAACTTATATAGATAACAGGTGAAATATGAAAGACATTGATTTTAGTGCAGTAATTTTTGATATGGACGGAACGCTTCTTGACAGCCTTGGCATATGGACGGATTCGGATATGACTTTTATAACGGAACAGGGCTTTGAGTACGACCCTGCAGTTTCCGCAGAGCTTAAAAAGCTGCATTTCAACTCCGCTTGTGATTATTTGAAAGAGCATTATTCCCTTGAAATGTCGGCGGAGCAGATAGGGAACAGGATAATGGAGCTTGTGCGGCACAGCTATCTTAACGAAGCACCGCTGAAGCCCTATGTTTACGACTATATTTCTGCGCTTTACAAAAATGGCGTGAAAATGTGCGTTGCGACCTCAAACGAAAAGGGACTTGCGGAGGGTGCGCTGAAAAACACGGGCATTTTTGACATGATGCAGTTCGTTATCACTTCCGACGAGGTGGGAGAGGGCAAGGAGACCCCGAAAATTTTTCTCAAGGCTGCGGAAATGCTTGGCGCAAAGCCTCAGGACACCGTTGTTTTTGAGGATTCCTTACACGCTTTGCTTTCGGCGAAAAAGGGCGGATTCCATACCGTTGGAGTTTATGAGGAAAAGTTTGCTCCCGAATTTGAGCTGCTGAAAAAGGAAGCGGAAATTACAATAAGAACTTTTAAAGAGTTGATTTATAAAAATTAGGAATTCGGAATGCGGAATTCGGAATTATATTTGCTGCATTAATTATTTGAAAATATCACAAAGAGGAAACCTATGAAAAAAATACTTGTGGGAATGAGCGGTGGAGTTGACAGCTCGGCAGCCGCTCTTTTATTGAAGCAGCAGGGCTATGAAGTGGACGGCTGCACCTTGAAGCTGTTTGACGGCGAAATTGAAGAGGACAGGGACGTCCGTACCTGCTGTTCCCTTTCCGATGTTATGGACGCAAAAGCCGTCTGCCGCAAGCTGGGGATAGAGCATTTTGTTTTCAACCTCAAGGACTTGTTCCGTGAAAAGGTCATGGACGCATTTGCAGACAGCTATATCGGCGGCGAAACACCTAACCCCTGCATAAACTGCAACCGTTACATCAAATTTGACAAAATGTTAAATCGTGCAAGGGAGCTTGGCTATGACGGCATTGCAACGGGGCATTACGCCGATATAAAATATGACGAAGCAAGCGGACGGTGGCTGCTTATCCGTCCTGCCGACCGCCGCAAGGATCAGACCTATGTGCTTTATAATATGACCCAGTTTCAGCTTGCCCACACCCTTTTCCCCCTTTGCAATATCGACAAGCCGAGGATAAGGCAGCTTGCTGAGGAAAACGGACTTGTCAACGCAAGAAAGCCGGACAGTCAGGACATCTGCTTTGTTCCGGGTGGAGATTACGCCGCCTTTATCACCGAGCATACGGGAAAAGACTTCCCCTGCGGCAGCTATATCGACACAAAGGGTAACGTTATCGGCACACATGAGGGCTATATACGCTACACTATCGGTCAGCGCAAGGGTCTGGGCGTTGCTTTCGGTGAGCCTGTGTTCGTCTGTGGAAAAGACCCTGTTAATAACACGGTCACTCTTGGCAAAAGCGAGGATCTTATGAGTGAAATTGTAACAGCAGAGGACGTTAATCTTATCTCCCTGCCCGAAATAAAGGGCGAAATGAGGGTAACGGCAAAGATACGCTACAATATGCCTGCCGTTCCCGGTACTCTTACAGCCTGCGGTGACAGCAGGATACAGTTAAGGTTTGATGAACCCGTAAGAGCCGCAGCAAAGGGTCAGGCACTTGTTGTTTATGACGGAGATGCTGTTGTGTGTGGCGGAAAAATAGTATAAAGGATATGATAAAATGCAGGATCAGTTTTACTCCATGCTTTCAAGAATGAAGCTGATAAACCGCTGGGGACTTATGCGGAATACCAGAAACGAAAATATATCGGAACACAGCCTTGAGACCGCAATGCTTGCACATTGCCTTGCGGTGATACATAATACCTACTTCGGCGGAAACGTCAATGCGGAGAGATGTGCGCTGCTGGGTGTTTTTCACGATGTTACCGAGATAATAACGGGCGACCTGCCAACGCCTGTGAAGTATTACAATCCCGAGATACGCACCGCCTACAAGGAGGTGGAGGACACCGCCAAAAAGCAGCTTATCTCAATGCTGCCCGAGGAAATGAGGGGCGAGTTCCGTCCGCTGCTTTCTCCCGAAGAGGACTGCTCCGAGGAAGAGCTGGAGCTTTGGAGGTTTGTAAAGGCGGCGGATAAGCTGTCGGCGCTCATAAAGTGCATAGAGGAACGAATGACAGGAAATTCCGACTTTTTAAGTGCGGAAAAAGCCTCGGCGGAAGCGGTAAAAGCAATGAAAATGCCCGAAGCGGATTATTTTATGGAGCATTTTCTCCCAAGCTATGATAATACCCTTGATGAACAGGCGCAGAGGGCTTGATTGGAAAATTCGGGATTCGGAATGATAATGTGAAAAGTTGAAAGTGGAATTCATACTAAGGTCATATCGTTCTATAGACAAAGACGGGAGATAGAATTACGCCAATAAGGTAACTACGTTAACCAAGGTAACTGCGTTGACCTTGGAGAGCGACCGCCGCAATGCTTGGTGCCTTACAAGGGAGCTTGACGCAGAGTGGCTGGGTTATAGCTGCCTCCCTTGTCTACAGTTTTAATAAGGTATCGTCTGCGGCGATGTTATTTCCGCTTTTAACATTCCAAGCTAAAACAAATCGGCGCAATTCACACTGAATTGCGCCGTTAATTTTGTTTATACGGTTCTTTGGATTAGAACAATCCCGAAATATTGCCGTCGTTGTCGCAGTCTATTCTCAGAGCCGCAGGTGATTTGGGCAGTCCCGGCATTATCATTATATCTCCCGTAAGAGCCACAACAAATCCTGCGCCTGCGGACAGCTTAACGTCACGGACGGTTATGCTGAAATTCTCGGGCTTGCCCAGCTTTGTGGGGTCGTCGGAAAGTGAATACTGGGTCTTTGCAACGCAGACGGGAGTTTCCCCGAAGCCCAGTTCCTCGATAGCCTTAATGGACTTCTCAGCCTGTGTGGTGAAGTTTACTCCGTCGGCACGGTAAATTTCCTTTGCAATAATGTTCAGCTTCTCCTTGATAGGCAGCTTTTCATCATAAAGGAACTTGAACTTGTCCTTTCCGTCCTCTTTCTCGATCGTTCTGCATACCTTTTCCGCAAGGTCGATACCGCCCTCGCCGCCCTTTGCGAATATCTCCGCAAGGGAAACCTCTGCGCCCATTTCGCTGCAGAAATCCTTGATATAAGCAATTTCTGCCTCTGTATCGGTGTGGAAGCGGTTTATTGCAACAACAACGGGAAGCCCGAATTTGCGCATATTTTCAATATGAGTAACAAGGTTTATCATACCCTTTTCCAGAGCGGGAACATTCTCCTCAGAAAGCTCTGCCTTGGGAACACCGCCGTTATATTTGAGCGCACGAATAGTAGCCACGATAACGGCACAATCGGGCTTTAAGCCTGCAAAGCGGCACTTGATGTCGCAGAATTTCTCAGCTCCCAGGTCAG
>JALEJQ010000083.1 GCA_022769565.1 Oscillospiraceae bacterium
GCCGGCAACTACACCTTCACAGCAACAGATCTTAAGATCGTTGCTAATGAGAAGGACAAGACAATACCGGGTAAACCATCGACCGTATGGAGCGGAAGTGTTGACCTTGACGGTACAACAACACCGGGCAGCGTTGATGTGAAGCTTTCCGACAAAAAGGTCGGCGACAGAGTTGTAATAACATACGGCACGACCGAAGGTTTCACAGGCACTCCTGATATTGAGGTATATGCAGGAGAGAAAAAAGTATCGGCGGCCAAAAGCGCCGGTACCCTTACCTTTGACCTTGACGATGATACCGTTGGCGGCTTCACTATCAAGGGCAACGGCGTTACCGTTTCTGAGGTTGAAGTTACTTCTGTAACAACAACTGATTTGGCGACTCCCTATCCGCTTACTAATGTTAGCGCACAGACTATTAGTTTTAAAAACGGCGTTGTAGGCGATACCGTTGTTATAACTTTTGCTGAAACAGCAGATTTTGATACGGGCGCTAACGGCGCACTTGAGGCTGTTGCGGTAACCGATTCCAATGGCAACACATTGGATGACACCGATAGCAGCACAACCACATACACCTTTACACTTACAGAAGATTCCACAAGCTCCTTTAAGGTCAGCGGCAACGGATATACTGTAAGCAAAATTACCCTTAATCACGCCGCAGAAACCGCAGATGTTACTCCTGCTGAGGGTACTGCTCTTGCAGGAGTAACTACACCCGGCTCCGTAACTGTTGAAAGCACCGCTCTTGCAGCTGCTGCTGAGGACGGCGTTATTACAGTTACTTATGCGGCTAACAGCGATACAACAGGTTCTGTTGTTATCAAGGCAAATGAAACCGAGATCGGAACATTAACTGCCGAAACAGACAAGACAACTTGCTCTGTAACTCTTACAGCTGAACAGGCTGAACTTGTTGCTGCAAACGGCATTACCGTTACAGGCTCCGGCGTTACTGTTTCCGAGATCAAGTACACAACTCCCGAAACAACTACACCGGGCAGTGAGGTAACTCTCCTTGATACAACAACCAAGACCTGGACACAGACCTACGCTGACGACGCATGGACAGGCGCAGCTGATATTGCTACAACTGCAATTACCGATAATATCGGTACAATTGCAGCATTCAAGGAAAATTATGACAATATCACAGCTACCTGGACTGAGCTTACCTGCGAAAAGGAAGATGCTCCTGAACCCACCACATACACTCTTCCTTATGAAAACGAAACAGGCATTGTTCTTGACGGTGCGACAACAATTGATTTCGATCCTTACACCAATGCTATAATGAAGGCAGGCAACAAGATCGAAGTGAAGTACTCCGGCAAGGGCAATAACGCTTATGTTACCTTACTGGATAAGGACGGTACAGAAAAGGGTAGGACAACACTTCAGTCCTGGGACGGCGCAGAAGGTACTGTATCCTTCATACTGACCGATGAAACCATTGCTGTACTGAATAAAGGCTTCAAGATCTCCGGTAACGGTCTTACTGTAAAGGGCGTTGCCTTTGTACCTTATATCCGGTGTGCTTATATTGATAATAACACAGCGGATTATGGTATCAGCGACCTTGAAGGTGTAGTTGAAGCGGAGATCACATTCAATGTAACTACTTGTGATAAAAATGCGTACTCCAACATCACATTCTCCATTAATGATGGTACATATGACAAGTACATCTACGCTTCACCCAAAATGGCTGCAGCCGATTGGTTTAACGCTAATCTTGAAGGCACAGGCAACGTTACCGTTAAACTTCCTCTCGTTATTTCCGGAACAGATTTTTATCAGATCGCAGTTGAAACACAGGATTATACTGCTATCGACGGCGAGCTTGTAAGAATTAAGTTCCTTAACGCTGACGGCGGTGTTGTTAAGACATACGGCACACCCGAAGGCGGCAAAGACCCCGAGCCCGTGCCTACAGAACATGTAGTTCTCTTTGAAGGCAGCACAGACATGGGTACAGCATGGGGTGTATCTGAAACTATCCCTGCATTTGCTGCAAAGAAGGGTGGCAAGATCACAGCTACATTTACCGAAGGCTCTGCAAAGGATGGCAACGGCAATCTTTACTGGCAGATCGCCTTCAAGGACAGCAGCTGGGATGCGTTCCCATCTTCCAAGCCTAATCAGTGGGGCAGCGTAGAGCTTTCAGCAGGTGCTACCTCATATTCCTTCACTCTTGATGCTACTGACGCAGCAAGCATTACAAGCGGAGGTATGATAATTGCAGGTTACAATGTAACTGTTACAAAGGTAACCTACACCGCTCCTGCAGACCCCGAGCCTGTAGATGCAGTTTACGGCGTATTTGACGGTACAACTACTACAGCTTGTGCAACATGGGCTGATGCTATCAAGGCGATCACAGACAAGACTAAGGATTACACAATTACAGTTAACGAAACCACAGAAGAAGGAAAGATCTCTTTCCCTGCGGCTTCAAAGGCTAAGAGTGTAAAGGTTGTCGGTGCTGATGCCGGCGTTACTCTTACAACTACAGCTACATCTCTTACAATTCCTACCGATGTTACATTTGAAAACATCTTAGTAGAAACAAGCGATTCAAAGGGATTGAAGATCAGCGGAAGCAAGAGCGTTACTCTTAACGGCTTTGGTTCCAAGACTATAACATCTCTCAGCGCTAAGAATACTCTTACAATTAGCGCAATTAACGACGACATAGCAGTTGTTAATTATGCAATTACCGGCGCAGCAGTTCTTGACATCAAGGGCTCAGTTAAATTTGCAAATACCGTAAAGGCAACTAAGCTTGTGCTTGAAGACGGATCCGGTATCGGTGTCGATGACAAGGCTGTAACATTTACAACCATTGAAGCAAAAAAATACACAGTTATCGGCTACAAAACAAATAAATTTGTCCCCATTACTGTTACAGGCGCTGTTACAGCTGAGGGATCTATCTCTATCGAAACAATGGATAATTCTGATTTTGCCGATGGACAGACTGTTCTTAAAGCAAAGACAGCAGACCTTTCCAAGTTTGTGCTTTATGAAAAAAGCCTCCCCACAAGCAAACTCGGCTTCACTCTTGCAAGAGACGGCTCCGATGTTAAGGTAATGAAAACTGTATTTGCTGTTTATTTCGGTGATACGTCTTCTGTAACCCCTGTAACCTCCTTTGCACAGTGGTCAGATGTTCTTAACTTCATTGCCGATAATGCAAAGAACGGCAATAAGGATGAGGATTACATTGTAGAGCTTCTTGCAGATGTAAATATCGGCAAGTTCACAATGCCTAAGGCAGGTACATTCGGCTCTCTGGGTATCGGATTCTCCGAAAAACCATATACTCTTACATTCACAGGCACTACTGTTTCTTTGACAGGAGATACATTCCTTTATAACCTTATTCTTAAGGCTGAAAAGACTGCAGGAAGCGGCAATTATGTTGATTTCAGCATTTCCGCAGGAAAAAATTACTTTGAACTCTTCGAGGTTACAAGTAAGATCAAGGACATAAAGTCTACAGGAGAAGTTTCTCTCAGCGGTACTACCATTAACGGCAACGTTTCCGCTAACGATCTTTATATCTATGATGGAACAGAACCTACCATACCCGGTATTAAGGCAGCTCCTAACGCTTTTGAACCCCAGGCTATCGACAAGACAAGCGTTACGGTCAACGGAAATCTTACCGTAAAGAATATGCTTTATCTTGGTGGCTCTCTTACGGTAAAGGGTGCGTTCTCCGCAGCAGGAATCACAAGGGGAGCAGATGAAGATGAAATTGCTCTCGTTCTTACACAGAACACCAAAAAGCCTGCAGTTATCGGCAAGCTGGGCTTTGACAGCAGATCGGAGCATATCAAGTTTGCACTTGTTGACCCCACAACAGGCAAGACAGTTCAGATCGTAAATGACACAGTAATTGCTTCTATCAGCGGTCCTTATGCAGATCAGCTGGTTCCCTGCGATGAAAACCTTGCAGAGGACGAATCCTACTACATCGTTAAGGAAAACGGCAAGCTGGTTGCAAAGCCCGAGGATGCTGTTGACAGCGGCTATATCACGGTACTCATTAACGGCAAGAAAGCTCGTTACAAGAACCTTGACGAAGCTATCAAGGACATCAACGCAACAGGCAAGGCAACAGATATTATTGAGTTCAATATCACTCAGGCTATGTTCAGCGAGCCTATTGCAAAGCTGCCTCTTCCTAATGCAGGTAAGTATGGTTGGCTCACTTACACAGCTGACGAAGATGTTACTATCAATGTAACAAGCGACCTTGCTCTTACAGGTAACCTTACTGTTGATACAGGAATCACGATCAACAAGGTTACTGTAAACAAGACAACTAAGGAAACAACAGTTGTTCCTATCAGCGTAAATGTTGGCAAGTATGAAATGTTTGCAGACTGCCTCTTATCTCCTAAGACTGTTGGAGATACAACTGTAAGCCAGATCGTTAACATCAGCGGCGCAGGCACATTCGATACATCCGTTGACGCTGTTGTAACAGGTAAGGTAAATGTCGGATCATTAAATTTCTATGGCAATACAGTAACTCTTGAAGGTACAAAATCCTCCTTAACAGCTTCTGTCTATGTTCACGACGATAGAGTCGGTACGCTTGTATATGACAAGGCAAACGCTAAGAACGTTAAGTTCGGTGATGTTTCCGGCGATCATCTTACAGTTAAGATCAACGGTGAAGTAGCAGAAGGTGACGCTATTGCGTATATCACAGGTGATTACACCGTAGAAATGATCGAAATCGAAGACAGCGAACTGGTTGTTGCTCGTTCTGACAAGAACCTTGTTGCAGTTTCCGAAGCAAGCGGTGGTATAGTGGTTATAGAACACGAAAACGATGAGCCTAAGGCATACAGACCTTACGACACCCTTGAAAACGCAATGAAGGACATCAACAGACTTAACAACAAGAACAGTAATTATTTGGTTATCGTTGCTAACGCAGCCGACAAGACATATTCCAAGCTGCCTCTTCCTTCAGCAGGAAAGTATAACAGCATTGCGATTGACGTAAATTCCAATACTATTATCAAAGTATCAAGCGATATTACTCTTACCGGTGATTTGATGCTGACTCCCAACGTTACCATTAACAAGGTTGACAAAAAGGGCAATGTCGTTGAGATGAGCGTAAATGTTGGCAATTATGATTTTGATTGCAGCGGCAAGCTCTCTTACGACACAACAAAATCTGTAAGTCAGCTTAAAAATGTAAGCGGCAAGGGTAGATTTGCAATTGATGGCAATGCAAATGTAAGCGGCAAGGTAAATGTTGGTACAATCCGCTGGAATGGTGACATAACTCTCGGTGAAAAAGCCGGATTTGCAGCAAATGTTCAGACTGTCGAAAATTCGACAACTCTTAAGTATCCCGTTGCTGCCGGCAAGAACGTTAAGCTGGGTGCTATTACAAATGCCGCAGTTGAGGAAATTTATCCCGGACAGCTTAAGGTCCAGATCGACGGCGTTAAGGCAGGCGACCAGATAGCAGCACTTACAGGCGATTATATCGCAGATACTGTTGTTATCAACGGCGGCTCGGAATTCAAAGCAGTTCGTTCCGGAACTAAGCTGGTTGCAGTAGCAAAGGGTACGGAAGTAACCGTCTCCGGAGAAAAAGTCCGTGTTTATGACACCTATGAAAATGCAGTCGCAGACATTACAAAACTTGCTAACGCAGATGGCGAGTACACTATCCATCTCCCCGAAGGAAAATACGAATGGGCAAAGCTGGCACTTCCCGCAAATGGCAAGTACAAGTCTATCACCCTCGTATCTCCCGGTAAAGGCGCTGAAATAAGCGTAAAGAGCGACGTTAAACTTACAGGTAACCTTGTTATCGGCGACGGCGTAACTCTGCAGAAGGTAAAGACTTCCGGCGGCGATCCCGTTTCTCCGTTCAAGTTCACATCTGCAAAGAACAAGGACGGTTCTCCCGTTTACACCGTAACTGTATTTGAAGGCGGCAAGATCGTTAACGGTACTCTCAACGGCAAGGAAATTGTGAACCCTGCTGAGCCCGAGCTCGACTAACTACTGTTTCCACACTTCCTTGGGAAGGTTCGGTTGAATTCGGCTCTGACAGCGGCTCTGAGGATTGATGAAAATTGCTCAAAAGCAATGACATCAAGCTAAATTAAACACAAAAACAGCGGATACCGCAGAAAATGCGGTGTCCGCTGTTTGTTTTGTTTATAATGTTTTGTTATGTTTTTTCAGCTTTTGAGAACAGCTTGTATCTGCTCTTCGCTCATTCCGCTTCGGCGCATAGCTTCGATCATTTCGGCTTTAGCTTTCTTAATACCTATCTGCTCGCCCTTGCGCATACCTATCTGCTCGCCCTCGGCTCTGCCCTCGGCTCTGCCCTCAGCTCTTCCCTCGGCTCTGCCCTCGGCTCTGCCCTCGCGCCTTGCGTGACCAAGGGCGGTGGCTTCATCATGGAGAGCTTTTTCTCTGATACGGGCTATCTCCTGCACCTTTTCATCCTCGCTCATTTCGTGGATTATCATTACCGCCTTGCTTATTTCGGGAATTTTGGTCTGATTCAGCATATTAAGCTCCTCCTCGCTTTCAGCATTTACAAGCTGCAGCCACAGCTCCATGCGGTTATCTTTGTTGACGGTTTTGTTTATCTTTTTCAGCTCAAAAAAGTGTATTGCGCATTTGTCCGACAGCAGCTCATGCCTGTTTGCTTCCATTACCTTGAAAACAGAATGGTATTCGGGGCAGTCGAACAGGTTGAAATTGATGATATTTATGGAAATACTCTGTTTAAGGCTGCCATACTCCTCGCCGCTTTTAAGGTCGCCGCTGTACAGCTTTGACCAGTAGAAAAGCACTCTGTCACGGAAGTCCGGTTCGTCCTTTATCTGCATTTCTACGTTGACAAGCTTATCGTCCACTTGCATTTTAAGGTCAAGGCGGCTGAACTTGCCCGACAGCGTTTCCGGAAGCACCTCGGAATTCTGCACCACTATCTCCTTTATGGAATCATATGGTATCTCCAGAAGGCTTGCCAGAAAATCATGAAGCAGATCTTCATTTTCCTTGACCGCAAATATCCTTTTGAATATTATATCCAGTTTTGCTTTTACTATGTTACGTCCCAAAGGTATCGCCTCCCGTTTGCTTTATTATATCACACTTATACTGCTTTTTCAACAGCCTTGAAAAAATATGCCGTAAATCGCATTTCAGCACGGTTTACGGCAGGTTTAATTTAATATACTATTCTGTACTGTGTAACGGTGAAGCCGCTGTCTGTTCTTTCAACGGTGAAATCGCCGCCGTCTATGAACTCCTTGAACTTGCCCTCATCGTCAAACTTTTCCTGCTTTGTATGGTAGGTAACGGTATTTCCGTTTTCCTCCCAGGAGGTAATGGTAAGGTCGCCGAGGGTGAAGTCCATTCCGCCGTCGCCTACTATAGTGTAAAGAGCGCCGTCAATATCACGGTATTTCTGTGGGGCGTTGATGAACAGGTCGTTCACAAGTTTTTCGCTGAAGAACTTTCTTGCAAAATTTTTCAGTTCCTCAACGGTGGAGAATCTCGGGTCGTCTACCTTGAAGAAATAGTCGCTGGTATCGGAATTTACCGAGGGCATTTCAACGTAATTTTCATAATCGGTAACGTTAAGGCTTGTGGTGGTGAAATATTTTGCGATATAATTTGCTGCGGCGTTGGTCATATAGCCGTAGTAAAGGGGTGATTCGCTGTAATCGGAGGACTGCAGGCGTTTTGTCATTGTCATATCCTCATAAGAGAAGGTATATGTGTAAACATCTGCGGTAACATTGCCGTCCTTGTCGATTTCCACCTGCGGAACGGGCATAAACACACTGCTTTCGGTATGGAGCATACTTATTTCGCTGCAATAATCCATTTCCGAAGGCTCATCTGCGGTCTCGTCAACAAGTTTTATCTCCAGAAGTTTGCCTTCCTTGACGGTATAGTATTTTTTCACGCTGTAGGCAAGGCTTTCGTCCTCAAAGTTGTTAAGATAGAAGGTGAATTCAAGTATATCGGGCATGACCTCGCTGTCAACGGTGTTTTTGATTATTTTGCACACGGAGGAGGCACTGTCCTGTGAAAAGGGAATGTTGAGAATGTAATTTTCCGGCGCAGTCAGCTTGAATTCGGAATAAGCAAAGCTGCTGTCCTCGGTGGTTATGTTGAACGAGCTGCCGTCAAGGGCAAGCTCAATTGTTATCATATAGCTGTTTTCGCCGTCGGAAAAATCAAATGTATATGAAGAAAACGGTGCTGTATCGTATTCGCTGCTGTCGGTCTTTGCAGCAAATAAGACGGGAGCTTCTTCCGCCTGAGCGGCTGCTGCGGTTTCCGCTTCGGAAGCAGAGCTTGACGATGAAACGGTGATCTCCGCTGCTGTTGCTGCAGCTGCGTCTGTACCGCTGTCCGTACTGCAGGAAGCCAGCGCCGATACCGACAGAGCAAGTACAAGTGCTGCCGTTATTGTTCTTCTGCTGTACATATACGGGTCTCCTTTCCTGAAAATGCCTTTTCCAAAGTAGGGTCAGGCGTTTCCGAAACTTTTTTACATTGTTTATTATACCATTTTATCCCGTAAAATACAATTACATTTCAGTTACAGTTATATTACTGATTGGGTGTATACCGTAATTTACGGCGGATTTATATGTAAAATAAGTATATTTTAGGGCGGAATAAATACAATTTTGTTTGTTAAGTTCACAATTTGCGGCTTTACATTCATTTAACATATCCGTGATTTTACATTTTACACGACAGGATTATTATTATAATGTACACAGAAGGTGTTAATAAGAATTATAAGGAGTAAATGATTATGAAAACAAGAACTTTATTTTCCGCTGCGGTTACGGGTATTTTATGTGTAAGTATGCTTGCAGGCTGCTCAACAGCAGACAGCGGCTCTTCTTCCGATACTTCGGCTGCAACTACCGCTTCAAAGGCTGACGCTGCTGCAGATACTACTACTGCTGCTGACACAGCTTCCGCCGGTTCCGATTTCAAGGCTGATTCCGCTATCAACGTTATCTCCCGTGAGGACGGTTCAGGCACAAGAGGTGCTTTCATCGAGCTTTTCGGCGTTGAACAGAAGAACGACGCAGGCGAAAAGGTGGACTACACCACAGAATATGCTTCAATCACCTCCAGCACAGGCGTTATGATGACTACCGTTTCTCAGGATGAATATGCTATCGGCTACATCTCCCTCGGTTCACTTGATGATACCGTTAAATCTGTAAAGATCGACGGCGTTGAAGCTACCGTTGACAACATCAAGAGCGGCGATTACAAGATCGCAAGACCCTTTAACATTGCTACAAAGGAAGGTCTTTCCGAGGTTGCGCAGGATTTCATCAACTTCATTCTTTCCTCCGACGGACAGGCTGTTGTTGAAGCAAACGGCTACATTTCTTCCTCCGACGCTGCGGCTTATTCAAGCCCCAAGCAGAGCGGCAAGATCACAATTGCAGGTTCCTCCTCCGTTACACCCGTTATGGAAAAGCTTAAGGAAGCATACACCGCTCTTAACCCCGATGTTACTATCGAGATCAACCAGAGCGACTCCACAACAGGTATGAACAGCGCTGCAGAGGGTATCTGCGACATCGGTATGGCTTCAAGAGAGCTTAAGGACAGCGAAGTTGAAAGCGGACTTACTGCTACAGTTATCGCAATGGACGGCATCACCGTTATCGTAAGCAACGACAACCCTGTTGAAAGCCTTACAGCAGATCAGGTAAAGAATGTTTACACCGGTGAGATCACTACTTGGGATTCTCTTATTGGCTAAGCTGAAAGCCGCATAGAAGGGTACAGGGGACTGAAGGGTTATTCTGTCCTCTGCACTCTGTTATTATAATACTGATAACCGATTAACCTATGGACAATTGATTATCGGTATAAGCAGCGAGGATTAATTATGAACAAATTTAAAGAAAACGCAATGCACGTTGTTTTTCTTGCCGCCGCTTGTATTTCCATTCTTGCGGTCGCATTGATATGTATTTTCCTTTTTGCAAACGGTATTCCGGGAATTGCTAAAATAGGCGCAGGAGATTTTCTGCTGGGAACGAAATGGAAGCCGGGCAACGATATTTACGGCATTTTCCCAATGATACTGGGCAGCCTTTACGTTACCGCAGGAGCCATAATAATAGGAGTGCCTACGGGTATATTCACAGCGGTCTTTATGGCAAGATTCTGCCCCGAGAAGCTGCACAAGCTGCTTAAGCCTGCGGTGGATCTGCTTGCAGGCATACCCTCGGTAGTTTACGGCTTTTTCGGACTTATGGTAATCGTTCCGCTGATAAGAAAGTTCTTCGGCGGCACGGGAACAAGTATGCTTGCGGCTTGTATCGTTCTTGGAATAATGATACTGCCGACAATAATCAGCGTATCTGAAAGTGCTCTCAGAGCGGTTCCCGACAGCTATTACGAGGGTTCCCTTGCTCTCGGTGCAAGCCATGAAAGAAGCGTTTTCTTTACAATAGTGCCTGCGGCGAAGTCGGGTATCCTTGCAGGAGTTATTCTCGGCATAGGCAGGGCAATAGGCGAGACTATGGCGGTCATAATGATCGCAGGAAACCAGCCTGTTATCCCGCAAAGCCTTACAAAGGGACTCAGGACAATGACGGCGAACATCGTCCTTGAAATGGGCTACGCCGCAGACCTGCACCGTGAAGCGCTTATTGCAACGGCGGTGGTGCTGTTCGTATTTATTCTGATAATAAATCTTGCATTCTCTATCATAAAGAGAAGAACGAACAAGGAAAAGTGAGGCTGATGTTATGAACAAAGCTGCAAAGATACAATCGGTGATACTGCGGTGTTTGGTATATCTTGCCGCCGCTCTGACCGTTGGAGTGCTGGTATGTATAGTTGCTTACATACTTTATAAGGGCATACCGAACCTTTCCCCCACACTTTTTGCCCTTGAGTACAACACGGACAACCTTTCCCTTTTTCCTGCGCTTGTGAACACGGTGACAATGACCTTTGTTTCGCTGCTCATAGCTGTGCCGCTCGGCATTTTTTCGGCGATATATCTTGTTGAATATGCAAAAAGGGGCAATAAGCTGGTAACCATAGTGGGAATAACCACCGAGACCCTTTCGGGCATACCTTCCATTGTTTACGGACTTTTCGGAAGCCTGCTTTTCGTTGCAAAGCTGAAATGGGGCTATTCGATGCTTGCCGGAGCCTGCACTCTTGCAATAATGATACTGCCTGTAATAATGAGAACTGCGGAAGAGGCACTGAAAAGCGTTCCCGACAGCTACCGTGAGGGCAGCTTCGGACTTGGGGCAGGAAAGCTGAGGACGGTATTCCGCATTGTTCTTCCTCCTGCAATGCCAGGCATACTTTCCGGAATTATCCTTTCCATAGGACGTATTGTCGGAGAAACGGCGGCGCTTATTTTCACCGCAGGAACGGTTGCTCAGATACCGAAAAACCTTATGGGCTCGGGAAGAACCCTTGCGATACATCTTTACGCCCTGTGGAACGAGGGACTTGCGGCAGAGCAGTCTTATGCAACGGCTGTAGTGCTGCTTGTAATAGTTGTTCTTATCAATGCCGCTTCTTCGTTTATTGCGAAAAAAATATCGAAATAAGATCCGTCGCCGCAGGCGACACCTTAATTTCACATTCCACTTTCCACATTTCACATTATTTGAAAGGTAAAATTTTATGGGTAAATTTGAAATAGAGCATCTGAATCTTCATTACGGCAGCTTTCATGCTCTCAAGGACGTAAATCTTGATATTCCTGCAGGTCAGATAACGGCGTTCATCGGTCCTTCGGGCTGCGGAAAGTCCACTTTGCTTAAATCCCTCAACAGAATGAACGATCTTGTGGAGGGCTGCAGGATAGACGGAAAGGTTCTGCTTGACGGGAAGGATATTTACGATGGAATGGACGTTAACCACCTTCGAAAAAGGGTGGGAATGGTGTTCCAGAAGCCGAATCCCTTTCCTATGAGCATTTACGACAACATCGCTTACGGACCCCGTACTCACGGAATAAGGTCGAAGGCTAAGCTGGACGAGATAGTTGAAAAGTCACTTACCGGCGCTGCTATCTGGGACGAGCTTAAAGACAGGCTTAAAAAGAGCGCACTTGGTCTTTCCGGCGGTCAGCAGCAAAGGCTTTGCATTGCGAGGGCGCTTGCCGTTGAGCCTGAGGTGCTGCTTATGGACGAGCCAACCTCTGCCCTTGACCCTATTTCAACGGGAAAGATAGAGGAGCTTGCCCTTGAACTGAAGGAAAAGTACACCATAATCATTGTTACCCACAATATGCAGCAGGCAACGAGAATTTCCGACAAGACCGCCTTTTTCCTCCTTGGAGAAGCGGTGGAATTCGATGACACGGAAAAGCTGTTCTCCTATCCCTCCGACAAGCGCACAGAGGACTATATTACGGGAAGATTCGGATAAAAAAGTTGAAAGTGGAAAGTGGAATTAATATATTCAAACTCCACTCTTCACTCTTAACACTCCAGACTTTGAAGTGAGGTTTTTATGAGAATTAAATTTGATATGCAGCTTGAAGAGCTGAATAAGAATATGATCTCCATGGGCGCACTTTGCGAAAGTGCCATTGCTCAGGCGGTGAAGTCCCTTATCGAACACGATCTCAGTCTTGTTGAAAGCGTTAAGTACGCAGAAAAGGAGATAGACCACAAGGAAAGGGAGATCGAGGGTCTGTGCATGAAGCTTCTTCTGCAGCAGCAGCCTGTCGCAAAGGATCTGCGCACTATTTCTTCGGCTTTGAAGATGATAACAGATATGGAGCGGATCGGCGATCAGGCGGAGGATATTGCGGACATCGTGCATTTCTGCGACCTTTCCAACGAAAACTGCCGCAGGGATATTTCCGAGATGGCAACGTCCGCTATAAATATGGTCAATCTCAGCATTGACGCTTTCGTTAAAAAGGATATTGAAACAGCAAAAAAGGTTCTTGCTATGGATGATAAGGTTGACGACTTGTTTATTAAGATAAAAGGTGATATAATAAAGCTGATAGCCGAAAACCCCGAAGAGGGCGAAAACGCTGTTGATATTGTTATGATAGCAAAATATCTTGAACGTATCGGGGATCATGCTACAAATATTGCGGAATGGGTGGAGTTTTCTCTCACGGGTTCCCATGAATGATCACGGATGACATATTTTGAATTTGGAGTAGGATGTTATGATCTACTATGTTGAGGACGACAGCAGCATAAGAGAGCTTGTGCTTTACACGCTTAAAAACACAGGCTTTGAGGCGCTTGGCTTCGATAACGGCGCAGAACTTGCGGCAAAGCTGAAAAAAGGCGAGATGCCGCAGCTTATTATGCTGGATATAATGCTTCCGGGCGAAGACGGAATGGAAATACTGCGCAAGCTGAAAAGCGGTGCGGCTACAAAGAAGATACCTGTCATTATGATAACCGCCAAGGACACCGAATTTGACAAGGTGAACGGTCTTGACTGCGGTGCGGACGACTATATCTCCAAGCCCTTCGGAATGATGGAACTTGTGGCGAGGATAAAGGCTGTTTTGCGCAGATCAGGCGGAGAAACGGAAAACGATGAAAGCTATGCTTACGGAAAGGTCAAACTTGACCTGCGCAGCCATACCGTTTCGGTAAGCGGAAAGACTGCAGAGCTTACCCTTAAGGAATTTGAGCTTCTGCGGCTGCTTATGAAGAATGCAGGTGCCGTTCTTACAAGAGATATGCTGCTTGAAAACATCTGGGGCTACGATTTTGACGGCGAAACAAGAACGGTGGACGTTCATGTCCGTACTCTCAGGCAGAAGCTTGGAGAGGGAGCGGCCATAATCGAAACTGTCAGGGGCGTCGGCTACAAGGTAAAGCCTGTTCCGGCGGAGGAAGCTCTGTAAAAGCCGCAAAAACGGAGGATATTGGACTTTTATGAGAAAAAGGATATATTTAAGCATCTGTCTTGCTTCGCTTATAACCCTTGTGCTTACGCTTTTCTTTTCGGCAAGGGTAATGTACCGCAATATGTACGGCGAGGTCAAGTCGGAGGTGGGCAACGAGGCTGAATACATTGCCATTGCCGCAGAAAATATGGACGAAACGGTGCTTGGCGACTACATAGAGGAAACGGGCAAAAGGCTTAAAAACCGCATAACCTTTATTGCGGCGGACGGAACGGTGCTTTACGACAATTACACCTCCGCAAAGGGCATGGAAAACCACCTTGACCGCCCGGAAATAAAGGACGCTCTGGAAAAGGGCAAGGGAGAGATAACACGTTCTTCCTCCACCCTTGGAGAGCAGACCTATTACTACGCCGTAAGGCTTAAAAGCGGAGATATACTCCGTATTGCAAAAACGACAAGAAGCGTGGGCGGACTTATCGGCAGCTCGGCGGTGTGGCTTGTGATAATTGCGGCGGCTGTTGCGGTCGTGGCTGTTATAACGGCAAAGCTGCTGGCGGATTCCGTGATAAAGCCCGTTAACGAGCTTGACCTTAACGATCCTGTTTCAAATGTTACCTATGAGGAGCTTTCTCCGCTGCTGACGAGAATGGACAAGCAGAACAAGGAGATAAGCGCACAGATAGAGAAGCTTTCCGAGCAGAAAAGGGAGCTTGGCTACATTACGGGAAATATGACCGAGGGACTTGTTATTTTCGGCAAGGACGGGGCGGTGCTTACGGCAAATGCAAGCGCTGTGAAGATACTTGGCAACGAAGGTGCGGCGGAGTATCTGGAGCTTTGCCGTTATCCCGAATATATTTCCGCAGTTGAATCGGCTCTCGGCGGAAAGGCGTCGGACAGCAAGCTGCATAAGGACGGCAGGGTCTACCGCATGACGGTGAACCCCGTTGAGGATTCGGAAAAATACGGAGCGGTGCTGTTCCTTGTGGACATTACCGAAACGGAAAGCGCAGAGCAGATGCGGCGTGAATTTTCCGCAAATGTTTCTCACGAACTGAAAACTCCGCTTACCTCGATAATGGGTGCGGCGGAGATAATCGAGAACGGCATTGCAAAAAAAGAGGACATACCTCACTTTGCAGGTCAGATACACTCGGAGGCTTCAAGATTACTTACCCTTATACAGGATATAATACGCATTTCACGGCTTGACGAGAACGATGTTACACCCGAGTTTGAGCAGGTGGGACTTGAGCAGGTTTGCCGCACGGTAGCTGCGGAGCTTGCCTGCAAGGCTGACGACAGGGGAGTGACAGTGAATATCAAAGGCGGCAGTGTGACTGTTAACGGAGTAAGATCCATACTGCATGAAATGATATACAACCTCTGCGACAACGCCATTGCCTACAATAAAAAGGGCGGAAGCGTTAATATGATACTGTCGGAGGAGAACGGGGAAAAGGTGCTTTCCGTGGAAGATACGGGAATAGGAATTGCACCCGAGCATCAGGCGAGAGTTTTCGAGCGTTTTTACCGTGTAGACAAGAGCCGTTCCAAGGAAACCGGAGGAACGGGACTGGGACTTTCCATTGTGAAGCACGGTGCGATACTGCATAATGCGACCGTAAGCCTTGAAAGCGAGCCGGGAAAGGGAACCAAGATAACGGTAAGGTTCAAGGACAGATAATAACCAATTAACCTATGGATAAATACGGTGTCTGTAATACGCCGGATTCGTCCATAGGTTAATTTGTTTTGGTGCTTTTACTTTATTTCAATGATTTTTGCGCCATGGTCAACGGGGCGGCACATTGCCGAGAAAAATCCCTTGCCGTTAAGCTCAAGGCAGGCTTTTTCCGCTTGCTCTGCATCGGTAAATATACCAAATACTGCCGAACCGCTGCCGCTCATAACGGAGCATAATGCACCTTTTGCAAGCATTGTTTCCTTTATGCTTCTTATTTCCTCGTTATCCGAGACCTTTTCAAACAAATTGAAGCAGCTTCCTGCAATTTCTTCTATACTTCCCTCAAATACAGCTGTATCAAAGCCGCTTTCTTCCGTTTCGGACAGCTTATCTACTGCGTTATACGCTTCCTTGGTGGAAACGCCCTTTTCGCCCTTGCCGATAACTATATGACAATCCGTCAGCGGCTTTATGGGGGTAAGTATCTCTCCTATTCCCTCGCAGAGCGTTGTTCCGCCTTTTATGCAGAAGGGAATATCCGCTCCCGTTCCTGCGGAAAGGCTGCAAAGCTCTTCTTCCGTGAGCGGCTCACCGTAAAGCCTGTTCAAAGCGGCAAAGACTGCTGCTCCGTCTGAGCTTCCGCCGCCGAGACCCGCTTCGGAGGGGATATGCTTCTCAATGTGTATTTTTATTCCCCTGTTCGGGATATTTGTTCTGTTAAAAAACGCTTCTGCCGCTTTGGATACGATATTTCTCCCGTCTGTGGGGATGCTTTTATCGGTGCAGGATATTTCAATGCCATTTTCCCCGTCCGTTTTCTCCACGGTCACAATATCGCACAAAGAAACGCTCTGCATAACGGTTTTCAGCGTGTGAAAGCCGTCGGGGCGTTTGCCCGTTATATGCAGAGCAAGATTTATCTTGGCAGGAGCGAGTACCTCCGCCTTCATGTTCAAGTTTTTATCCTCACTTACCGTTATTTATCTCGTTAACAAATTCCTTTATGCAGGCAACAGCGTCCCTGAGGTGCTTCAACGAGTATGCGTAGGAAACTCTTATGTGACCCTCACCGCATTCGCCGAAAGCGTCGCCCGGAACAACTGCAACCTTATGCTTATACAGCAGGTTTTCGCAGAATTCCTGGCTTGTCAATCCCGTTGACTTTATGCTCGGGAAAACGTAAAATGCGCCCTGAGGTTCAAAACATTCAAGACCTATCTCGTTAAATGCGCTTACAAGAAAACGGCGGCGGATATTGTATTCGTCAACCATTTTTTTTACGTCGTTATCGCAGTTTTCCATAGCCTCAATAGCGGCGTACTGTGAAATGGTGGGGGAACACATAATTGCGTACTGGTGAATTTTGAGCATCTGCTTAACAACTGGAGCGGGACCTGCAAGGTAGCCAAGCCGCCAGCCTGTCATAGCGAAAGCCTTTGAAAAGCCGTTTACAAGCAGGGTTCTCTCCTTCATTCCGTCAATTTCGGTAATGGAAACGTGGCGTCCGGAATATGTAAGCTCGGAATAGATCTCATCGGAAAGCACCATTATATCCGTTCCCCTGAGAACTTCCGCAATGCCTTCAAGCTCTTCCCTTGTCATAATTGCGCCTGTGGGGTTATTGGGGAAGGGCAGGATAAGCAGCTTGGTTTTGTCGGTTATCTTTGCTTTAAGAGCCTCGGGGGTAAGCTTGAAGTTATCCTCCTGTTTTGTTTCGATAACAACGGGAACGCCGTGCATTATCTCAACGATAGGCTTATAGCAGACAAAGCTTGGCTCAACCACAAGCACCTCGTCGCCGGGGTTGACCAGCGCCCTTATGCCAAGGTCGATAGCCTCGGAACCGCCTACGGTAATGATTAGCTCGTCCTTGGGACAGTAGCTTACGCCTATTTTTCTTTCAAGGTAGCGGCTTATAGTCTCACGCAGCTCCATAAGACCTGCGTTTGCGGTATAAACGGTGCGTCCCTTTTCAAGTGTGGTTATAGCGGTATGGCGAATAGGCCAGGGGGTGGGGAAGTCGGGCTCGCCCACGCCCAGGGAAATAACGCCCTCCATAGTTGTTGCAATATCAAAAAATTTTCTTATTCCCGACGGCTTTATAGTTTTGCATTTGTCGGAAATCAGTTTATCGTAATCCATCATGGGGAAACGAAACTCCTTTCATCCTTTTCCTCGTCGATGAAAATACCCTTTTCCTTGTAGCGTTTAAGGAAGAAGTGGGTCGACGTGGAAATAACTCCGTCTATCGTGGAAAGGCGGCGAGCAACAAAGAGAGCGATCTCCTTGTAGTTTGTGCCGCTTATGGTAACGGCAAGGTCGAAAGCGCCCGACATAAGGGTAAGGCTCTCCACCTCGTCATACATCATGATCGTTCTGGCAATATCGTCAAAGCCGTATTCCGCTTTCGGAGTGACCTTGACCTCAATAAAGGCAGTTACCCTGTCCTTGTCGGCAAGATCTTCGTTAAGGATGGCTGAGTAGCCCTTGATAACGCCCTTGTTTTCATAATCCTTGATACGGGCTTCGACCTCCGCTTCGGAGAGCCCCGTCATCGCGGCAAGTTCTTTGGTGGAAAGTCTGGCGTTCTGCTTGAGAAGTTTAACTATAGTATCCATTGTAAAACCATCCTTTTTCAGTTTTTAGGAAAAATTTTTCCTGTTTGCATTATATCACATTGCTTCGCAAAAGTCCATATGTATTTTACACTTATAAATCGGTTTATAAGGGCTTTAAAATAGTCAAGATAATGGTTTTTTGTGCGAAAAAGTATAATTTGTCTGCAATTTGACACAATAAATTATAAAAAAAGATATAAATTTGTGTGATTTATGCCTTTTATTTTTGGGCTGATTGTGATATAATAATTACTGATTTTTGATTTTAATTAAATTTTACGGGGGTTTTCTTTATGAGAGCTGTTATTACGGTCATAGGCAAGGACGCTGTGGGCATTCTCGCCAAGGTAAGCGCTGTATGCGCCGAAAACAACGCTAACGTTATCGAGGTAACTCAGAGCGTGCTTCAGGATCTTTTTGCAATGATAATGCTGGTGGACATCTCCAATCTGAACGTTGATTTTGCTGCCCTTGCGGACAAAATGACAAAGCTGGGAGAGGAGCAGGGTCTTAAAATACTCACCATGCATGAAGATATTTTCAACATTATGCACAGAATATGACCGGTCGGGAAGGAATTACATATGATCGAAGTTTACGATATACTTGAAACCATTAAGATGATACAGGACGAATGTCTTGACATCAGAACCATTACCATGGGCGTATCGCTGCTTGATTGTATCGACAGCGACATTGACAAGGCGTGTGCCAAGGTTTATGACAAGATAACCAAAAGCGCCGCAAACCTTGTTAAAGTGGGTGAGGATATTGAAAAGGAATATGGTATCCCCATTATCAACAAGCGCCTTTCCGTTACTCCTATAGCTATCGTTTCCGCTGCCTGCGATGCAAGCCCCGTCAAGTTCGCTCTTACAATGGAAAAAGCGGCTAAGGCTGTGGGCGTTAACCTTATCGGCGGTTATTCTGCTCTTGTTCAGAAGGGCTTTTCCGCAGGCGATGAAAGGCTTATAAAGTCCATACCCGAGGCTCTTGCTTCCACAACCTGCGTATGCTCCTCCGTTAACATCGGCTCAACAAAGACGGGCATCAACCTTGACGCCTGCAAGCTGATGGGCGGCATTGTAAGAGAGTGCGCAGAAAAGACCGTTGACGACAAATGCTTCGGTGCAGCAAAGCTGGTTATTTTCTGCAACGCTGTTGAGGATAACCCTTTTATGGCAGGTGCCTTCCACGGCGTTGGTGAGCCTGACTGTATGATAAATGTCGGCGTTTCTGGTCCCGGAGTTGTTCGCTCCGCTCTTGCAAAGTACCCCGACGCAGACATTACACAGATCTCCGATATTATCAAGAAAACTGCATATAAGATAACAAGAGTAGGTCAGCTCGTTGGCGTTACCGCTTCGGAAAGGCTGGGCGTACCCTTCGGCATCGTTGACCTTTCTCTTGCTCCTACGCCTGCCGTTGGCGACAGCGTTGCTCATATCCTTGAAGAAATAGGTCTTGAAAGCTGCGGCGCCTGCGGAACTACCGCTACCCTTGCTCTGCTCAACGACGCTGTTAAAAAGGGCGGCGTAATGGCTTGCTCGAGAGTAGGCGGACTTTCCGGCGCATTTATCCCCGTTTCCGAGGACGCAGGAATGATAGACGCTGCCGTAAGAGGTTCTCTTACCATTGAAAAGCTGGAGGCTATGACAGCAGTCTGCTCCGTTGGACTTGATATGATAGTTATCCCCGGCGATACTCCTGCCGATGTTATTTCCGGCATTATTGCCGATGAAGCAGCTATCGGTATGGTAAATATGAAGACTACCGCTGTCAGAGTTATCCCTGCTATCGGTATGAAGGAAGGCGAATTCCTCGATTGGGGCGGCCTTTTCGGCAAGGGTCCCGTTATGAGCGTTAACAAGTATTCGCCGTCCAAGTTTATAAACAGAGGCGGACAGATACCTGCACCGCTTCACAGCTTAAAGAATTAATGTTTGCGATACCCGTGCTTTTTTTGGAGCATGGGTATCTGTGCGAATAAAAAGGATAAGGGAAAGGACTTCCCGGAAAGGAGTTTATATGGACAGCAGCATTATTTCAAGCATTCTTGAGATCGACCGCAGCGCAAAGGAAAAGCTGGCTGAGGCTGAGGACCGCAAAAACCGCATTATTGCCGACGCAAAAGCGGAACAGGAGCGCATTATCGGCGAAAGAGTGAAAAATGCCGATGAAACTCTGAAAAAACTTGAAGAAGAGGAAAAGCGCAAGGCAGATGAAAAGCTGTCTGCGATAAATGCCGAGGGTGAAAAGGAGCTTAAACGCCTTGAAGAGGTCTACGAAGCCCGTCACGAAAAATGGGAAGAGCAGATATTCCGTGCTGTAACAAACGGCTGATAAAAAAGAGGAATGGTCATGAACATTTTAAATCGCAGCCATAACGCCACCGTTGCCAAGATAAGGGCAATGTACGGCAAGAGGATAACCTCTCAGGATTACGGCGAGCTGATAAACAAGCAGAGCGTTTCGGAAATTGCGGATTATCTCAAAAAAAATACCCACTACAGCAATATTCTTTCTTCCGTAGACGTTAACTCCGTTCACAGAGGTTTCCTTGAAAGCCTGCTGGCAAGGCATTACTTTGAGGTTTACCTTAAAATTACCGGCTTTGAGAGGATAAACAGGCAGGAATTCTACAACTTCCGCATCATCAAGGCGGAGATAGAGGTCATTTTAAGCTGTATCCGCCATATAAACGCAAATTCGGAGGATCAGATAACGGATATTCCTATCTATATAAACGGAATGACCTGCTTTGACCTTATTGAGATAGCAAAGGTGCGCAGCTTTGAAGAACTGCTGGATTTTCTGAAAAAAACGCCTTATTATGACGTTATCAGAAAAGAAAGGACCGATGAAAACGGCAAGGTGGATTTTTCCGCCTGCGAATACAAGCTGAGAAGCTATTACTTCGAAAGAATAGAAAAAAATGTCGCAGGCTACAGCAAAAAAGAAGCTGAAATGCTCAACTCAATGCTCCTTACCGACATCGACCTTATAAACGTTATCAACGCCTACCGAATGACATCGTTCTTCGGCGCAGACGAGAAGGAAATAAAACCTATGATGTTCCGTTTTTCGGGCAGACTTTCCGAAGCGAAGCAGGAGGAGATATACAGTGCTCCCGACAAGGCGGAATTTATCAGACGCTTTTCCAAGACCTATTACGGAAGGCAGATAGCCGACAGCGGTCTTGATATGAACGACCTTGAAGACAATGCAAACCGTCTGCGTTACAAATATGCAAAGCTGGCACTAAAATCGTCCTCCAAGGCTTCCGTCAGCGTTTACGCCTTCACTTATCTTATGGGCGTTGAGCTGAGCAATCTTATACGCATTATTGAGGGCGTAAGATACGGTATGCCGTCGAAGCAGATAGAAAAACTTATAATAGTTTGATAAGGGAGAGGTGAATTTTTCGGGATGTCAATAGAAAGAATGGAATTTGTCAACATTGCGGGACTTACAAAGGACCTTGACGCCGTTCTTGTCAGACTGAGCGAATGCGGATGCTTCCACATTGAATCCGCTTCAAAAATAGCAGGCAAGGACAAGGGGTTCAGCTCCTTCAAGGAGGAAAATCCTTATACCGCAGTGCTGAAAAAGCTGGGGGAAATCGCCGCTCAGACCGGAGTGAAGCCGGAAAGCACGGATTTCTCCGATATTGAAAGCAAGAGCGCTTCTGCCCTTGAAAAGTATGTTGATGATGTCAGGGCAAGGCTGAAAAAGCTTATCGAAAAGAAAAAAGCGGCTGAGGACAAGCTGAATGCTTACGAACAGGCGCTTAATCAGGTTAACCACCTTAAAGGTCTGGACGCTGATTTTCAGCAGATATTCTCCTGCGAATATATTAAAGTACGTTTCGGACGGCTGCCTGTGGACAGCTACAACAAGCTGCCCTATTACAACGACAAGACCTTTTACTTCACATATTTTACCGAGGAAACGGAATATTACTGGGGCGTTTATTTCACCCCTGCTTCCTGTGCCGAGGAGATAGACGATATTTTCCAGTCCCTATATTTTGAGAGGATGCACATTGCGGATTTCGTCCACGGAACCTCCGAGGACGCCGTTGAAGAGCTTAAAGCTATGATAGACGAAAACCGCACGGAAACGGACGCCTGCAAAAAGGATATTGCCGAGCTTATGGAGAAGGAAAAAACTCAGCTTGACAAGATATTCACAATGTACAAGTCACGGCACGACAACTTTGACCTGAGAAACAAGGCTGCCATAACGGGGGACAAGTTCCTTATCGTAGGCTTTGTTCCCAAGGGCGATTCCGAGGGCTTTATGAAGCTGTTTGACGATATGGACGGCGTTTCCGTTCTTATGCAGCCTGCGGACGCAAACGGCAAGCTGCAGCCGCCTATAAAGCTGAAAAACAATAAGTTCACAAAGCCCTTCTCAATGTTCGTTGAAATGTACGGTCTGCCCTCTTACAACGGCATAAACCCCACAACCTTTGTTGCCATAACCTACACGCTGCTGTTCGGAATAATGTTCGGCGATGTGGGACAGGGACTTGTGCTTGCCATACTGGGCGCTTTGCTCTGGAAGTTCAAGAAATTCTCTCTTGGACCTATCCTTACAAGAGTAGGAATTTCCGGTGCGGTATTCGGACTTATATACGGAAGCGTGTTCGGCTTTGAAGAGCTCCTTGACCCTGTTTATGAGGCACTTGGAATAACCTTCCTGCCATTTAAGATTATGGAGAACGTTACGACCATACTTATCGGTGCGATTGTTCTCGGCGTGTTTATAATGTTCATTTCCATACTGATAAATATTATTATCGGCATAAAAAACAAGCAGCTTGAAAGTGCTTTGTTCGGAAACAACGGCGTTGCTGGACTTATATTCTTCGGTTCCATACTTGTGGGCGCTGTTGCAACGCTTTTCGGTGCGCATATCGTAAATGCGGCTTATATAATCATTTTTGTTATACTGCCTCTTGCGGCAATGTTTATGAGAGAACCCCTTTCCTGCTGGGTAAAGGGCAAGAAGTACCATATGGAGGGCGGTGTAGGCGACTTTATCGCTTCAAACTTCTTTGAGGTGTTCGAGTTCCTGCTCGGTTACGCAACCAACACGCTGTCCTTTGTCCGTATCGGCGGCTTCGTCCTTTCCCACGCTTCGATGATGCTGGTAGTTATGGCTCTTGCGGATTACGTTTCCGCAGGCGCAGTTCCCGTTGTGGTGATAATCGGCAACATCTTTGTAATGGGAATCGAGGGTCTGCTCGTTGGAATACAGACACTTCGTCTTGAATTCTACGAGATCTTTTCACGTTTCTATTCGGGCGACGGCATACCCTTTACGCCCGTTAAGATCAACTATGATGAAACCATAGAATAAAGAGTTAATGGAGGAAATTTGTTATGTTGTACATTCTTTTACTTCCCGCAGTAGTTCTCGCTCTGCTTATCCTGCCTATGGCGGTAGCTTTCAAAAAGCGCAAAAACGGCAAGTCCGTAAGAAACGCTTTTATCGGCAACATCTGCTCTTTCTTTGCTGTAATGATCATCTGCGCAGCACTTCCTATCGGAATAAGCGCATATGCGGACAGCGCAGCTGAACCTGCTTCCGTTTCAGCAGAAGAAACAGAGGCTCCCGACAATGGAAACGGTATGCTTTATCTTGCTTCCGCACTTGCAGTCGGTCTTGGCTCCATCGGCGGCGGTATTGCCGTTGCTGCGGCTGCTCCTGCCGCTATTGGCGCAGTAAGCGAAGACCCCAAGTCCTTCTCAAAGGCTCTTATCTTCGTTGCTCTGGGTGAAGGCTGTGCGCTTTACGGCTTCGTAGTTGCGCTCCTTATGCTCTTTATCTGACAAAGAGGGCGGTCATATGCGTTTTTATCTCATAAGCGACAACGTTGATACACAAATGGGTATGCGCCTTGCAGGCATCGACGGAGTTGTTGTTCACGAACACCGTGAGGTCAAGGACGCTCTTCTCGGAGCAATGGAGGACAAAAGCATTGCGGTAATACTTATTACGGAAAAGCTGGTAAGGCTTTGCAGCGATCTTGTATACGATCTTAAGCTGAACCGCCGTTCTCCTCTTATCGTTGAGATACCCGACCGTCATGCGACCTCCAATATCACAGAAAATATTTCCAAATATATCGAATCCGCAATCGGTCTGAAGCTGTAAGGCTTCGGAATACTTACGAAAGGGAACGGATAAAATGAGCACAGAAAACGAAAAGCTGCAGAAATTTATTTCCGCCGTAAACGAGGAGATAGACGTTAAGGTGTCAAAGCTGCTTGACGAGGCTGAATCGGAAAAGCAAAGCATCATTTCCGCCGCAGAAGCCGAGTCGGAGAGCAGTGCCGAGAAGTATCTTGCTTCGGCGCAGAAAAAAAACGGCAGCAAATATGTAAGAGATATTTCAAGGGCGGAGCTTGATATGAAGAAAAGCATTCTCCGCCGCAGAGAGGAGCTTTCCGCAAAGGTATTTGAAGCCGTTGAAAAGCGTATTGCCGAGTACAGGCAGACAAACGCTTATGCGGACGGACTTGTCAGGACCCTTCTTCTTATGAATGTTGGAGAGGGTGCGGAGGTAAGGCTTGCTCCCGAGGATATGAAGCTGGCTGAGGCGCTTAAAAAGGTGGTAAGGGCGGAAAACGTCACCTTTACCCCCGACAGCTCCATTAAGCTGGGCGGTCTTTCCGTTTATTCAAAGGAAAAGGGCACGGTGGTTGACAAGACCTTCGACCTTGCCGTTGAAGAACAGAAAAGCTCCTTTGTAAACAGCAACGCCTTTGCGGAATGACAAACAACAGGAGGAAAAAGCATTGAATACGATATACTCAATAAACGGTCCTGTTGTCAAGGTAAAAGATACCGATGATTTCAGTATGCTTGAAATGGTCTATGTTGGAGTAAAAAAGCTGGTAGGTGAGGTCATTGCCGTAAACTCCGAGGAAACCACCATTCAGGTTTACGAATCCACAACGGGACTTAAACCGGGCGAACCCGTTTCGGGCAGCGGAATGCCTATGTCCGCAACTCTCGGACCTGGTATCCTGTCAAACATTTTTGACGGAATAGAACGTCCTCTCAGAAAGCTGGAGGAAATAAGCGGTGCGTTCATTGCCGAGGGCGCCGAGGTTTCCTCTCTTGATACAGTTAAAAAATACAGCGTTACCATTAAGGTCAAGGTTGGGGATAAGCTCTGCGGCGGCGATATTTACGCCGTCTGCCCCGAAACGCCTGTTATCGAACACAGGTGTATGCTTCGTCCTAATCTCAGCGGCGAGGTCGTCTGGACGGCTCCCGACGGGGATTACACCGTTAACGACACCGTTGTTAAGATAAGAAAGCCCGACGGCAGCGAGGAAGAGCTTACCCTCTGTCAGAAGTGGCCTATCAAGCAGGCAAGACCCTTTACAAAGCGTCTGCCTATAAACAGACCCCTTATTACGGGTCAGAGAGTTATCGACACCGTTCTCCCCATTGCAAAGGGCGGCACGGCGGCTATCCCCGGCGGCTTCGGTACGGGCAAGACCATGACACAGCATCAGCTTGCCAAGTGGTGCGACGCAGACATTATCGTTTATATCGGCTGCGGCGAGCGCGGAAACGAAATGACCCAAGTTCTTGAAGAATTTTCGGGACTTGTTGACCCAAGAACGGGAAAATCCCTTACCGACCGTACTATTCTTATCGCAAACACCTCAAATATGCCTGTTGCAGCCCGTGAAGCGTCCATTTACACAGGTATCACCCTTGCGGAATATTACCGTGATATGGGTTATCACATTGCAATTATGGCGGATTCAACGTCAAGATGGGCGGAGGCACTCCGTGAGATAAGCGGACGACTTGAAGAAATGCCTGCGGAGGAAGGCTTCCCTGCATATCTTCCTTCAAGAATTTCCGAATTCTACGAAAGAGCAGGCTATGTTGAATCGCTGAACGGCAGGGAAGGCTCCGTTACTATCATCGGCGCCGTATCTCCTCAGGGTTCAGACTTCTCCGAGCCTGTTACACAGAACACAAAGCGTTTTGTGCGCTGCTTCTGGGCGCTGGACAAGGCTCTTGCATACGCTCGTCACTATCCTGCAATAAACTGGAACGACAGCTATTCCGAATACACAGATGATCTTGGCGAATATTATGAGGAAAACGTAAACAGCGACTTCCTTAAATACCGTCTTGAAATAACAAAGATCCTCCACGAGGAAAACAAGCTTATGGAGATAGTAAAGCTCATCGGTTCGGACGTTCTTCCCGAGGATCAGAAGCTGGTAATTGAAATTGCAAGAGTTGTAAGAGTAGGTTTTTTGCAGCAGAACGCTTACCACAAGGACGATACCTACGTTCCCCTTGAAAAGCAGTTCCTTATGATGGGCGCAATACTCAACCTTTACACCAGCTCCAAAAAAGCGGTGGAGGCAGGCGTAAGCACCGCAGACCTGCTTAAAACGGGACTTTTTGAAAAGGTAATTAAGATAAAGTACGATATACCCAACGACAAGCCGGAAATGTTCCGTCTGCTTAACGTTGAAATTGAACAGGGTATAAAGAAACTGACGCAGGAGGTTCTTTCGTTATGAGCTTACAATATGTAGGATTAAAGGAAATAAACGGACCTCTTGTAGTCCTTGACAATGTTGACAACGTTGCATACGATGAAGTAGTTGACATAAGGCTTGACGACGGCACAAGAAGAATAGGCCGAGTTGTTGAGATAGCAGGACGGAGAGCCGTTTTGCAGGTTTTCGAGGGCACAAAGGGTCTTTCCCTTAAAAACACGAAAACACGCTTTCTGGGCAAGCCTATGGAGCTGCCCCTTTCCCCCGAGCTTCTGGGCAGAGTTTTCAACGGCGCAGGACGTCCCGTTGACGGTCTGGGCGAGATATTCCCCGAAAAGACCGCCGACATCAACGGACGCCCCCTTAACCCCGTTTCAAGAACCTATCCGAGAAACTATATAAACACGGGTATTTCCTCGATCGATGCGCTTATGACACTTATCAGAGGTCAGAAGCTGCCTATTTTCTCAGGCTCCGGTCTTTCACACAACAAGCTGGCGGTTCAGATAGTCCGTCAGGCTAAGATAGCAGAGGACAACGGACAGGGCTTCGCCGTAGTCTTTGCCGCAATGGGCGTTAAAAACGATGTTGCCGACTACTTCCGCAGAAGCTTTGAGGAAAGCGGCGTTCTGCAGCGTGTTGTAATGTTCCTGAACCTTTCCAACGACCCTATCATTGAGCGTATCCTTACCCCCAGATGTGCGCTGACCGCTGCGGAGTATCTTGCATATGAAAAAAATATGCACATTCTTGTTATTCTTACGGATATGACCTCCTATGCCGAGGCTGTGCGTGAATTTTCCTCTTCAAAGGGAGAAATTCCTGCAAGAAAGGGCTACCCCGGCTACCTTTATTCCGACCTTGCTTCGATTTACGAAAGAGCAGGCGTTATAAACGGCTCGGACGGCTCTATCACTCAGATACCTATCCTTACAATGCCTAACGATGATATTACTCACCCTGTACCCGACCTTACGGGTTACATTACCGAGGGTCAGATAGTGCTTGACAGAGGCTTGGAGCAGTCGGGAATTTATCCGCCTATATCCGTTCTGCCGTCACTTTCCCGTCTTATGAAGGACGGCATAGGCGAGGGCTACACAAGAGAGGACCATGCGGCTGTTTCCAACCAGCTTTTTGCCGCTTATGCAAAGGTAAGCGACGCAAGAGCGCTTGCATCCGTTATCGGCGAGGACGAGCTTTCCGACCTTGACAAGGCGTATATGTACTTCGGCAAGATGTTTGAGAAGTATTTTGTTTCCCAGAGAGAGGACGAGAACCGCTCCATTGAGGAGACACTTGACCTTGGCTGGAACCTGCTTTCGCTGCTGCCCAAGGCGGCGCTTGACCGTGTTGACGAAAAGCTGCTTGAAGAAAAATACAACCCGAAAGCCGCCGAGCTTTTCAGTTAAAGGAGTGAGCTTCAATGGCCGATCAGGTATTTCCCACCAAAGGAAACCTGCTTAACACGCAGAAATCCCTTGCTCTTGCACAGCTTGGCTATGAGCTGCTTGACAAAAAGAGAAATATCCTTATCCGTGAGCTTATGCTGATGGTGGACAAGGCAAAGGAGCTTCGGGGAACCATAGACAGCACCTATATTGAAGCGTATTCTGCGCTCCAGACGGCGAACATCACTCACGGCGTTGTTCAGAATATTGCCGAGGGAATGCCCATTGAGAACGGCATAACGGTGTCCTACCGCAGCGTAATGGGCTGCGAGCTGCCGAAGCTGTCCATGGCGGAGAAGAAGCCGAAGCTGGACTACGGCTTTATGAACACCGATTCCAACGTTGACAGGGCGTACATCTGCTTTGAAAAGGTAAAGCAGATGACGGTGGTTCTTGCAGAGGTGGAAAACAGCATTTACCGTCTGACAAATTCCATAAGAAAGACCCAGACGAGGGCGAATGCTTTGCAGAATATCGTTATTCCAAAATACCGTGATATTGTTAAATATATTTCCGGCAGCCTTGACGAAAAGGAACGTGAAGAGTTCTCGCGAATGAAGGTCATCAAGGCGCAGAAGCTGAGAAAACAGCAGAAGTATAAAATAAAAAGTAAGGAATAAAAGGCTTTGCAATACTGTCTGCTCTTTATCCAAAGATACCGCAAAAAGCACCAAAGCGGACTTTTTTGTCTGCTTTGGTGCTGTTTGTATAGTAAAACCCCCGAAAATTAATTCGGGGAGTCTATTAAACTATAATTTGGAATTGATATCAAGCATAGTATATTCATAATAGTAAAATATACTTAATTTATTTTAAAATTTATTTTTTTAATATAATATGATAGATATTCAAGTATATGAGCCAATCTTTCAATTGTAACAATAGACACAACATTTATTCCATCAGAATCTTTCTTAATATCCTGTGCTATTTCAAAAACATCATCATATAATGACCCAATACATACATTAGCTTTTTTTAATTCTTCTACGCTTTTTTTTTCAATTTCAAATCTGTCATCTAAAAAATCCAAATAATAATCATCAATTAATTCGATTGTATTTAAATTAATACTTTTAAGATATTCTACAATACTTTCCATTGACTTGCTAAGTAGATCAATATCAATATTCACTGTTCCACACTCCATTTTACAAATTATTAAGTATTTCAATTATTTCCTCTATTACCTGGTTTAAATTATTAATCTGATTTGCAAGCTGCTTATTTAACAACGATGTTATTCGACCATCAATTATCTGTTGTCGAATCAATTCTGTTGCAGTTACAAGCTTACCTAAATTATCACCAGAGTAAGGGTCTTTACAATAGTCTGATAACTTATCAAAATGTTCCAAAATAGTCTTAGCATGTTTGAGTGCTGATTTAATTAGTTTATTAAGATCATCATCATTTTTATTTGGTCCACCAGTACCCGAACCAGAACCGCCAGCATCACCAACAGTTTCATCTCTGGCTTCTTCATTTGCTTCAGCAGATGTTGTATTACCACTTGCAATATTATTAATCTGAAGAAGTAGGTATTGTGTAAGAAGCGTTCCAACTACAGGTGTTAAAGCAGTTGCCAACCCTGCCATTATAGAATTGAAGATTCCAATGGCATTTAACTGGACAGTTTGGTCTAATTTTGCCATTCCGGCTGCAGCTGCCATATTATCTGCATAAAAGCCACTCGGGTCAGTATAAGTAACCGGATTAGAATTAGCATACAAATACTTATGCAAACTGATTGGGTCAGCATTAGAACCCTGATAGGTATCCATAGAGATAAACCTACCGATAGAGGTATCCATATAACGAGCGCGCAAGTAGTATAATCCCGTTGTACTGTCAAATTGCTCGCCGCAATAGAGATAATTGTTTGCAGTTTCACCGGTAGATGAAAGCAGATTGCCGAAAGCATCGTAAGAATAAGTATCGGTTATCTTTCCGTCTTCATCTGCCAATGCTCTGACAGTTCCGTGTCCATCATAGAGATAAACATAAACTTCTCCGTCAATTTCCTGTGAAATAAGGTCTGCATCGACAGTATAGATAACCTCGCCGTCATTGCTAATCTCAACAAGAACATTTGTCAAAGATGAGTTATCGTTCAGATACTTAACGAATTCAACCGAACCGTCACTTTGAGTTGTAGTTTTGCTTGTTCTATTACCTGCATAATCGTAAGTATATGTTTCAACAACTACATTATTGCCCTGCTGAACGGTAGCTTTTACAAGCCTATTCTCGCTGTTGTACTCATAAAGAGCAGCTTTGCCAACGCCGACAATACGAACAAGATTTCCGTTCAAATCATACTCATAAGTAGTATCGTTTTCGCTGATAAGCTGATTGAGGGCATTATAAGTGTAAACAGTTTCAACGCCATTTACAGTTTTCAAGGTGCGGTTGCTTACGCTGTCATAAGCATAGGTGTAGGTAGTTACCTTTTTGCCCTTGGTGATCGTTTCGGAAGTCAGGCGATAGAGTTCGTCATAGGTGTATTAAACAGTTCTATCAAGCTCTTCAACCTTGATTCTTTCGCCCGAAGCGCCAAGAGTATAGATATATTTTACCACAACATTGCTGTCGCTGTCAACAGTTTCTTCGCAAGTTGCAAAAAATACTCTCCTTACCGGTTGTACGGTAAGGAGAGGAAATAACAAAAAAGTCTATAGAAACACTATATTACTTTCCATTGAAATAAATTATTAAAGTCAGCAAAACAGTCATCACATATCCAATAATACTCATCTTCAGTACAATATGCTTCACTCAAATCGCCAGCATAGTTAGAAATTTTCTCCAAACAAAATTCACAATGATCATGATCCCAATCTGTTTTTTTTAATATTCTGTCAGAATATCTAATATGTTTTAATTTTACTTTATTAAGATATCGCTCTTGACCATTTAATCTCCAATCTTTTATAATCAGCACCCCCAACTATCTAAAAATATTTTTTGATAATTCATAATATAATACAATTAAATTACTTCATATATTCTATCTGAACCCACTATAACTCTCCTCAAAAATTCAGCGCCTTGTTTTTATTCTTCACCCAAAACCGCCGCATATATCTCGCTTTTCTTATAGCCTGTCATTTTTGCGGCTTCTTTGCAGGCTTCGGAAGGCTTCATGCCTCCGTCTATCAGCTTTTTTGCCTGCTCTGCGGCTTGTTCAAGGGTAAGGTTGGCTTCGTTTTCTTCCGCTTTGCAGCCCTCCACCACAAGCACGAACTCGCCTTTGGGATTTACCGTTTCATAGTATTTTATTGCTTCGGAAATAGTTGTGCGTATGACCTCTTCATGCACCTTTGTAAGCTCACGGCAGATAGATATTTTTCTGTCGCCTAAGTATTCAAGCATATCCTCAAGGGTAGCCGTCAGCTTATGGGGGGCTTCATAGAAAACGAGGGTATGGGGGTCTTTGGCAACGGATCTAAGATGCTCGAAGCGCTGCTTTTTCGTTACGGAGAGGAAGCCCTCAAAAGCGAATCTTGCCGAGGAAATATTGCTAAGTGCCACAGCAGAAGCCATTGCTGTGGGACCGGGTACAACTTCTATGGGTATGCCCCTTTCAACACACATTTTTATTAGGTCTGCTCCGGGGTCGGAGATACAGGGCATTCCTGCGTCCGAAACAACGGCGCAGTTTTCTCCCGATTCGATACGGGCGACTATGCCCTCGCATATTTGCTTTGAGGTATGCTCGTGTAAGCTGACAAGAGGCTTCTTTATTTCAAAATGATTAAGCAGCTTCAATGTTACTCTTGTGTCCTCGGCGCAGATGAAATCCACGCTTTCCAAGGTTTCCACACCTCGGTAAGTCATATCGCCCAGGTTGCCTATAGGCGTTCCCACAACGAAAAGTTTTCCGCTCATTTTTATGATCTCCTTAATACTTCAGGCTGCTGCCGCCTATAAACTCCCTTACAAGTGAATCGGTGGGGACAAGCCCTTCGGAAACGGGGGCAAGCTCTTTCAGCACCTTGAGCATTACGCTGAGATCCTCAACGTCACCAAGGCGGTTTTCTGCGGCGATAAGGTCGTTAAGCAGCATTTTGCTGTAAACGGATGCTTCGTAGGCGATAAAGGAATCAATATCGAAATCCGCACGGTGCTTATAGGGCATGATATACTTTTCCTCGCCCCTTGTAACGCTGCCGTACATACCGAACACGCTTTCAAGGTCACGGCTGCGGAACAGGCGGTCACGGTTAAGGCGGCGCATAAGGCGTAT
>JALEJQ010000095.1 GCA_022769565.1 Oscillospiraceae bacterium
GCTGCCCCCTTGACCCCTGCCACCCTTTGAAAAGCGTGGACGTAAACTTTATTCCGCTTCGCGGTGGGGGCAACCTTTGGAATAACGCCCCTTTTATAGCTATGAGTATTATTCACACTTTACAAAAACAGGGATATATTCCAGCGGTGCATCTGCAGTCACCCATGTTCCGCCATTGATTATCTCTCCGCCGGAAAGAGCCTGCCACTTGCCCTCGGGGAGGTAGACCCTGCGGCTGCGCTGACCGTATTCCATAACAGGCGCAACAAGGTAGCGGCTGCCGAACATATACTGGTCGGAAAGCTCCCAAGCCGTTTTATCCTCGGGGAATTCATAGAACATTGTACGCATAAGCGGTGCGCCCGTTCTGCTTGATTCCTCAACAAGACCGTGGATATAAGGAATGAGTTTTTCACGGACGCCAAGCTGGTCACGCATTACCTTGAAGTGTTCATCGCCGTAGCTCCAAAGCTCGTTGGGCTGACCTGTTTTAAGGTACCCGCCGCCGAAATCACGGTCGTCAAGGGGCGGAATATCGTAAGGACCTCTGTCGCCGTGCATACGGAGGAAGGGCGTGAACACCGCAAATTCATACCAGCGCAGCAGCAGCTCACGGAACTCGGGGTCTGCAACATCGTCTGTCATAAAGCCGCCTATATCCGTTGTCCAGAGAGGTATGCCTGCAAGACCCATGTTAAGACCTGCGGAAAGCTGGTCACGGAACGCTTCAAAGGTGCTGGGAACATCTCCAGACCATACAAGTGTGCCATACCTCTGAGAGCCTGCCCATGCGCTTCTGATAAGGCTTACAAAGCCGCTCTTTCCCTCTGCGGTCATTCCCTCATAGAAGGCCTTTGCATAATTCTTGGGGTACTCGTTTCCCACCTTTAATGCAGGACCGTTATAGAAGCGGAAGTTCTCATAGTCATACACCGCATAATCCGGCTCTGCGTTATCAAGCCAGAAGAAATCTATGCCAAGGTCTGCGTAATTCTTTTTGCACTTCTCCCAAAGATACTCTCTTGCTTCGGGGTTGAACATATCAATGGTAAGGCAGTCGCCCTGATAATCATAGGTCTGGGCTGCACCGCGTTCCGTGCGTTCAAGAAGTCCCTTGTCGTTAAGCTCCCAGAAATTCTCGCACTTCTTATCAACGCTTGGCCATACGGACACCATTACCTTTATTCCCATTGAGTGAAGCTCGTCCGTCATTGCCTTTACATCGGGCCAGTATTTCTCGTCAAAGCACCAGGAGCCCTGATAAGGCCAGTGGAAGAAGTCGATAACGATAGCACTGAGCTGTATTCCAAGCTCGTGATATTTTCTTGCCACCGTCAGCACCTCGTCCTGTGTGCGGTAACGAAGCTTGCACTGCCAAAGACCAAGGAGTTCCTCGGAAACAACGGGAGTTCTGCCCGTCTGTTCGGTGAAATTTTCAATAATTTTCGCAGGAGTTTCCTCCGTTGTTATCCAGTAATCCACTTCCTCGCAGTCACGGGAGTGCCACTCGGTCATATTTTTGCCGAAGGTGACCTGTCCCACAGAGGGGTTATTCCAGAAAAAGCCGTAACCCGATGAAGAAACAACAAAGGGTATGGTTATCTGCGAATTTCTCTGTGCAAGCTCAAGGGTACAGCCTTTAAGGTCAAGGTAAGGCTGCTGATACTGTCCCATTCCGAACAGCTTTTCGCCGTCACAGCTTTCAAAGCGGACGGTCATCTTCCAGTCGTTTCCTGCAAGACCCTTCATTTCTCTGCCGACGATCTTAAGGCAGCGGCTTTCCTTGCTTATGGTTCCGCCGTAGCTGCGGTAGTATTCACGAAGTATCAGCTTATCCTTGCGGTAAAAGCTGAGTACGCCCGCAAAATTTACCTCCGCACGGATGTCACCGTTGCTTATATCGGCTTTATCGCCTGCAATATGTATCACCGAAGCGCCCCCTGCGGTATCACTGAGTGCGTGAAGCTCGCCGGAAAAGCCGGGATTCTGAGTTGCACGGACACGCAGCGAATTTTTGCCCCAAGGCTCGATAAGCAGCGTTTCGCAGCCGTTTTTTGCAATAAGCTGGCCGTCTTTCCGAATGAATCTCATAATAAAACTCCTCTCTGTTATCACATGGTTTCGTTCTTGACATTTCTGCCCTTGTTAATTATAATGATAACAGCGGCACAGTTATAATTCTATCAATATACTGGCTGAAATTATAACAATAACGCCAAAAGGAGGCTTTCTCATGGAAACAACGCAGCAGCCTGCCGCAGAAACAAAGGAGCTTCGTGAATCGACGGCGCACGGAACGCCTGAGTTCCCCATGCAGGCATATGTCAACCATTTCAGGTGGTGTCCCGAGCATCTTATCGGCTGGCATTGGCACCCGGAGGTGGAACTGTCGGTGGTGCTGTCGGGCGAAGTGGAGATATTCATAAACAACACCGTCTATAAGCTGACTGCCGGAGAAGGCTTTTTCATAAACACAAACGCAATGCACATGCAGGCGGCTGTTCCTGTTGGCGATGAATACCCCGTGCTGGCAACTATATGCTTCCTTCCCGATTTTATCGGCGACTGCGGCGGAGACCTTATTTTCCGCAGATACATCCTGCCCATAACAAGTGACAAGACCCTGCGCTGCATGAAGCTTTCCCCGGGAAATGAATGGCAAAGCGGAATTATCGGGGCGGTGAAAAGGGTCTGCGAGCTTTCCGCAGAGCAGCACTTTGGTTATGAGCTCAGGTGCCGTGACCTTATCGGGGAAATGTGGTGCAGCCTTGCGGAAAACATCGGCGAAGCGCCCTCTGCGCCCGTAGACCGCAGGACTATTACAAATGAAAAGCGTCTGAAGAAAATGCTGTCCTATATTTACGAAAACTATCAGAACGAAACAGCGGTGGAGGACATTGCCCGTGCTGCGAACATCAGCAAAAGCGAGTGCTTTCGCTGCTTCCGAACGATGATAGGGAAAAAGCCTGTGGCGTTTCTCAACGAATACCGTCTTAAAAAGGCGCTGGAGCTGCTGTCGGCAACGGATATGCAGATAACGGAGGTTTGTCTTGCCTGCGGCTTCGGGCATATAAGCTATTTCGGCAAGCTGTTCCGTGAGGCTTACGGAATGAGCCCCAGAGAGTACAGGAACCAAGGCTTCGGAAAAGCGCCCGAAACGTCCTGACTTATGAAATGAGAAGCATTGTTTCGCCGTTTTTCATCACATTTTCAGCAGCGGATCTTTATTGAGCAGCGTCCGGCAGCGAATTTGCTTTTTCGCAAACGTTGTATATCTCATCGTATTTCTGCTCTATATTGCCGTGCAGATGCGCATTTAATCAGCGATTCTTTAATTTGAAACACAAAGAGTGAAGAGTGGAGTTGTATACATCGACTCCACTCTTCATATTTATGTATCAAACCTGTTTTTCAGCTTTAAAATGTTATCCTCTATTTTGCCTATGACCCGTATAAAGGCTTCATCGCTTTCTCCCGTAGGGTCGGGCAGTTCCCAGTTGTCGTCAAACTCTCTGCCGATATACGGACAGCCAACATCGCACCCCATTGATATTGCAATATCGGGTGCAGGTATTTTGTCAAAGGTCTTGCTGTACTGGGATTTCTCCATATCAATGCCGTACAGCTTTTTCATCAGACGTACAGCATCCCCGTTTATCTGCGGCTTTGTTTCCGTGCCTGCCGAATAGCTTTCAAAAACGTCTGCGGCAAGATGTTTCCCCAGAGCCTCCGCTATCTGGCTTCGGCAGGAATTGTGTACGCATATAAAAGCGACTTTTTTCAAGTCATTTCACCTCCATCAGCAGCTTCCCTACCTCCGAAGGCTTCAGCACTCTCCCCTGTGACACCACCTTTTCGTTGACAACGATAACGGGCATACTCATAACGCCGTACTCCGCAATTTTTGCCATATCGGTGATGTATTCCGCTTCCACGGGTATGCTCATGACTTCCAGAGCCTTTTTCACGTTTTCAAGCTGCCTGTGACAATTTTTGCAGCCTGCCCCAAGAACTTTAACGCTTTTTATTTTTGCGATAAGTGCCTTGTCAACGGGGCGCTTTTCTTCCGTCTTCTTCATAAAATCAAATAATGCCATAATAACTCCTCCTACATAATATAACCTTGTATAACGTTAAAGAAATATCCCACAATTATTATCCCCACCGTGCATATGGCAATAAAAATGCCCAGCAGTTTAGGCTTTACCGCCTTCCGCAGCATTATCATCGACGGCAGAGAAAGTGTAGTAACCGCCATCATAAAGGACAGCACCACACCCAGCAGCGCACCCTTTGCAAGCAGCGCTTCGGCAATGGGTATCGTGCCGAAAATGTCCGCATACATGGGAACGCCTGCAATTACTGCAATAACAACGCCGAGGGGGTTATTGCTGCCGAGGATATTTACGATAAATTCTTCGGGGATCCAGTTGTGTATAACTGCGCCGACGGCAACGCCTATAAGAACGTAAGGGAAAACCTTTTTCGCCGTACCGCAGACCTGCTCAAAGGCATATTTTGCACGGTCTTTGAAGTGAAGCTGCTCCTGCGGAACGTCGATCGCCTTGGTGTTTCTGATAAACTCCTCAACCTGCTCTTCAAGGTGCAGCTTTTCAATAAGCGTACCCCCTGCAACGGCAATGACAAGCCCCACGATAACATAAACAACGGCGACCTTCCAGCCGAAAATGCTCATGAGCAGCACAAGTGAACCCAGGTCAACCATGGGGGAGGAAATAAGGAAGGAAAACGTTACTCCGAGGGGCAGACCTGCGCTTGTGAAACCCATAAAAAGGGGTATTGACGAGCAGGAGCAGAAGGGCGTTACCGTTCCGAGGAGAGCGGCGATGATGTTTGCCGCGATGCCGTGAAAACGCCCCAGTATTTTCTTTGTGCGTTCCGGCGGAAAATAGCTTTGTATATACGAAATGACAAAAATCAGCACGCACAGCAGCACCATTATCTTTATCATATCATAAATAAAGAAGCTGACGCTGCCGCCTATTTTCCCATCCGTGTCAAGACCGAGAGCATTCAGTGCCGTAACAATGAGCCTTTTCAGCCACGCCATACCAAGTATCTCATTCTGGAAAAGGTCCCATACGGCTTTTATTGCTTCCATAAATTCATCTCCTTCATATCTAAAAATTGAAATACATCAATGTTTTGTGTGTAACGTAAACGTATATGGTATAACGGGCGGCTATTATCTGCCCGCAAATTATACGTTCAGAAGCCCCGTTATTTATATTTTTTCACAGCAGGATTTATTTTTCTTCCGTCACATTTGTAAGGGCAATGAAACATTGTTCCGCATACTTAACGCCCTCGGGGGAAATGGAATAGTGGGTCCACTTGCCCTCTTTGCGCCACGTAACAATGCCGCTGTCGCAGAGAATTTTCATATGGTGGGAAAGGGTGGGCTGAGTGATGTTCATTTCTTCAAGGAGCATACAGGCGCACTTTTCTCCGCTCTGCAAAAGCTGCAATATCCTTATGCGGTTCTCATCGCAGAAGGCTTTGAAGATAACGGCGGTCTTTTTTGCGTCAAGTTTCATTACTCTTCCCCTTTCATAGTCAAGCCGATATTATATGCCTGTTCGGTGAAACGCTCTGCACGTTCCGCACGGTTTTTATCGTTGCCGTAACCTCTTGTCATTTCGTCAAATATCACCATTTCCGCCGATCTTGCACGGTCATGTATGCGGTCGCCTATCATAACGGTTTTCATCGCTTTTATCTGTTCAAGGCGAACGGTGTCTTTCATACTTCCGCCCATTGTAACAAGGAACAGCGCCTTGTCAAGCTGTTTCATAGAAGCGCTGCCGTAAGCAAAGCCGTAAGTCCATACACGCTGAAACCAACCCGTCAGAAGCGCCGGACATTCCGTCCAGAAAACAGGATAGATAAACGCTATTGCATCGGCATTGTTTATCTTGCGCTGTTCTTCAATAATATCGGACGGCACAGGCATATCATCTCTGTAAAACGCTTCCCGTCTGTATTCCGCTTCGGAAAATACGGGGTCAAACTTCATTGCATACAAATCGGAAACCTCAAAGCTGTGTCCGGCATCTCTCAGCCCTTTAAGAAATGCGCTGCACACTTCGGCTGTAAAGCTGTCACCGCAGGGGTGGCAATATACAACAAAAACTTTCATCCACTCACCTCACATTGATATTCATCTATGCGTATTATACACCACAAATAGAAGAATGTCAATATGTTTCTGAAAAAAACTTTTGTATATTCGGTTGTACAGCTGCAGCTTTTATGTTATAATATAAAAAATCGGGCGGTATCTGATACAAATAACCAATAAAACTGTAGACAAAAAATCTTCGCATAATCCATATATGCAAGATTATGCTCGATTTGATGAATATCTTTCGCACATTACCGATGAAAAGCCGATCTCTGCCCGTCAATGTATCAAATCTCTTGCACAAATAGGAACATCGAAACACAAGTACATTCCTTCTATTCTTGAAGCGCTCGAAAATGCAGACTTGTCAAAATACAAGGACAGTATGCGTCCGCTTATCGAGAAGGATATTGAAGAAGCAAAAAACACTCTCACAATTTTGAAGTGTGATGAGCAATAAAATGGAGGATATGAAAATGAACAAGATATATTCTGCGGTGCAGGAGGATAAACAAGAGATATTAAGCCTTTACAGAACTATGCTTAACGGACCTGCGGAATGGAACGAATACTACCCAAATGAAGATACCATTGAATTTGATTTGTCCAGAAATGCGCTGTTTGTTATGAAAAACGATGAGGGACAAATTATTGCGGCAATTTCCATAGACGAGGACGAAGATGTTGACAAGCTCGCCTGCTGGAGCAAAGAGCTTATGCCAAGCGGTGAATTTTCAAGGCTTTGTGTACGAAAGGATATGCAGCATCAAGGCATAGCTAAGGAAATGATAGGATATGTATTTGAAATCCTGAAAAAACAAGGGAAAAAAGGTGTTCATATCCTGGTCAAAACAGGACATAAAGCTGCACTTTCATTATACGGCTCGCTGGGATTTCAGTCCGTCGGAGAATGCAGCCTTTTCGGGAAGGATTTTGTTTGCATGGAGATAGACATTTGAATAAGTTTGAAGTGTGAGGAGTGAAGAGTGGAGTTTGTTTCAATGTGGAATTTGGAAAGTGGAAAGTGGAATTATTTAAATTCGGAATTTCTTTAATACTAATAACCATTTGTTCTATGGATAAATGGTTATTAGTATAAAATAACATCGCCGCAGGCGATACCATAATTCCACATTCCACTCTTCACACTCCACATTTAAATAACTTCACTTTCAACATTTAAAAAACTTATACAAAAAGCGCCTGAGAAGTTACGGTTTTTCTCAGGCGCTGAATTTTTTTCTTTAAAATAGAGCAAAAAAATAGAGCCGATGCAGGCACCCGCTCATTAAAAAACTTATTCAGTTTTTTGTTCGGCATTTATATTATATGCTTTTTTTTTATAAAAGTCAAGAACTTTTATTAAAAAATTATAACTGCTTTTAATAGTATCATTATTCTCAAAATAATCTTTATGAAATAAACACCGACTATAAAAAAAACTATTTAATTCATTTAAACCATAATGAAGTGTTTTTGGACTCTCAATAACTGTACAATAAACATCCAATAATACTACAAAGTCATGGATGACAGGATTTTTCATTTTTGATTCCCTTGTCTTTTTGGGCATATCTTTTATTTTTGAAATTTTACTCATTACAGATTTATTAGGCACAATTTCTTTTGAATATGGCGGCAACAATGAATTTATAAGGCAATTATTATGCGCTGCGGCATTCCTAAGCCACTTTATCGGCAGAAGTTTACCTTTTACATTATATTTATTCTCATACTTTGAGTAATAATATTCATATAAATCAATAAAATCTCCAAAAGAAATAACCTCAATAATATTCCATATTGCAAAATCTGATTTATATTTATCAATTAACCCATGACAATATGAATTTTGGCTTTTTGAAATGATTTCATTCAGCAATCGAGGCTTCATTTTATTCAAATAATCATTGATTATAGTATAGCCATCTTCATCAGGATTTTCTGAAAAGTCACTAATCAACTGTACCTTCAAAAAATGTTCAACATCAAGTACCATTTGGATAACTATTTTACGAAAAATAGCGTCTAAGGTCGATAATTCTTTCAAATATGCAAATTCAAGATTTATATACTGATTTTTCTTTTCAGATGTTATTTGGGTATACTTGGGATAATTTTTGGCAAACGCTTTGATTTTAAAATAGTAATTGTTATATTTTAAAAAATTCTGAGCATCTGCTTCGTTAACAATATTGAACTTTATACCTTTTTCATCACGCATATATTCAATTTGTTCAATAATAGTTAATTTAGGCTTATATATGATATTTCTACCTCTTTTCGGTACATATTTATGGTTATATTATATCTGTTATTAATTAATAAGTCAATACCGAAAACAAAACTGCCGCAGGATTTCCCATGCGGCAGAAATTTTTATGCAGTTAAACTTATATCTGTGCGGAATAGTTAGGCGCTTCCTTAGTGATGTAAATATCGTGGGGGTGGGATTCCTTAAGTCCTGCGCCTGTGATCTTAACGAATTTAGCCTTTTCGTGGAGCTTTTCAATAGTTTCGCAGCCGCAGTAGCCCATACCGGAGCGAATACCGCCGATAAGCTGGAAAATAGTATCGGAAACGGGTCCCTTGTAAGGTACACGGCCTTCAACACCCTCGGGAACGAGCTTCTTTGCGTTCTCCTGGAAGTATCTGTCCTTGGAACCGCAAGCCATTGCGCCCAGAGAACCCATGCCTCTGTAAACCTTGAACTGTCTGCCCTGATAAATTTCCGTTGCACCGGGAGCTTCTTCACAGCCTGCAAGGAGTGAACCGAGCATTACAACGTTTGCACCTGCTGCAAGAGCCTTTACAATGTCGCCGGAATACTTGATGCCGCCGTCTGCGATAACGGGGATGCCGTGCTTTGCTGCTGCGCAGGCTGCGTCATAAACGGCTGTTATCTGAGGAACGCCGATACCTGCAACAACTCGTGTTGTACAGATAGAACCGGGACCTATGCCCACCTTAACGCAGTCTGCACCTGCTGCAATGAGAGCTTCGGTAGCTTCTGCGGTTGCAACGTTGCCTGCGATAACGGGAGTATTGGGGAACGCCGCCTTGACTTCCTTAACGGCGTTGATGATGTTGATGTTGTGACCGTGAGCGGAATCGAGAACGAGCACATCGACCTGAGCTTCAACGAGGGCGTGAGCTCTTTCCATCATATTGTTTGCAACGCCGATAGCTGCGCCGCAGAGAAGTCTGCCGGACTTGTCTCTTGCGGACTTGGGGTACTGGACAGCCTTTTCAATGTCCTTTATGGTGATAAGTCCCTTTAAGATGCCGTTTTCGTCAACGAGGGGGAGCTTTTCGATCTTATGCTTCATAAGAATTTTCTGTGCGCCGACAAGGTCTGTGCCTACAGGAGCGGTAACCAGGTTTTCCTTAGTCATTACATCTCCGATAGGGGTGCTGAAATCGCTGAGGAAGCGGAGGTCACGGTTTGTAAGGATACCCACCAGCTTGCCCTTCTTATCAACAACGGGAACGCCGGAAATTCTGTATTTGCCCATAAGCTCGTCAGCTTCGGAGACCAGCTTGTCGGGAGTAAGGGAGAAGGGATTTACAATAACGCCGTTTTCGGAACGCTTGACCTTATCGACCTCTTCCGCCTGCTGTTCGATAGACATATTTTTATGAATGATACCGATGCCGCCTTCACGGGCAATAGCGATAGCCATATTAGCTTCTGTAACGGTGTCCATAGCGGATGTCATAATAGGTGTGTTGAGCATAACGTCGCCTGCAAGTCTTGTTTTGAGCGAAACCATATTAGGAGTGCAGTTAGATTCTGCCGGAATAAGAAGTACATCGTCAAAGGTAAGTCCCTCTTTGACAAATTTTTTGCTCATATCTGTTTCAAGCATAGTAATTATCCTCCCTCATTTTTATCATTCATTACAAACTATATTTTATATAGTTTACTACTTTATTTGCAGAACGTCAAGCAGAAATTGTTAAGATAACATTAGAAAATACTGTATAATATGCGTTGTTTTTTGTGCAAAATTAGGGAAAGGACAAATTTTGAGACCCTACAGCGAAGCGATAACGGGATTCCAAAGGGATTAGTCCCTTTGGCGCAGGTTCTTAGGGGCGCGGAGCCCCTAAGTCGCTCTCCGCAGAGAGCGAAACTCCCAAAAGTATGGCATACGCATTGAAACAGCAAAACAAGCAATGCCGTAAACCCAAAGGCGCAATTCACATTAAAAATCGGAATAAAATAAAGTGTTGCATAACACAAACCTGTAAAACCGACTATGTGAATTGCGCCTATTCTTACATATCAAAATAAAGTCTCCTCGGATAAAAATATACCGAGCGCAGCGAGGTGTATTTTTATCCGACACAGCAAAGTCGGCGTTTGTTTTTGTACTAATACATCCTCTTTTGCAAATTGACTTTTTCCGCAATTTTTCCGTAGGGGCGTACATTGTGCGACCGTGGATCAACGATTTTTGTGCGGTTCAACAGATTTTGTCGGGATAATGGTGCCATAGTTTGCCGTGTCGCAGGAAAATGCGCGTCGCTGCGCTCCTTGCATTTTTCTGCGAGAGCAGTTTTATTTTATTGGATAGAAATGGCGCAATTCACATAGTCGGTTCCGCAAGTTTTATGTTATACCAAACTTTACTTGGTTCCGCTTTTGGGTGTGAATTGCGCCTTTATTATCGATACTTTATTTGTTTTTGCTGTTACTTTGCGTTGCGCCATAGTTTTGGAGATTTCGCTCTCTGCGGAGAGCGACAAGGTGGCGCTGCCCCCTTGACCCCTGCCAAAGGGACTAATCCCTTTGGAATCCCGTTATTACTGCGTCTGCTGACAACAAATTATTCTTCCGCCAACTTTTCCGCAATATCTGACAGATCCTCGGGGTCAAAGAAATCAATGGTAATTGTTCCCTTTTTTCCGTCAGATGAGCTGATTTTAACCTTTCTTCCCAAGGTCTCACGAAGGCTCAGTTCCATTTCCGCAAGGTAATGAAGTGCCTGTCTTTTCTCGGAAAGAGGTTTATCGTCGTTTTCGTCCTTCTCTCCCCCGTCATCCTTCTTGGAAAGCATTTTTTCAATGGCTCTTACGGTAAGCTGTCCGTTTGCAGCACGGTTTGCTATATCAAGCATTTCATCTTCGGTATCGGCTGCTGCGATGGCCTTTGCCTGACCTGTGGAAAGCTCGCCTTTTTTCAGCATATCCTGTATTCTGTCCGGCATATTAAGCAGTCTTACGGAGTTTGCAATGACGGAACGGGACTTGCCCACAGCTTTTGAAAGTGCCTCCTGGGTCATTTCGTACTTTTCCATAAGCTCCTTATAAGCGGAGGCTTCTTCAATTGGGTTAAGATCCTCTCTCTGTATGTTTTCTATAAGTGCTATCTGCGCCGTTTCAAAGTCGCTGAATTCCTTTATTACGGCAGGTATTTCGCTCATACCCAGCATACGGCAGGCTCTCCAGCGGCGCTCTCCGGCTACTATCTGATAGCCGCCTGCTGTTGTTTCCCTTACAACGATAGGCTGGATAAGACCGTGCTGACGTATACTGTCCGCAAGTGCGGTAATAGCGGCCTCATCAAAGTTCTGACGGGGCTGCGACTTGTTCGGTTCTATTTCCGACATTCTCAGGGTTTGCACTCCGCCCTGTGATTCGTTTATGTTATCCTCAAAAAGAGCGTCCAGACCCTTTCCGAGACCAGATTTCTTTCCCATATTTTAATCCTTTCCTGCCATTGCAAGTTTTTTCTTCTCTTTTTCCTCTGCTCTGCGTCTTGCAAGCATTTCTGCAGCAAGGCTTTCATACGCCTCGGCACCACTTGACGTTTTATCGAAGTAAATTACAGGCTTACCAAAGCTGGGTGCTTCCGAAAGTCGGACATTTCTCGGTATAACGGTCTTGAACACCTTTTTGGGGAAATGTTTTTTAACCTCCCCTACCACCTGATTGGTAAGGTTAAGTCTGTTATTGTACATTGTAAAAAGTATTCCCTCAATGTCGATGTTGGGGTTGTAACGCTTTTTAACAAGACGTATGGATTCGATAAGCTGGGAAAGTCCTTCAAGTGAATAGAATTCGCACTGGAGCGGAATAAGAACCGTGTCACAGGCGCACAAAGCGTTTATCGTAAGCAGTGAAAGTGACGGCGGACAGTCTATAAATATGTAATCGTAGTCCAGCTTAACCGTAAGAAGCTGCATTTTAAGTCTGTTTGAGCGGTTATCAAGGTCAACAAGCTCAATATCTGCACCTGCCAGAGCCGAGGTTGAAGAAACCACCGAAACGTTCTTGAATTCTGTTTTAATAATAGCTTCCTGAATTCGTCTTTGACCAAGAAGAACGTCATAAACGGTAACATCAACAGATTTTTTCTTTATACCAAAGCCGCTTGTTGTGTTACCCTGTGCGTCTATATCAACGCAAAGCACCTTTTTGCCCCTTGCTCCGAGGCAGGCGGCAAGATTAACGACCGTGGTTGACTTGCCCACTCCGCCTTTCTGATTTGCAACAGCAATTACAACAGCCATTTTAAACCTCCTGTTTTGTTCTACATTTATCGTTTATTTAATTATAGCACACTTTTATCCTTATATCAACATTGCCGCAAAATTTTATGTTTTAAACAAAAATGTTCCACGTGGAACAAATTATCCTATACAGGCATTGTTTCACGTGGAACAAAATTCATTTCACCGTTGGTATACGCACAATATATTCTATGTAATCATCCTCCTGAATTTTCTGTGAATCTGCATTTATTCCGGCAGCCTTCATCATTTCTACAGCCTTGTTCAAAGTATTAACAAACAGCCGCACATCACGGAACGCTCCGCTCCTGCGGCGTATGCTTTCGGTCTCTTTTTCCTTCTGTATCATTCCCTCAATAAGCCGTTCCGTACCCTCAACATTAAGACGTTTCATCCGAACGATCTCAACCGCTTCAAGCTGTTTTTCCGTGGTGTCAAGTCTGAGAAGTGCTCTTGCATGGCGTTCCGTGAAGCCGTACTCACGAATTTTATCACGCACCGCAGGGTCAAGTTTCAACAGACGCAGCTTGTTTGCGATGGTAGACTGATTTTTGCCAAGCTTAACAGCAGCGTCCTCCTGGGTCATCCCGTAAAAATCTATCAGCTTTGAAAGAGCCTCCGCTTCGTCAAAGAACTGTAGGTCTTTTCGCTGTATATTTTCAACAAGAGCCATTACTGCGGAATTTCTTTCGGTTATATCCATAACGATACAAGGCACAACATTCATACCAAGAGATTTCACCGCACGAAGTCTGCGCTCCCCTGCAATGAGAACATAGCTCCCGTCACCGCAGCTTTTCACCGTTAGAGGCTGGAGCAAACCGTTGTGCCGTATACTTTCCGCAAGCTCGTCAATATCATTGCCGAAGCTTTTTCTCGGCTGATAAGGATTAGGAGAGATCTTGTTTACATCAACTTCAATTACTTTATTAACTACCTTTTCTTTAACTGCAAAGGGCAAATACATTTTAAATTCCTCCATTTTAACGGTAACATATCATGCTTTTTCAACATTATAGCATTAGATATGTGGAAAATCTGTCGAAATGGATATTTATCCCAGTAAATCGATTTAACACTGCAATTACGTTGTTCCACCGGCGAAGCGATATTGGGATTCCAAAGGGACGAGTCCCTTTGGCAGGGGTCAAGGGGGCAGCGCCACCTTGTCGCTCTCCGCAGAGAGCGAAACATTCCTAAACTATAGTGTAACGCAAAGTAACAGCAAAACAAGCAAAGTAAAAAAACAAAGGCGCAATTCACATCAAGAAGAGGAACCAAGCAAGGTGTTGTATAATGCAAAACCTGCGGAACCATTTAATGTGAATTGCGCTTATTTCTATCCCGTACAAACAAAGCACCCCTCGCAGTAAAATGCAAGGAGCGAAGCGACGAGCATTTTACTGCGACACAACAAAGCATGGTGTTGTTATGCATGAAAAAGCGATTATTAATGAACAATATGGTGCAACAAAATCGTGCGCACAATATGCACTCCTATAAAAAAGCTAATTTTAAGTAAAAACTACCGCTATAGTTTGCTGTGTCGGATAAAATGTACGTCACTCCGCTCCGCACATTTTATCCGAGGGTACTTTATCTTGATATGTAATACAAATAACCATTAAAAGTGTAGACAAAAAATCTGCGCAAAATCCATATATGCAAGATTTCGCTTGATTTTTTGTACACTTTTTAAATGGTTATTAGTATAAGAATAGGCGCAATTCACATAGTCGGTTTCACTGGTTTTGTGTTATGCAACACTTTACTCAGTTTCTCTTCTTGATGTGAATTGCGCCTTTGTTACTGTTAGTTTGCTTGGTTTAACGCTGCTTTTGCGTTATGCCTTACTTTAGGGGATTTCGCTCTCTGTGGAGAGCCAACTTAGGAGCTCCGCGCCCCTAAGAACCTGTGCCAAAGGGACTCGTCCCTTTGGAATCCCGTTATCGCTGCGCTGGCAGACTTACAATGCCTTCTTCCCAATCTGTGCCGAATTACGGGGATATTTTGCCGGTGTTTCCTTGACCTTATTTATAATTATAATACGTCTTTTATCCCCATCGGGAAGCTCATAATCCATCACTTCCCCTATTTCTCCCCCAAGGGTCTTATACGCCGTATATGCCTCTTTGTAATCCTCATTAGGTCCCTTCATCGCAATAAACCTTCCCCCAACCTTTACATAAGGCATACAATATTCACACAAAACAGGCAGCGCCGCTACCGCTCTTGCCACGGCAACATCAAACTTACCCCTTAGTTCCGGTTTTCTTCCGCCCTCTTCCGCACGGGAATGTATACAGTTCATAGGCAGTCCCAGCTTATCCGAAACCTCTTTAAGGAAATTTATCCGCTTGTTAAGGCTGTCAAGAAGGGTGCAGTTAAGGCTGTTTTTATATATTTTCATAGGGATTCCGGGGAAACCTGCCCCCGTTCCGACGTCAATATAGCCGCTCTCGTCTGCAATTTCCGCATACTTGAACAAAAGTGTGCTGTCAAGAAAGTGCTTTACCGTTATCCCCTCGGGGTCGGTTATTGCAGTAAGGTTGATTTTCTCATTCCATTCCACAAGAAGCTGCGCATAAAGGTCAAAATTTTGGTACTGTTTTTCCGTAAGTTCAAGCTCATACCTTCCGAACAGTTCCGCTGTATTATCATATGGCAGTATCATCTGATGCTCCTTTCCGAAAATTGTTCCACGTGGAACAACTCATTTTTTAACGTTCTAAAGGCAAAGGCGGCAGATAGAATTGTGTCAATCAAGGAAAGCGACTGCCGGCGTGCTTGTTGCACGACAAAGGAGCTTGACGACGAGTGACACAATTATAGCTGCCGAATTTGTCTTTAGGTTGTTCAAAAATGAGTTTATCACTTTTGCTGTGAAAGCCAGATTATAAGTACGCTTACGTCCGCAGGAGAAACTCCCGAGATCCTGCTTGCCTGTCCGATGTTTCCCGGCTGTATGCGGTTCAGCTTTTCCGTTGCTTCAAGGCTCAGACCCTTGATATTGTTATAATCAAAATCAACAGGCAGTTTCTTTTCTTCCAGCTTCTGAACGTGCTCAACTTCCATAAGCTGACGGGCAATGTAGCCGTCATACTCTATCTTCAAACCGACCTGTTCCCTTACTTCATAGGAAAGAGGTTTTCTCTCAGGGTCAAAGGGTGCAAGGTCGTCATAGCTTATCTGAGGACGGCGGATAAGGTCCGCATACCTTACTCCCGTTGCAATGGGAGCCGTGCCTTTTTCTTCAAGCATTGCATTAAGCTCCGCCGAGGGAGATACCGTGGTTTTCTTCATGCGGTGTATCTCAGCCTTTATCTGCTCCTGTTTTTCAAGGAAAGCGGCATAGCGTTCATCGGAAATAAGCCCAATTTCATGTCCCAAAGGAGTAAGCCTTTCATCCGCATTATCCTGTCTGAGAAGCAGCCTGTACTCGCTTCGTGAGGTCATCATTCTGTAGGGGTCGGAACAACCTTTTATAACAAGATCATCAATAAGCGTTCCAATATAGGACGATGAACGGGGCAAAGTAATTTCTTCAAGACCCTGCACTCCCCTTGCGGCGTTTATTCCCGCAACAAGTCCCTGTGCGGCGGCTTCTTCATAGCCGGAAGTTCCGTTGAACTGACCTGCGCCGTAAAGTCCCTTTACCTTTTTGAATTCAAGTGTGTGCTTCAAATCAAGAGGGTTGCAGCAATCGTACTCGATAGCGTAAGCGTTGCGCATTATCTCAACCTGTTCAAGACCCTTTATTGTGTGCAGGAATGCTATCTGAACGTCCTCGGGCAGCGATGAGGACATACCCTGAAGATAATACTCGTCCGTGTCAAGACCCATAGGCTCAATAAAAAGCTGGTGTCGCTCACGGTCGGCAAAACGCATTATCTTATCCTCAATTGACGGGCAGTAACGGGGACCAATGGCGTTGATACGTCCCGAATAAATAGGCGAACGTCCGATGTTATCACGAATGACCTTGTGCGTTTCCTCATTTGTATAGGCAACATAGCAGGACACCTGATTTTTCATTGAATAACGATCTGTCTCAAAGGAAAAGGGCTGAATGTCCTCGTCCCCATCCTGCTTTTCAAGTGCGTCAAAATTAATGGAACGCTTGTGAACTCTTGAAGGGGTGCCTGTTTTAAAGCGGCGTATCTCTATGCCAAGGGAACGCAGGCTCTCCGAAAGGTAGTTTGCAGGTAACGTTGCATCGGGACCGCTTTCGTAGGACACCTCGCCAACGTGGATAACGCCTTTCAGATAAGTACCCGTTGCGATTATTGCCGCCTTTACACGGTATTCTCCCCCAAGCCTTGTAACGATTGAAGAAACACGTCCGTTTTCCGTGCGGACTTCCGTTACCTCTGCCTGCTTCACATCAAGGTTGGGCTGGCTTTCGCAGATGTGCTTCATGTGGTTATGATACTTCACCCTGTCCGCCTGAACACGCAGGCTGTGAACAGCAGGACCCTTTCCCCTGTTGAGCATACGGCTCTGAATGTAGCACTTATCCGCCGCTTTTCCCATTTCGCCGCCCAATGCGTCTATCTCACGGACAAGGTGACCCTTTGCCGTTCCTCCGATAGAGGGATTGCAGGGCATATTTGCAATGCAGTCAAGGGAAATGGTGAACAGTGCCGTTTTTGCTCCAAGCCGTGCGGAAGCAAGCGCCGCTTCAACTCCGGCGTGACCTGCGCCTATGACCGCAACGTCATATTCATCTATATAGTAACTCATAAATCCTCCATTATTTACCCACGCAGAAATGAGAGAACACCTCGTTGACAACAGCCTCCGAAGCCTTTTCTCCCGTCAGCTCAAGCAGATAATTCTCCGCCTCGTCAATAATAATATTTACAGCGTCAAGAGTGTATCCCTGCTTTATTGCATCCATGCTTTCCCGTAAAGCGTTAAGGGAATTTCTCACGCAGCTTCTCTGCCTTTCGTTTGCAAGAACACCTGCATTGTAATCAATACTGTCTGTCTTGAATAAGTCGGTCAGAACCTCCTGCAATTGCTGCAAGCCCTCTCCCTTTACAGCAGAGATATAAACCGTCCGTGAAAAACGGCTTTCGATGTAATCAGTATCAAGTGCAGGCTCACGGTCGGTCTTGTTAATGACCGCAACAGCGTTTTTGCCTGCGCACTTATCCGCAATTTCAATGTCCTCGGGGGTAAGTGCGGCGGAGTTGTCAAAAACGGCTAAGATAAGCTCTGCAGTTTCGATTTTTTCCCCTGCTTTTTTTACACCAAAACTTTCAACAACATCTTCCGTAGCTCTTATGCCTGCGGTGTCGGACAGACGGAGAACAATATCCCCCAGCCGCACCGATTCTTCAACAATATCTCTTGTTGTACCTGCAATGTCAGTTACAATGCTTCTTTCGCAGCCGCTTAAAAGATTCATAAGGGTGCTTTTGCCGACGTTAGGCTTGCCCACAATAGCAGTATCAACGCCCTCTCTGATAATCTTTCCACAGTCGTATGTGGAAAGTATCATTTCAAGCTCCTGTGCAGCTGTTCCAAGAGTTTCAAGCATTGCTCCGCTGTCCACTTCGGGTATGTCCTCTTCGGGATAGTCGACCCAAGCACCTATTTCTCCCAGCAAGTGTATCAGCTTTACAGATACGGCATTTATACGGGTAAAAAGTGCGCCCTGACGGAGAGCGGCGGCACAACGGCTGCTTGCCTTACCCTGAGCGGAAATAACGTCCATAACAGCTTCGGCACGGATAAGGTCAGTTTTTCCGTTGAGAAAAGCACGTTTTGTAAACTCACCCGGTCCTGCAGGCACAGCACCCTTTGAATAGATAAGCTGCAAAATGCTTTCCGTAACAAAAATTCCCCCGTGACAGGAAATTTCGGCAATATTCTCTCCCGTATAGGACCTGGGTGACTTAAATACCGTAAGAACGCAGTCGTCGTAATATTCACCGTCCGAAACTATTTTTCCGTAAGCACAGGTGTAGCCCTCCATTTCTTCGGGAGCAAGCCTTGTTGAAACAGGTTCAAATATTTCCCCTGCTATTTTAAGAGAGTTCTCTCCCGAAATTCTTATAACGGAGATACCGCCTGTTCCCACGGGAGTTGAAATTGCAGCGATAGTTGACATAATCAATTCCTCACAATTTACGGGCGCACACTGTGCGCCCCTACAATATCAAATTCAAATAAAATGCGGCACTGCACCATTATGCAGTGCAATGCCGCCGTAAATAAAGCCGTAAAAATACAAACTCAGATGTCAATTTTGCCGTAAAGATCGCCTTCAATAAGATTATCCTCCGGCTTGGGCTTCTTATATTCCTTCTCAAAGGAAGTCTTCATCATATCGAGAGAACGAGGTGTACCGTCACCGGAACGTCTGCCGCCTCTGCCTCTGCCGCCCTTGTTGTAGCCGCCCTTGCCGCCTTCCTTTCTGGGACGGGGGTTTGTGGGAGAGATAACTACCTTTCTGTAAGGCTCCTCGCCGATGCTCTTGGAGGTAACGCCTTCAATATTTGCAACTGCAGAGTGGATAATTCTTCTCTCATAAGGATTCATAGGCTCAAGTGAAGAAGTCCTGCCCGTTCTGATAACGGTCTTTGAAATTTTAGCTGCAAGGTCTTCAAGGATAGCCTTTCTCTTCTCACGGTAGCCGCAGGAATCAACGCTTATCCTGTAATATTCCTTATCACCCTTGTTTGCAGTCATAGAAGCAAGGTACTGAATAGCGTCAAGGGTCTCGCCTCTTCTGCCGATAATTGTTCCCGTTGTGTCGCCGAATATCTCAATAACAGCGCCCTCTTCGTTTTCCGTAACATTAAGAGTGGTATCAAGACCCATATTTTTAAGGATAGAAGTGATATAATCAGCCGCTACCTCAGCCTTTGAAGGCTCGTATTCCGCTTCAACCTTTGCTTCACCCTTTAACTTTCCGAAAAGTCCTTTTTTCGGTTCCTCGATAACATTGAAAGCTATCTTGCTTTCTTCAACGCCGAACTCTGCCGCTGCCATAGCCTTAGCTTCATCTATGGACTTAGCTGTAAAAACCTGTTTCATTGAACTTGCTCCCTTCAGATAATAATTGATATATGCCGCCGGAATGCCTGCATATTGGGGTACTTATATTTACGGCAATGGTATTTTGCCGTTAAACATCATTCGTCATCGTCGGAATCGTCGTATTCCTCGCCGTACTTTTCAGCCTGTCTGCGGCGTGCTTCTCTAATAAGCATACGCTCGTATTCTTTCTGCTTGGACTTGGACAGCTTTATCTCGCTTGAACCATCGTCATCATCATCGGAAACAACTCCCGAAGCTGCAACGGTGTTTGAACGGGGTCTTCCGCCGTTCTGCGCAGCCTGCTGGTCAAGAAGCATCTGCTGGTAACGTTCCATCATGCCCTTTTTTTTGCTGTTCTTGCGCTTTATCTTGTCTTTTTCAAGAAGCTTGGCAACATACTCGGGGGTATAAACCTTGTTGAGAACGATCTGCTGAACAAGTGAAAATAAGGACGATGAAGCCCAGTAGAAACCGATAGCTGCAGGATAGCTGAATGCGATCCATACGGAGAAAATAGGCATTATATAAAGCATCATATTCATTCCCGCCATTGAAGAAGCCGCCTCGGGGTTGGTCTGCTTCTGTCTTATCTGGGAATAAACAGACATAATAAGCTGGAAAACACCGGAAAGAATAGGTATAATAACAAGGACTATTGCAGCTGCAGTCCAACCGCCCTCGGGATGAATGGTAGGTGTAAGACCGAGGTCTGCACCGAAAAGTGTGCTGTGTTCGGAAAAATCACGGACCTTGCTTACAAGCTCGGAGAACTTAGCGTCCGCAAAAAGCTCAGGGTCGTTGTTGACAGCCTGAACGATATACATTTCGGGACGGTGCTGGAAGTATTTTTCTGTACCGTAGCTTGTGTTAAGAAGCAGATCCTTTGCCGCTTCTATTATATCCTTGTTAATTCTGAGGATATGGGTGATAGGACGGTAAACAACATCGAAAATACCGTAAAGTATGGGGAACTGGATAAACATAGGCCAGCATGAAGCCATAGGGTTGATACCCTCTTCGGTATAAAGCTTCATTGTTTCCTCGTTGTATTTTTCCTGATTTTTACCGTACTGCTTTTTCAGCTTTTCAAGCTTAGGCTGTAATGCCTGCATAGCCGCAGTTGACTTCTGAGTTTTGACGGAAAGAGGGAACATTATTATTTTTGTAATAAGCGTAAAAATGACAATAGAAAAAGCATAATTATGGCAAACCTGATAAATAAGCCACATTATCCAACCAAGGGGATAACCGATTATCTGGCTGATAACACCCATTTTGACCTCCAAAAATATACGATTAATAATAAATATATAAAATATAACTTATTGTAAAATAGGTTATACAGATTTTTCGTGCTTTGCTTCCCTTTTTTTACGGCTTTTAAGCGTGTAAAGGAAGAATTCATCGGGAACGTGGTCAACGCCGCCGAGACTGAAAGGATTGCATCTTGCCAACCGCCACGCAGCCAGTACCGAGCCTTTGAGCGCACCGTGCTTTTCAAGTGCAGTCAAAGCATAAGTCGAACAGGTGGGATAATATTTGCAGCAGGGCGGCTTCAAGGGGGAAATAAACTTCCTGTAAAACTTTACAAACAGTAATAATATCTTTTTCATATTACTTAAAGTAAACAAACACTACAAACAATTTGTAATATTCAATAAAAACAATACTCAATGTTTATTTTTAACGGAAGGATTTTTCATCTGAGGGATGACCTTATTTTTAAAAAAAGCGCTTATATCGGTAGATTTACATTCGCAGGTATAGGGGCGTGAAACTATAACTATATCGTAACCCTTTGGGAAAAGCGATTCATTTTCCCTGTAAGCCTGTCTTATGATACGTCTGCACCTGCTGCGCATAACAGCGTTGCCGGTTTTTTTGCCGGTAGAAATGCCCAGCTTATTTTTGCCGGAACCGTTTTTTCTGTAATACACTACGCAGGAACGACCGCAGACGAATCTGCCCTTTTTAAAAAGAGAAACGAACTCCTTGTTCTCTTTCATTTTAACTGTAAAAACCATAATCCAATACCCGAATAAAACGTCATTAAGAAAGCGTCCGAGAGCCGACATTTTTCTAAAGAAAAAGACCACAAAAGGGGCGCATTCCCCGAATTGTGGCCCATACTTCTCAGACTTTAGCAGAAGAACAAGACCCGAACCAAAAAAAGGAACGGGAAACGCTCACCTATAACGAAATCAGTAAGTCAGTTTTTTTCTGCCTCTTGCACGTCTTCTTGCAAGCACCTTACGACCATTTCTTGTGGACATTCTCTTCATGAAGCCGTGTTCTTTTTTTCTGTGGAGCTTCTTAGGCTGGTAAGTTCTTTTCATTTTATTCTCCTCCTTTTATAATAAACATATAAAATATCATTTATGCGCAGAAAAGGCATAACGAAACAAGGGCATAGGACACCCTATCAATGTTATAGTATATCTTATTACAAGGCAATATGTCAAGTGTTTTTTCAAATTTTTTTTGAAAAAACACTATTTTCAAAGGTTTTCATAAAAACGGAGGAAAAAACAAGGAAGAAATTAGGAATTTTAAGCAATAGAACCTCCCAAACCCGTAGTCACTACAGCGAAGCGATAATGGGATTCCAAAGGGACGAGTCCCTTTGGCGAGGGTCAAGGGGCGAGAAGCCCATTGTCGCTCTCCGCAGAGAGCGAAATCCCCAAAAGTAAGGCATAACGCAAAGCTGCGTTAAAAGCGACAAAGTAATGAATCAAAAGGCGCAATTCACATTCAAAAGAGGAACCGAGTAAAGTGTTGCATAACACAAAACCTGTAAAACCGACTATGTGAATTGCGCCTATTCTTACATATCAAGATAAAGCATCCTCGGATAAAAATATACCGAGCGCAGCGAGGTGTATTTTTATCCGACACAGCAAACTTTGATGGTAGTTTTACGCACATTAATTGTAATTTTACCTCAATTTATGTAGGGGCGGATATTATCCGCCAGTGTGTCAACGATTTTGGTGCGGTTTAATAGGCTTTGTTGGGGCAACTATTGACATAGTTTGCCGTGTCGCAGGAAAATGCGCGTCGCTGCGCTCCTTGCATTTTTCTGCGAGGGCAGTTTTATTTTATTGGATAGAAATGGCGCAATTCACATAGTCGGTTCCGCAGGTTTTGTGTTGTACAAATCCTTTCTCGGTTCCACTTTTGAATGTGAATTGCGCCTTTGGATTTTTTACTTTGTTTGCTTTGCTGTTACTTTGTTATGTGCCTTACTTTTGGGGTGTTTCGCTCTCTGCGGAGAGCGACCAAAGGGCTTTGCCCTCTGGACACCCACCACCCTTTGAAAAGCGTGGACGTAAACTTTAGACGCTTCGCGGTGCGCTCACTTAAATTCCACTTTCCACACTCCACACTCCACATTTTAAATCCACACTCCACATTTTAAATAAATATACTATATATAATGTGAAAAAATGCTTGCAAAAATGCCGCAAATGTGCTATAATGATTAAGATTCGGATATTGTTTCTTTTCGGCGTATTTGCCGCTTTGTATGCGGTATTTTACCTTGTCCCTTTATCCGCCATTTATTTATGTTAGGAGTCGGTATGTTATGAAATCCTTTGTCGAGGTTTTTGACAAAGTTTTAGAGTATTTTCAGCAAAAGGTAGACAGGGGCGAGCTTGCCGAGGTCGCTTTTAAACTGTGGATAAAGACCCTCGAACCCGTCACCCTTGACGGCAATGTTGCCGTGTTTAAAGTCCAGTCGGAATTTCAGAAGGGTATTATCCTTAAAAATTATGAAAAACTGCTTATTGATGCCTTTTCGGAAATTCTCGGCTTTGATGTTGAGATAAACATTATCCCCGTTGAAAATGAAAGCGAAGAGGACAAGTCACCTATCCAGAAAAGGCAGGAGCTTGAACAGTCCTTCTCCAACGCCGAGTACGACTACACCTTCGATACATTTATCGTCGGTCACTCCAACGAATTTGCCTACGCCGCAAGCACCGCTGTTGCAAAAAATCCCGGCAGCGCTTACAACCCCCTGTTCATTCACGGTCCTTCCGGTCTGGGCAAGACCCACCTTCTCACCGCTATAAGCAACGAAATAAAATCACGCAATCCCGATACGAACATTATTTACGTTACGGGCGAAGCGTTCACCAACGAGCTTATCAACGCTATCCAGCAGAAAAAGGACACTTCCCAGTTCCATCAGAAATACCGCTCCGCAGACGTTCTCCTTGTGGACGATGTTCAGTTCATCGCAGGCAAGGATTCAACACAGGAAGAATTCTTCCATACCTTTAATGAGCTGCACAAGATCGGCAAGCAGATAGTTCTCACCTCAGACCGTCCGCCCAAGGACATCAAAACTCTGGAGGACAGAATACGCACACGCTTTGAATGGGGTCTTATTGCGGATATTTCAACGCCTGATTTTGAAACAAGAGTTGCAATCGTCCGCAGAAAGGCGGAGCTTCTCGACCTTACCATTCCCGACGACGTTTCGGAGTATATTGCAAATCACCTTAAATCAAATATCCGTCAGCTTGAAGGCTGCGTTAAAAAGCTGAAGGCGTCCAAGCATCTTGTGGGCACTCCCCCTTCCATTGCACAGGCTCAGAACGCCATAAGAGAGATTCTTTCCGACGATAAGCCTGCACCGGTTACCTTTGAGCGAATTCTTACCGAGGTATCAAATGTGTACGGCGTTACTCCCGAGGATATTCTTTCAAACAAGCGCTCTTCAAAAATTTCTCTTGCAAGAAAGGTCAGCGCATACATTATAAAAGAGACCACTTCCATGTCCTACAAGTCCATAGGTCTTGATATGGGCGGCAGAGATCACTCCACTATAATGTACTACCACGATGATATTACCGCCGCAATGAACAAGGACCCCCACCTTAAAGAAACTATCGAGGACATTGTAAAGAACATCCGCAACGATTGATCGTTTTTTTTAAATCTATTTTTATCCATTTACCAAAAGTTTAAAATCCGAGTTTTCCACATAGTGTGGAAAACTGTGTGGAAAAAGTTAAATAAGGTTTTATAAGGATTTAAAAGTATAATTACAGAAAGTATAAAAGCGTTTTTCCACAAAAAGTGAAAACGAATTTTGGTTTTTCACCTTTTTTTCAGCATTCCACTAACATTTTTTCCCCCGTTTCAACACAGGGAAAAACTTTCAATATTTCCCCCGATCTTTCAGCATTAGGCGGTGGAACGGGAAAAGGGGAAAAATTCGGCAGCGAAGGCTGTTTTCAACATTTTTAACGCCCCCTACTGCTGATACTGTTTAATAATTATATATTTTATATTATTTTATGAAAATATCGCTCCGCAGGACTTTGAAAAAAACGGCTTCTGTGGAAAACCCATCTTATCCGGAAAGGAAGACATAACAATGAAGTTTATATGCCAGCAGTCGGAGCTTAACGAGGCTCTGAATAACGTATCGAGAGCTGTTCCTCAAAAATCACCAATAACTGCTCTCACGGGAATAAAGGTTTCCCTTAACAGAACAGTCCTTGAGCTTACCGGCTACGACCTTGAACTTGGTATTCAAACAAAAATAGATGTTCAGTCTGAGGATATAGGCGATTTTATTATAGAAGCAAGACTTTTCTGCGAGATCGTAAGAAAAATGCCTTCGGAGGAGATCTCTGTTGAAACGGACGACAACCTTACCGTTACTATAAAAGGCGACAAGGCTGAATATAAGATACTTGCCGTTCCTGCTGACGAGTACCCCTCTATCCCCAACTATGACAGCGGCGACAGCTTCACCGTAAGTCAGGCTCTTCTTAAAAATATGATAAACCAGACAATTTTTGCCGTTGCAGTAACGGAAAACAAGCCTATCTTAACAGGTGAGCTTTTCGATATTTCCGACTACTGCTTCAACCTTGTTGCAATTGACGGCTACAGATTGGCGGTAAGAACGGAAAAGATAGATACAGACGACCGTTACCATTTTGTTGTAAAGGCAAAAGCCTTGTCGGAGGTTTCCAAGCTGCTTAAAGATGAAGATGAATCTGCAGTAACGGTACACGTTTCCAAGAAGCATATAACCTTTGAAATTTCCGGCTATATGGTAATTTCAAGGCTTCTTGAAGGCGAGTTCCACAACTACAAGGGTTCTATCCCGACAAATCATTCCACCGAGATCATCCTTAACACAAAGGATCTTATAAGCAGCCTTGAACGCTGTATGCTTCTTATCAACGACAAGAACAAGGCTCCCGTAAAGTGCATTTTCAACAACGGACAGGTAAAGATCTCCTGCAGCACCGCAATGGGCAAGCTGTCCGACGAGTTTGACATAGACCTGACAGGTCCTATGGTAGAAATCGGCTTTAACTGCCGCTATCTCCTTGACGCTCTTAAAGCTGCAGAGTCCGACAAGGTAAGACTGCTTCTCAACGGCGGACTTTCTCCAATGAAGATACTTCCTATGGAAGGCGACGCTTACACCTTCCTTGTTCTTCCCGTGCGTCTTAAAACGGAATAAGAGGTAAAATATGGATACAAAAGTTAAAATTACCACAGAATATATAAAGCTGGATCAGCTTCTGAAATTTTCGGGAGCGGTTGCTATCGGCTCGGAGGCAAAGGACTTTATAGCTTCGGGCAAGGTTAAATTCAACGGCGAGGTCTGCACTATGAGGGGCAAAAAGGTTCGCCCCGGTGACGTTGTAAACTTCAACGGCACGGATATTACCGTTGAATAACCCTATTATTAGTATAATATAGTTAAATTTGTACAGGGAGTAAATATTTTGGTCATAAACGAGGTCTATGCAGACGGTTACAAAAACCTTTCGGGCGTAAATATTACCCTTGATGAAAGAATGAACATCTTTTGCGGAGATAACGCACAGGGAAAAACCAACCTTATTGAAGCGGTGTGGCTCTGTTCGGGCTGCCGTTCCTTCAGAGGTTCAAGAGAAAAGGAATTCATCGGGTTTGAAAAGGATTTTGCCGATGTAAGAATGAAATTCACCGATTCCTTCCGCTCTCAGGAGATACGCTTTGCTGCCAAAAAAGGAAATATTAAGGAAAAGCTGGTAACTCTCAACGGAGTTAAGCTGCCCCTTATGTCAAAGCTTTTCGGCAGCTTCAAGTGCGTGGTATTTACCCCCGATGATCTTGATCTTTCAAAGGGTTCTCCCGATAACAGGCGGAACTTTACAGACCTTTCCATTTCCCAGATAAAAGGCTCCTACGTCAGCGCACTTAATACCTACAACAACGTTTTATCTCAGCGCAATGCCCTGCTGAAAAACTACGGCAGAAGCGGCGGAGATGTAAGCTCCCTTGAAATTTGGGACAAACAGCTTGCAAAGGCAGGGGCGTATATATCGGTATTAAGAAATACTTATTGTAATAAATTAAATTTATATACAAAAAGTTTATATAATACTATTGCATCCGGTAAAGAACAACTTGAATTATACTATCAGTCAACTGTTTTTCGTGAGCTTGACGGTAAAAACGACTACGAAGGAGAGCTTACGGAGATATATGAAAACACGCTGAAAAAAAGCCTTGACGATGATATAAGGGCAGGCTTCACCACGGTGGGAGTTCACCGTGACGATGTTATTGCCGAAATTGACGGTCAGCCTGCAAGGTACCTTGGTTCACAGGGGCAGTCACGTTCCATAGCTATCGTTATGAAGTTGGCTCAGGCGGAGATACTGAAATCGGAAAAGGGAGAATACCCCGTTATGCTCCTTGACGATGTTATGTCCGAGCTTGACCTTGGCAGGCAGAGGTTCATACTGAATTCAATAGAAAATATGCAGGTGCTTATAACCTGCTGCGATGAAAGATTTATTTCCGAAATGACCGGCGGCAAGGTGTTCCTTGTGAAAAAAGGCTGCGTTTCGGAAAAGAAAGCAGGAGGTTAACAATATGTATCTTCATCTTGGAGAAGACACGGTTGTCTGCGGAAGAAATATAATCGGCATTTTCGATATAGAAAACACTTCCGTCAGCAAGCACACAAAGGAATTCCTTAACGACCCGAAGAAGAAAGAACGCATTGTCAACGTTTCCTACGAAATGCCCAAGTCATTTATAGTATGCTCGGACAAAAACGGAAAGGAAACCGTTTATATATCCCAGATCTCCCCCGCTACCCTGAGAAAAAGGGCGGAGATAAAGGGCAGCATTTAAGAAAAACCACCTTTGGTTTATGGAGGTAAATAAAAAATGGCAGAAAATCAGAATGTTCCCAAGGATCAGAAGTATGACGAAAACCAGATACAGGTCCTTGAGGGACTGGAAGCGGTAAGAGTAAGACCGGGTATGTACATCGGTTCAACGGGTCCAAAGGGACTGCACCACCTTGTATATGAGATCGTGGACAACGCCATAGACGAGGCTCTTGCAGGCTACTGCACAAAGATCGATGTAAAGATACTGGAGGGAAATGTTATCGAGGTTTCCGACAACGGACGAGGAATCCCCGTTGGCATACACCCCAAGGAGGGCATTTCCGCTGCGACTGTTGTTTATACCGTTCTTCACGCAGGCGGCAAGTTCGGCGGCGGCGGATATAAGGTGGCAGGAGGTCTTCACGGCGTAGGTGCTTCTGTTGTAAACGCCCTTTCCGAATGGCTGGAGCTTACCGTTAAGGACGGAAAGAATATTTACTTCCAGCGCTTTGAAAGAGGAAAGTACAAGGAAGATATAAAAATTATCGGCGATACCTCCGAAACGGGTACTACCGTAAGATTCAAGGCTGACGATCAAATATTTGAGGAAACTACGGTCTACGATTATGAAGTTTTGCTGAAAAGACTTCGTGAACAGGCCTTCCTTAACGCAGGCGTAAAGATAGTTTTTGCCGACCTGAGAGACCCCGACAACGTTGTGGAAGAAACTCTCCACTATGAGGGCGGAATAAGAGAATTCGTTGAGCATATACACAAAACAAGGGGTCTTGAACCTCTTTCTGAGAATGTTATATATGTAAGCGGAACACAGGGCGACTCCACTGCAGAGGTTGCTTTACAGTACAACGATTCCTATAACGAGGTTATCCTATCCTTTGCAAACAATATCCACACCATTGACGGCGGCTCTCACGAAACGGGCTTCAAGAACGCTCTTACAAAGGTAATAAACGACTACGGAAAGAAGTTCAACCTGCTTAAAGACGGTGACAAACTAATCGGCGAGGACGTAAGAGAAGGTCTGACCGCTATCGTTTCCGTAAAGCTGACAAACTGCGAGTTTGAAGGTCAGACAAAGGGCAGACTTGGCAATCCCGAGGTAAGACCCTTTGTTGAAAATATGGTCTATGAAAAGCTGATGTGCTTCCTTGAGGAAAATCCCGAAGTGGCTCACAACATCTTTGAAAAGTCCGTTGCCGCTCAGAGGGCAAGAGAAGCAGCAAAGAAGGCAAGAGAGACCGCAAGAAGAAAATCCGCAATGGAATCCGCTTCCCTTCCCGGCAAGCTGGCTGACTGCTCCGACAAGGACACCACCTATACCGAGCTTTATATCGTCGAGGGAGATTCCGCAGGCGGTTCCGCAAAGCAGGGTCGTGACAGACATTATCAGGCTATCCTCCCTCTTTGGGGTAAAATGCTCAACGTTGAAAAGGCAAGAATAGATAAGGTATACGGAAATGAAAAGCTGATGCCTGTAGTAACGGCTCTGGGAACCTCTATCGGCGAGGATTTCGATATAACAAAGCTACGTTACGGAAAGGTCATTATTATGGCGGATGCCGACGTGGACGGCTGCCATATCAGAACCCTGCTTCTGACCTTCTTCTTCCGTTTTATGAGACCGCTTATTCAGAACGGCAACGTTTATATCGCACAGCCTCCCCTTTTCAAGGTCTGGAGAGGAAAGCAGGTGCGCTATGCCTTCTCCGACGAGGAAAGAGATGTTTATATCAAGGAGCTTGCAGGAGAAAACGGCGCAAAGGTAGACGTTCAGCGTTACAAAGGTCTTGGTGAGATGGACCCTCAGCAGCTCTGGGAAACTACTATGAACCCCGAAACAAGAACTATCCTTAAAATAGAAATGGAAGATGCTATAAAGGCGGACGAGATATTTACCATTCTTATGGGCGATAAGGTCGCTCCCAGGCGTGATTTCATCGAAAAGAACGCTAAAAGCGTTGAAAATCTTGACGTATAATTTAAATTCTGGAGTTTTAATATGGGAATTCTTAAAGAAATGTTCGGAGAAGAAAGCGGCGACAGCTTTGAAACAAGACCTCCCGTGCTTCTTGCGATAGGAAGATATAAAAGCAGCGCCGAAACTGTAATGGAAGGCTACAAGACCTATCAGAAAAAGTATGTAATAAAAAATACGGTGCTGAAAATGCTGCTTGTGCTTCTTGCGCTGGCTTCTTCGGTAATGATGCTTATTTCCTCCGAGGACGGGGGTATGATGCCCGTTTTGCTTATAATGATATGCTTATGCGCAGGTATTTACTTTATTAACGAGCCTATAAACAGCCGCAAAAAGCTGAAAAGCGGTCTGTCCGCTATCGAGGGCACGGAATATGAGATCGAAATAACCGACCGCACAATAAAAATTTCAACTGTGGAAGTTCCCGAGGAAGAAGGAACGGAAGAAAACACCGTTCCTGCCGATGAAGAAGCTGTTTCCGAGGGTGAAAACGGTGAAGAAGCAAATGCAGAAGACCAGGGACCCCCTGCAACTATAATTCACCTTGACGGTGCGGTTGAAATTATCGACAAAGAGGATATGTTCATCATCTGCGTAAGCAAGAAATATATTTTTATCGTTCCCAAGTCCGCTTTTAAAGAGGACGAGCTGCAGTTAGTAAGGGAAAAGCTGGCTGCCGTTATGGGAATAAGATTTAAAATGGTTGATTAAAGGAGTTGTTTTATTTGTACAACGACGAAAACGCAAAGGTCATACATCAGGAAATAGGCAAGGAAATGCAGTCGTCATTTATGGCGTATGCAATGTCCGTTATCGTTTCAAGAGCGCTGCCCGATGTAAGAGACGGACTTAAGCCTGTTCACAGACGTATCATATATACAATGAACGAAGCAGGAAATACTTCCGACAAGGCGTACAGAAAGTGCGCGTATACTGTCGGTGAAGTGCTCGGTAAGTACCACCCTCACGGAGATGCTTCCGTTTATGACGCACTTGTACGTCTTGCGCAGGATTTCTCTCTCCGTTACCCTCTTATTGACGGACACGGAAACTTCGGTTCAATGGACGGCGACCCACCGGCTGCTTACCGTTATACAGAAGCGAGAATGGCGAAAATATCCGGCGAAATGCTTGCGGATATAAACAAGAACACTATCCCCTACCAGTCAAACTATGACGATACCCATAAGGAGCCTGAGGTACTGCCCTCACGCTTCCCCAATATCCTTGTTAACGGCGCAACGGGTATTGCCGTAGGTATGGCGACAAATATACCGCCCCACAATCTTCGTGAAACAATAAACGCTATACAGCACCTTGTTCATCACCCCGATGCAGAGCTTGAAGAGATAATGGAGTTCATAAAAGGCCCCGACTTCCCTACAGGCGGTATCATCATGGGCAAGGCAGGCATAAGAGCCGCTTATGCAACGGGCAGAGGAAAGCTGATACTCCGCTCCGTTACCAATATTGAGGAAATAGGCGGAAGAAACTGCATTATCGTTACCGAAATTCCCTATATGGTAAACAAGGCAAGGCTTATCGAGAACATCGCCGCTCTTGCCAAGGATAAGAGAATTGACGGCATACACAATATCCGTGACGAATCGGACAAGGAACACAAGGTAAGAATCGTTATCGAGCTGAAAAAGGACGCCGTTCCCCAGCTTGTGCTCAATAAGCTGTTTGCCCTGACCCAGCTTCAGGACACGGTGGGCGTTATAATGCTTGCACTTGTCAACGGCGAACCGAAGGTGCTTACTCTCCGTCAGATACTTACGGAATATATCAACTTCCAGGTTGACGTTATAAGACGCCGCACGGAGTTTGACCTTAAAAAAGCACAGGAAAGAGCGCATATACTGGAAGGCTTGGTAATTGCATCCGATAATATTGACGAGGTGGTTGAGATATGCCGTACCTCCAAGGATCCTGCGGAAGCAAAGTCAAGGCTTATGGAACGCTTCGGAATAACCGAGATACAGGCGGATTCCATTGCACAGATGAGAATTATCCAGCTGACAGGTCTTGAAAGACAGAAGATTGAGGACGAACTGGCAGGACTTGAAGCAAAAATAAAGGAATACACAGAAATACTTGCTGACCATCAGAAGGTGCTGAACATCATCTCCGACGAGCTTGAAGTTATCAAGAACAAGTACGGTGATGACAGAAGAACATCTATCGAAGCCGTTACGGGAGAAGTTGACATTGAAGATCTTATCCCCGTTGAGGACTGCGTTGTAACTTATACCGATATAGGCTACATCAAGCGTCAACCCGTAAGTGATTATAAGGCTCAGAAGAGAGGCGGCAAGGGTGTTTCGGGAATGAAGCAGAGAGAAGAGGATTTTGTGCAGGAAATGTTCATTTCTTCTTCCCACGACAACGTTCTGTTCATTTCCAACAAGGGTGTAATGTACAAGCTGAAGTGCTTTGAGATACCCGAAGGCTCCAAGCAGTCGAGAGGTACAAATGCGATCAACCTCCTGCCCCTTTCCGAGGGTGAAAAGATAGCCGCAATGATAAAGACCTCCGACTTTGACAGCGGAAAGAATATCATTATGGTAACGAGAAAGGGCAAAATAAAGAGAACTTCCCTTGACGCATACAAGAACGTCCGCAAGAACGGACTTATTGCAATAGGTCTTGATGAGGGCGACGAAATAGCCGGTGTAAGAATGACAGACGGCAGCGCACAGGTCATTGTTGCAACAAAGAACGGCTATGCAATAAGAATTGACGAAAATCAGATAAGAAAAATGTCCCGTTCCGCACACGGCGTAAAGGCAATAAAGCTTCGTGATGGCGACGAGGTAGTTTCCATGGCAAGAGTAAGAGAGGGAGCCACCGTTCTCACCGTTACCGATAAGGGCAGCGGAAGAAGAACAGACCTTGACGCATACCGTGTACAGAACAGAGGCGGTTACGGAATGCTCAACTATAAGGTTTCGGAGGAAAAGGGCAATGTCTGCGGAATCAAGGTAGTTGACGATACGGACGATATTATCCTTATATCCAACGACGGCGTAATCATCAGAATAAGAGCCAACGACATAAGAGTAATGGGCAGATATGCAACGGGTGTAAAGGTAATGAGAGTCGGCGAAGGAGTAAAGGTCGTATCCTTCACAAGAGCCGAGCATGACGAAAGCGCAGAAACGGCAAAAGTAGAGGAACCCTCAGCAGAAGAGCTTGAAGCGGAAATAAAAGCCGCCGAATCGGAAGAAAAGAGCGAGGTCATAATCGAAGAAGAAGTGCCGGATGACGATAACGAAGAGGACAGCGAAGAAGAATAAAGTTTACGTCTGCGAAGCGTCTAAAGTTTACGTCCACGCTTTTCAAAGGGTGGTGGGTGTCCAGAGGGCAAAGCCCTTTGGTCGCTTCCGCAGAAGCGAAACACCCCTAAAAGTAGGGCATACAGCAAAGTAACAGCAAAAACAGCAAAGTAGTGATTAACAAGGCGCAATTCACATCAAGAATGGAATCGAGTAAAGTGTCATATGACACAAAACTCGTGGAACCGACCATGTGAATTGCGCCTATTCTTACCCGTACAAACAAACTCCCCCTCGCAGAAAAATATACTGAGCGGAGCGAAGTATATTTTTCTGCGACACGACAAACAAAGGCGGTCTGTTTTCCGCACATTTATTACAATTATGTAGGGGACGGGTCTCCCGTTCCGATTTTTTCGCACAAAATAAGCATTGTTTTGAATTATCTCTGCAGGGGTTCACAGTGCGCCCCTGTGTCAGCACTTTTGGTGCGGTTCAACAGGCTTTTTTGGGGCAACCGTTACATAGTTTGTCGTGTCGCAGAAAAATGTTCGTCGCTTTGCTCCTTACATTTTCCTGCGAGGGTGACTTTGTTGTGATATGTAAGAATAGGCGCAATTCACATAGTCGGTTCCACAAGTTTTGTGTTATGCAAAACATTTCTTGGTTCCGCT
>JALEJQ010000097.1 GCA_022769565.1 Oscillospiraceae bacterium
AAGGACGGATATTATGCACAGTAAAAAAGCCCTGCAAATTCTGAAAAAATACGTTAGCGGCAAGTCAGAGCCGACCCACGAAGAGGAAGCCTATGCAATTGCAGAGGGAGTAATGTTTTCGCCCGAAAGGCTTACACATAACGAGGTAATAAGCGAAATAAAGCGTCTTGCAGAGGAGATAGACATAAACGCTGCCGCACGGGATTTTCTCTACAGTCTTTCCACCTCGGACAGGCAGTACCGCACCGCACTTTCAAGCCTTATATGGGCAAAAAGCCTGCCTGTTCACGCTCCCGATCATTCAAGAGCGTGGAACGGAACAGAAAAATGCCAAATATGCGGCTTGTACACTTCCGAAAAGGACAAAACGGCAGAGCTTTTGTTCAACGAATACAGCCTGCACCGCTTTTTCCCCGATACTTGGGACATCTGCGACCCCGGATATGTTCTCCACGACCTGCGTGAATTTAAAAAGCTGCCCCCCGTGGACTTTACCGAAGAGGACGTAACAATACTGCGGAGGATATTCGGCCTTGCTTCACAGATAAGTCCCTCCAACAAGGTCAACGCCCTTGTCAAGCTCATCGGAGCGGAAAAGTTCTTTAACGCAACGGGCAGCGATATTTATACTATTCTCGGCGTTCTCTGCATTTGCGGAGCATTTGACACTCCCGAAAGAAAAAGCTGCGCAGGCGGCTTTGTTCCGAACGGCGAACGGGGCTTTGTTTACGAAAAAGACCTGTACTATCCGCTTAATTACTGGCTTGGAAAATACGGCATAAACTACGAAGCGGTGAACCGTGTTTTCGGGGAGGTCTGCAGCTGCAGATTCGGCGAAGAAAACGCCCTTGCGGACAAGGTACAGCGCCGCCCTGCAAAAGAACGGAGCACCGACGAAAATGCCGAAAGATTTTTTGCCGAAAACGGGGGAGTCACCGACCTTACCGACCGTGAAAGGTACTATTACGGACTTGAACCGATACATACGGAGTGGGACGAGGTATGCCGCTGCAGCGTTTCCGGCAAATGCGTATACAGACGGGTAAGATACTTTTTTGACGGTGACATTTTGCGCAAAATTATTGACGAATCGGTCAATATGTACAACGCCGATGCGCCCGGCGGATATTATCTTGAATCGGATATGAACGTCCCTACCGAGGAACGCAGGCTTGTGCTGCCGAAAACGTCAAGAGGCAGACCGCAGCCCCTTACCCCGTCGCTTATTGAAACGCCAACATATATGGAAGGGCATCTTACTGTGGGAATGGGCGTAAAGGGAAGGACATATGTAACGTCCTTTAACAGCAGCAACGACCGGGAGCTTCCTCTTCCGGCGGCGGAAATTTACAGCAAAGCTGATCTCAGGGCTTATACCGAAAGATATATCGCTTCTCTCCCCGATGATTATGACAAGCAGCTTGATAATTTCAGGAACAAAAAGCGTGTTACCGTAAAATTCGGCGCAGGAGATATTTTCCGCATACAGCTTTCCCCCACGGAATACACCTACTGCCTTATTCTCGGAAAGGTGCGGCAGATAGAAAAGTGGAAGGAGCTTCCCGAAAAGCACCCTATGAGGTGCGCAATGTGCCAGCCGATAATTTACAGGCAGTACAACATAAAGACCGAAAACCCCAATATGACTGCAGAGGAGCTTGAAAAAATACCGCTGCTCATACCTCAGACGGCGCAGGATAATTTTGTGCTGTGGGAGACCTATCCCATTGTCTGCCACAAGGAGTTGAAAGAGGAGGATATAGACATAGGCTTCCATTACTATAAGGGCGAAATGACGTGGAATTTCACCATGCACAGCTTTAACACGGACGAGCTTCCCAACGAGCTGAAAAACGCTCACGCAGATACTTTTGCAACACGGCTCGCCATAGGCTATGAGACCGACCTTCCCGTTGACCCCAAGGGCTTTAGATCGGAAAAGCTAAAGAAGCTGCTTGCGGAGTACCTCGGTTTGGGCGATGATTTCACGGCGGATGATTTTGCGGCGCTTTACGGCGGAATGACACGAAAGGAATTTATCGAAAAAATAAGCGGCAGTAAGTAATACTAAGTTCATATCAACCTATAGACAAATCCGAAAGCTATAATTACGTCACTCGTCGTCAAGCTCCCTTGCCGTGCGACAGCACGCCTGCGGTCACTTTCCTTGATTAACGTAATTCTATCTCCCGTCTTTGTCTATAGAACGATATAAACTTAGTATAAATTTACAAAAAACTGTTTGCATTTCTCCCGTAATGTGATATAATAAATTAGTTATGATAAAAATCACGAAGGAGTTTTTATAAATGAAAGAGATAATTCTGCTCAAAGAGGGCGAGATAGCTATAAAAGGACTTAACAAGCGCAGCTTTGAGGACGCTATGGTAAGAAATATCCGCCGCAGGCTGAAGCGTCTGGGCAATTTTGCTTACGACCGCTCACAGTCTACCGTGGCAATACGTCCCCTTGACGATGATGTGGATTTTGACGCTGTTGAGGACTGCGTTTCAAAGATATTCGGCATTGCCGCTTACTGCCGTGCAATGGTGGTGGAAAAGGATTTTGAAACTATTGCAAAGCAGACTATGCCCTATATCGAAGAAGCAATGGAAAACGCCCGTACCTTTAAGGTCAACGCCAAACGTGCGGACAAGCACTTCCCTATGAAATCCCCCGAAATATGCGCTGAAATGGGCGGACGCATACTTGAAGCGTTCCCTCATCTTGAAGTTGACGTAAACAACCCTGATGTTACCGTTACCGTTGAGATACGTCAGGATCACGCTTACGTCCACACGGGCAACAGAAAGGGCGCAGGCGGAATCCCCGTGGGAACTTCCGGTCAGGCAATGCTGCTTCTTTCCGGCGGTATCGACAGCCCCGTTGCTGCTTATATGATGGCAAAGCGTGGAATAAAGCTGTCGGCTATACACTATGTTTCGCCGCCCTATACCTCCGACAGAGCCCGTCAGAAGGTGGAAAGGCTCTGCGAGAAGCTGACCCCCTGGTGCGGAGATATTGCGTTCTACTGCGTACCATTTACGGAAATTCAGGAAAAGCTGCGTGACAACTGCCCCGAGGAGCTTTTCACCATAATAATGCGCCGTCTTATGATGGAAATTGCCCAGCGTATCGCCGAGGAAAAGGAAATTTCCGCCCTTATTACGGGTGAAAGCGTTGGACAGGTGGCAAGTCAGACAATGGGCGCTATCGTCTGCACCGACGCAGCCTGCCGTATGCCCGTTTTCCGTCCCGTTATCGGTATGGACAAGACGGAAATAATCGAAATTGCAAGAAAGATAGACACCTTTGATATTTCCATTGAGCCTTACGAGGACTGCTGCACCGTGTTTACCCCCAAGCACCCCAAGACAAGACCCGTTCTTGCCGAGGTGGAGGCTGCACAGAACAGCTTTGACTTTGAACCCTATATAAAATGGGCTGTGGAGAACACCGAGCTTAAAGTTATCCGCTGCGGAGATGAGTTTTAAGAACTTAGTATAAAAAATAAATTTTCTCTTGCAATAGACCGCCTTATAGGTTATAATAAATTTGTTTGCTGTATATAAAATGTGGTCTGAGTTATTGTTCTTCCGGCGCAGGCCGCAAAATCAGAAAGGAATGGTCATAAAAATGTCCGAATTTACAGAAAACCGCAATAAGGCTGTTGAAAGCTACGAAAAGCTTATTGCACGAAAGAATGAAAAGTCCGACCGCTTCAACGGTATCTATGATTGCTACAAGTACCCTGTTCTTACGGCGGCTCATGCGCCTGTTATCTGGCGTTACGATATGAACCCCGAAACAAATCCGTTCTTTATGGAACGTCTTGGAATAAACGCTGTGCTCAACTCCGGTGCTATCGAGCTTAACGGTAAGTTTTACCTCGTTGCAAGAGTTGAGGGCAACGACAGAAAGTCCTTCTTTGCGGTTGCGGAGAGCGACAGCCCCGTTGACGGCTTCCGCTTTTGGGATTATCCCGTTCAGCTCCCCGACACCAACCCCGAAGAGACCAATGTTTACGATATGCGCCTTACCAAGCACGAGGACGGCTGGATATACGGCGTGTTCTGCTCCGAAAGCAAGGACACCTCTTCCTCCGACCTTTCTGCTGCTGTTGCACAGGCAGGGATCGTCCGCACAAAGGACTTGAAGACCTGGGAAAGACTGCCTAACCTTAAATCCAAATCTCCTCAGCAGAGAAATGTTGTGCTTCACCCCGAATTCGTTAACGGAATGTATGCCTTTTACACCCGTCCTCAGGATGATTTCATTCAGACAGGCTCAGGCGGCGGAGTTTGCTTCGGTCTTGCAAAGGACATCACCAACGCCGAGATCTGCACCGAAGAAACAGTCATCTCCCCCAGAGTTTACCACACAATAACAGAGGTAAAGAACGGAGCAGGCGCTGTTCCCATAAAGACCCCCAAGGGCTGGATACATATTGCTCACGGCGTAAGAAACACCGCTGCAGGTCTGCGCTACGTTATTTATGTGTTTGCAACAGACCTTAACGACCCCTCAAAGCTCATTGCTTCACCCTCGGGACTTTTCATTGCTCCTCACGGTGAAGAAAGGGTAGGCGACGTTTCCAACGTTGTTTTCACAAACGGTGCAATTGCCCGTGAGAACGGCGAGGTTTACATCTACTACGCTTCCTCCGACACAAGGCTTCACGTTGCTTCAACTACCGTTGAAAAGCTGATGGACTACACCTTCAACACACCCTCCGACCCTCTCCGTTCCGTTGACTGCGTAAAGCAGAGATGCGAGCTTATTTCAAGAAATCTTGAATATATGAAGAACAACGGTTAAGTTTATTATGTAATAAAAAAATAAGGCTGTTATAACGATTTTTGATCGGTATAACGGTCTTATTTTTGATTTGGAGCAGAAAACGCCGGGTCTCTGCATTTTTGAACTTTTACACGCTTTTGTGGGGACTTTGTAGAGGCACACAGTGTGTGCCCGTGGGTCAGCGGAATTGCTATAAGTCAGCGTGTTTGTTGGATTAACAGGCTTTGCCGCGGTAATGACGTTATGGTTTGCTGTGTCGCAGGAAAAATACTTCGCTGCGCTCGGAGTTTTCTTCGAAAGCCAAGCAGAATTGACGTAAACCTTAGACGCTTCGCAGTTCTGCAGCAGCTTCGTTTTTGTTACTTTATCTCCGTAACTGTATAATCCTTGTCCTCAACGGCTTTTTTCAGCACGCTGTCGGGTGTTTCGGCAGAAAGTGTTACTACCGCCGTGCCCTTTTCGTGGCTCACCTCTGCGGAGTCCACCGTTGCGATCGCTTCAAGCGCCTTTTTTACAGCCGCTTCACAGTGTCCGCACATCATACCCTCGATCTTCAATGTTTTTGTCATTGTTTTTTCCTCCTTTTTATGCTTTGCTTTAATTTTCCTGTCCTTACCGGCATTGTATATGTCGATTAGGTTCAGCCTTAAGGCATTTGTTACAACGCAGAAGCTGGAAAGGCTCATTGCCGCCGCTCCGAACATTGGATTCAGCTGCCAGCCGAACAGGGGTATCCACACTCCTGCCGCAAGCGGTATTCCAACGGCGTTGTAGAAAAACGCCCAGAACAGGTTTTGATGAATGTTCCTCAGGGTGGCTCTGCTCAGGCGTATCGCCGCAGGAACATCGCTGAGGCGGCTTTTCATAAGCACAACATCGGCTGCGTCAATGGCTGCGTCGGTACCTGCTCCTATGGCGATACCCACATCCGCTCTTGTAAGTGCAGGAGCATCGTTTATACCGTCGCCTACCATAGCAACGCCGCCCTGCTTTTTAAGCTCCTTTACAACATCCTCCTTGCCGCCCGGGAGAACGCCTGCTATGACCTCGTCAACTCCTGCCTGCGCTCCCACGGCCTTGGCGGTGCGCTCATTATCCCCCGTGAGCATAACGACCTTTATGCCCATATTCTGCAGTTCCTTTACCGCCTGAGGGCTGTCCTCCTTTATAACGTCAGCTGCCGCAAGGATACCTGCAAATCTGCCGTTCTGCATAAAGAAAAGGGGCGTTTTGCCCTCTCCCGAGAGGCGTTCATACTCCTTTGCAGCCCTTTTGTCAAGGTCTGTTATGCTGCCGATGAATTTATAGCTGCCGCCTACCGCTTCTTTTCCGCCGATAAGGGCTTTCAGACCGTTTCCTGCAAGTATCTCAAAGTCTTCGGCTTCGTCATATCCCGATTTTCTTTCCTCCGCAAGGGCAACCACCGCTTTGGCAAGGGGATGCTCGCTTTTCTTTTCAAGAGAATAGGCAAGGCGGAGCAGTTCTTCCTCGCTTACGCCTTCCGCAGGAACAATATCGGTTATCTGCGGCTCGCCTTTGGTTATCGTTCCCGTTTTATCAAGAGCAACAATGCTTACCTTTCCTGCGGATTCAAGAGAAGCGGCGGTCTTGAACAGAATTCCGTTCTTTGCACCCATTCCGCTGCCCACCATAATTGCCACAGGTGTTGCAAGTCCAAGTGCGCAGGGGCAGCTTATAACAAGGACGGAAATACCTCTTGCAAGGGCGAATCCAACCGTCTGACCTGCAAGGAGCCACACAGCTATCGTCACGGCTGCAATAACTATGACCGCAGGAACGAATATGCCGGAAACCTTATCCGCCGCTTTTGCAACGGGTGCTTTGGTTGCCGCTGCGTCGCTTACCATTTGTATTATCTTTGAAAGAGAGGTGTCCTCCCCTACTCTTACGGCTTCGCATTTAAGAAAGCCCGACTGATTTATTGTAGCCGCAGAAACGCTGTCACCCGGATCTTTGTCAACAGGAATACTCTCTCCCGTAAGAGCGGCTTCGTTAACTGCGCTCCTGCCCTCGGCAACGATACCGTCAACGGGTATGCTTTCGCCCGGACGCACAACGAAAATATCCCCCTTGTTCACCTGCTCGGCAGGAATTGTGATCTCCTCGCCGTTTCGGATAACGTTTGCCGTTTTCGGTGCAAGCCGCATAAGGCTTTTCAAAGCGTCGGTAGTCCTGCCCTTTGACCTTGCTTCAAGCATTTTTCCAACGGTTATAAGGGTAAGTATCGTACCTGCGGATTCAAAATAAAGCTCATGCATATACGCCATGACCGCCTCGCTGTCACCTCTCAGCTGTGCATTTGACATTGCAAAAAGAGCGTATACGCTGTAGCCGAAAGCGGCGGCGGATCCAAGGGCAACAAGAGTATCCATATTAGGTGCTTTATGCCACAAAGCCTTGAAGCCGCTTATAAAGAACTTGCGGTTTATCTCCATTATTGCAAGGGTAAGAAAAAGCTGAACAAGTCCCATTGCAATATGATCGTCCGCCATAAAGACGGGCAGCGGCCAGCCCCACATCATATGCCCCATTGAAAAATACATCAGCACCGCAAGGAACGCCACAGAAGCTATTACCCTCTTTTTAAGCAGAGGAGTTTCCTTGTCCTTGAGCTGCTCATCATATTCCGAAGCGGAAGAGCCTTTTGCGGCAGATGCGCCCTTTTCCGAAGCACCGTAGCCTGCCGCTTCAACTGCTGCGATAATATCTGCGGCTGAGGCGTTTCCCTCAACTCCCATTGAATTTGTAAGCAGGCTTACGGAGCAGGACGTTACTCCGTTTACCTGCGACACCGCCTTTTCAACACGGGCGCTGCAGGCGGCACAGCTCATTCCCGTTACATTGTATTGCTTCATCTGAAAACCACCCCTTTCGGTAAGTTTGAAGTGTGGAGAGTGAAGAGTGGAGTTTTTGTGCCGGATTGCACTAACAAATTAAATTTCTGCATTTCCGCAGCTTCACTCTCCACTCTTCACTCTTCAAACTCATTTCATAAGTTTTTGCAAAGTTGCAACAAGCTCTTCTATGACCTCGTTGTTTCCGTTTCTTATATCGTCGGAAACACAGGTGCGGATATGGTTTGAAAGCAGCTCACGGTTAAAGGCGTTGAGCGCCGCCGTGACCGCTGCCGACTGGATAAGTATATCGGGACAGTAGGCGTTTTTCTCCACCATGCCCTTTATCCCCCGTATCTGCCCCTCTATGCGGTTAAGACGGTTGATGAGCTTTTTATACTCCTCTTCGGAGCGTTCCTTTGTTTTATGGCAGAATTCGCATTTTTCTTCCAAAACATCCTCTCCCTTCCTTATATATTATATACCCCCAGGGGGTATATGTCAAGAGAAAAAAACAAAATTTTTTTGATTTATAAAAACCTGCATATCATATAGTATCATCTGTTTTTTCCGAGGAAATATTCAGGTCTCTGTGCGTTGACTAAATGTCTGCAAAGTGGTATAATACAACAAAACGATAAAAACGGAAGGAGCGCTTCAGATGAACTGCGATGAAAACAACGATTGGGGAAAATCAGCCGCAGGCGTAGTTGTCCGTGACGGAAAGGTCCTCCTTGCAAGGCATACATACGGTCCGGGAAAGGGTCTGCTCATCATTCCGGGAGGGTATCTTAAAAAGGGTGAGACTCCAGAAGAAGCGGTGCGGCGTGAAATTGCGGAGGAAACGGGCATAACCGCCGAGCCTGCTGCACTTATCGGTATGCGCTTCAATAAAAGGGACTGGTATGCGGTGTTCCGTGCGGAATATGTAAGCGGAGAAGCACGCTCGGACGGTGACGAGAACAGCGAGGTGCTGTGGCTTGACATTGACGAAGCCCTTGACCGTGACGACGTTCCCGACCTTACCAAAAAGATTATCGAAAGCGTGAAAAACGGCGCAGATTACTGCAGCATACCTTACCAAAGCCGTGAAAATGTGGGTGAATACAGCTTTTACGGCAAAACAGCCGAAAGGAGCGGATAAAAGTGACAAAGGAACAGCTTATTGAATATGCGCTTACCTTTTCGGGTGCGGCGGCTGATTCTCCTTTTGAGGGTGATACCGAAACGGTAGTGCTGCGTCACTCGGACACGGGAAAATGGTTCGGGATAATAATGAAGCTTGAGGGCAGGGATATTGTTAACCTTAAATGCGAGCCCGACAACGCCGATTTTCTCCGCAGCGTTTACAAGGGCGTTATCCCGGCGTATCATATGAACAAGGTACATTGGAACACGGTATATCTTGATTCCGACGTTCCCGACGAGGAGCTTGAAAATATGATGAACGGCAGCTTTATACTTACATCAAAGTCAAAAAAGAAAAGAAAGGGCAGAAGCGTATGAACAAGGAAGACAGGGTATTCAAGATACCCGAATATGAATATTTTGAAATGGGCGGCAAGTACAGCGGCTCAAAAAGGGGAATGAACCTTGACGATTTCAACTTCCGCATAACGCCGAAGGAGGAAATAACCGTTCAGATATGGTATGACGCAAAATGCTTCGACCTTTCAGAAACGGTGGCGGAAAAGGTTTTTGAGAAAAGCCGTGACGGTTATCACGAAATGCTTGACTGGATAGAGGAGCAGTACAAGGAATGGCTGAAAGACCACACCTTAAGAAGCAGCGAGCTTGGCTATTTCTCCAAGCCCCCCGAGTACCCCGACTGGCTCCTTGAAGAATGGGCAAGGCAGGCGGAGGAAAAGGCAAAGAGGGAAAGCGCAAAGCCTCAGACGGATAAAAATGCTTGATTTCTCCGGGCTTTTTTCATAAATTTTAAGGATAAAAGTTCACGCAATGCTGTTATATATAGTATTTGCGTGAACTTTTTATTTACATATGATTTATTTCTGCATTTTTTATTGCATTTTCCTGCATTTTATGGTATAATAGGTATTATTTTAGTGAAAAGGGGATCATTATGGACGCATTTATCGAAGCAGTAGCCTCCATAAACGGCAAGATCAACGGCGTTGTATGGGGCATACCTATGCTTGTTCTTCTCATTTCAACAGGCATTTACATGACCGTAAGAACAGGCTTCTTCCAGGTATCAAAGATCAAATTCTGGTCGAATGAAACCTTCCTTGCAATTTTCAAAAAGAAATCCGTCACAAAGACCAAGGAAAAGAAAGCTATTTCACAGTTTCAGGCGCTTTCCACCGCTCTCGCCGCAACTATCGGCACAGGCAACATTGCAGGCGTTGCCACCGCAGTCTGCATCGGCGGTCCCGGCGCAGTTTTCTGGATGTGGCTCTCCGCATTCTTCGGAATGATGACAAACTTTTCCGAAAACGTACTGGGCATTTACTTCCGCAAGAAAAACGACCACGGCGAATGGTCGGGCGGTGCAATGTACTACATTGAAGAGGGACTTAAGGAACGCAAGGGCTTAAGACATATCGCAAAGCCGCTGGCTGTTCTCTTTGCAATTTTCTGCGTTATGGCTTCCTTCGGTATCGGAAATATGGCGCAGGTAAACTCCATTTCAAGCGCAATGAAATCCAATTTTAACATTCCCAACCTTATCACGGGAATCGTTCTTGCAGTTATCGCCGCTCTCGTTATAATCGGCGGTATCAAGAGAATTGCAAGCGTTGCCGAAAAGATCGTACCCTTTATGGCGCTTTTCTACATTGTCGGCTGCCTTATAATCTTCATTGCCAACTACAAGCATATACCCTACGTTTTCTCCAGCATCTTCTCCAACGCATTCTCCTTCTCCGCAATAGCAGGCGGCGTAGGCGGATACATCATCAAGCGTGCTGTCACAATGGGCTTCAAGAGAGGCGTATTCTCAAACGAAGCAGGTCTTGGCTCCTCTGTAATGGTACACTCCGCCTCCGACGTAAAGGAACCTGTTATCCAGGGTATGTGGGGTATCTTCGAGGTATTCTTTGATACTATCATAGTCTGCACACTCACAGCTTTCGTTATCCTTTCAAGCCCCGCAAACTCCATGACCTTTGAGGACGCACTTAACAACATCTCCACCGAGGGACAGTATTTCGAGATACACAAGTCCGCCGACGGAGGCATCGTTAACCTTATTGACGACAACATCAACGCAAAGTTTGAGATAGCTTCCGCAGACGCCGAGGAAGGCACCTACACCGAATATGCCGCAAAGACGGTTTACGGTCAGGATCTTACTCTCCGCTTTAAAAACGCCGAGTGTGCAACGGGCGAAAGCGATTTTACATACTCCAACGTTATGGAAATAAAGGGCGTTCAGGGCAAGAACAGCGACGGCACTCTTATGACAGATGAAAGCGGCAACCCCGTTATCACCTCGGTAGAAATAAGCGAAGTCAACGGCGTTCCCCTTGTTACATATGCGTTCAGCCAGCGTCTTGGCTCGATCTCGGGAAAGATACTTGCAATTGCTATCCTGCTTTTCGCATTCTCAACGGTACTGGGCTGGTCCTTCTACGGAACAAAAGCGCTGGAATACCTTTTCGGAACAAAGGCAACCGTTGTTTACAAGGTCATTTTCGTGCTGTTCATTATCGTAGGCTGCACAATGAATCTGAGCCTTGCATGGGATATTTCCGACACCTTCAACGGACTTATGGCTATACCTAACCTTATCGGCGTACTTGCTCTTTCGGGAACTGTTATCGCTATCACCAAAAACTATGTAAGCAGACGCATCAAAAAGGACAACACGGGTCTTAAGCCTATGATCTCCGCTTACCCCGAGATACAGGCTGAACAGGAAGCAAAAATGAAGGAAGATTACGCTTCCGAAAACTCCTGATAACAATAAATAATGAAATTATTGTGAAAACCCTTGCAAATATCTGAAATAATGGTATAATAATTCTTATTGACTAACAAATCAGGAGGAACTAAAAATGTTTACAGCCATACAGCTTGCAGCAGCATCAGCAAATACAGCGGGAACCCCAGCAACTCAGCAGGATACTATGGGTAGCATAATCTATATGCTCTGCTCCTTCGGCGTTCTTATCCTTGTTTTCTATTTCTTTATGATACGTCCTCAGAAGAAGAAGGAAAAGGAAGCAAAGGAAATGAAGGATGCGCTCCAGATAGGCGATGAGATCGTTACTATCGGCGGCATCACAGGCATTGTTGTAAGGATCAACAGAAACTCCCAGAATTCCGAGGATGATTCCATCGTTATCGAAACAGGCGGCGACCGCAACAAGGTCAGAGTTATGATGTGGGCAATTTCCAAGAATCTGACTATGCACGACGCTGTTGAAGAAGCTGCAAAGACAGCAAAGCCTAAAAAGGAAAAGGCTGAAAAGTCCGAAACTAAGGAATAAAAAACGGTTTTCACGGCATAAGCTCCTCCGCACTTGCATATTATTATAAGAAACAGCTGAACAACACGAAAATCAGCATTTCTTCAATATGCAAGGCGGAGGATTTATTATGCGTAAAAGTGCGGAACAGAAGGCTGCCGCCGAACTTGCGGCGCAGATAATAACGGGTGCGCTGTCCTGTATAGGTGCAATAGCGCTGGCGCTGACGGTATTCGGAGCAATTGCGGCGAAAATCGACCTTTCGGACGGAGCAATGTCGGTAATGTCGGGTCTGGCGCTGTCGGCAGGCTGTTTTGCCGCTTCATATACCGTTGCAAAAAGGCGGCGGAGAAACGGACTTATCACGGGATTTGTCTGCGGCGGAGCGGTTTTTGCGGCGGTACTTTTAGGCGGCATAATATTTGTCAGGAGCTTCTCGGCAGGAGGATTTGTTTCAAAACTGCTCATAATTTTGTCATGCTCGGGCATCGGGGGGATTCTTGGGGTAAATTTCCAAAAGCGCTATTGAACCTTGACAAATTTCTCTTGCTATGCTATACTGAAAAAAATATAACACAAAATGGGGTATAGCATTATGAACGGATTGGCTTTTGACAAGCTTACGGACGAACAAATTATTTCATCTGCCGAAAAATGTATACAATATAACAACTTAAAGCAAATTATTAATGAAACTGCAGCTAATATTAAAAATGCTGAGAAGCAGTTGGATCCTGTTAACGGAAAAGCTGCTTTCTTTAGAAATGCCGAAAATGAGCGTTTAGCTAAGCGAAAAAGGAAAAACGGATTTCTTGTTTTTTTGTTAGCGTTAGCCTTAGTTATCTTTTATCTCAGAGTTCTTTTGTATACCGTTCCATTTATATGGTTTGTTAATAAAACAAATGGTGATTTAAGCCAGTTCTCAACCAGTGATAAAATCAATTCAGTAATAGTAATCACGGGTTGGCTTGGAATAATTATATACATCATCTTAACGATAGCACGCAAAATAAAATTTAAAAATGATACCCAAAAGCACTACACTGAGATGTACAATACTTTAAAACCTCAGCATGATGCACAGCTTGCATTGTATAACGAAATGCTTTCTACACTTCGGGCTATGGAAAACCATATGAACAATATAAACAATTGCTGTATCCCCAAAAAATATTGGGCATATGCACAAAATATCGTTGATTATATATATCAGGACTTTCGTGCTTCTAATTTAAAAGAAGCTATTAATGTTCTTGAAAATGATTTAAATAATCATGCCATTCGGCAGAAACTCAGTAATATCGAAAATGTAACTATTAAAAGTTCGATGACTCTTGAAGATATTTTACACGGAGTAAGAAATATCGAATATGAACAAAGGTGGCAGTCGTTTAGACTTGATCTTATGTGGTGGAAACTTTAAGAGTGAATGGTTTATAACAATTCTTATTTTGCTTGAACAAAATACTTTCAGGCTCTGATACATTTTCTGAAATTTTATTAACGTACAAAAGATTTCGTTAAAATGACTATTGAAATATGCTGAATAATATTATATAATAAAGAAAATATTTATTTTCGGAGGTTTTTTCTATGAAGCACATTAAAACCATCAATCAGGCTAACCTTAAGAAAACTGCTGAAAAGGGCGGCTGTGGCAAGTGTCAGGCTTCCTGTCAGTCTGCCTGCAAAACTTCCTGCACTGTTGCTAATCA
>JALEJQ010000019.1 GCA_022769565.1 Oscillospiraceae bacterium
GATAAAATACGGCGGCTATAATACGCCCACTCTGCGTCAAACTCCCTTGACAGGCGGCAGCCTGCCTGCGGTCGTTTTCCTTGATTGGACGTATTCTATCCACCGTCTTTATCCATAGAACAAATGGTTATTAGTATAAAACGGCTCGGCTCATATTAGCCGAGTCGTTTATCTATGCTGATACTAATACTAATAACCTGTATCAAGGGGTGTTTTTATGATAAAATTTTTGGTACGCACATTTATTAAGGACTATGACAAGACGGAAAATAAAAAGGTCAGGGAAGATTACTGCGTTCTCGGTGGAGTGTTGGGAGCAGCATGCAACATTTTGCTCTTCCTTGTGAAGCTGTTTATCGGTCTTGCCATGAACAGTATTGCGGTAATGTCCGACGCTTTCAACAACCTGTCCGATATGGGCAGCTGCATTGTTGCGATAATCGGGGCGAAGATGTCCAACCGTCTGCCTGACAAGGAGCATCCCTACGGTCACGGCAGGTTTGAATACATTTCATCCCTTATCGTTTCCTTTATCATTATGATAGTAGGCTTTGAGCTGCTGAAAACCTCATTCGGCAAGATCCTGCACCCCGAGGAACTGTCCTTAAGCGTTGTTATGATAATAATTCTTGCCCTTTCGCTGCTTGTTAAGCTGTGGATGTATTTTGCTTACAGCTATATCGGCAAGGCCATCAATTCCTCCGTAATGAGGGCAACGGCGAAGGACAGCATAAACGACGTTATCTCCACCGCTGCGGTAACTGCGGCAACGGCTGTGGGATATTTCCTGCCCTTCCAGATAGACGGCTTTGTTGGTCTGATAGTTGCGGCATACATTATTTACGGCGGCTTTAAGATAGCTAAGGAGACCATTGACCTGCTGCTCGGAACTCCCCCTTCGGAGGAGCTTATTTCCGCAATAGGCGGCGAGGTCATGAGCCATGAGGAAATATGCGGCATACACGACCTTATTGTTCACGACTACGGTCCCGGAAGGATATTTGCCTCCGTTCATGCGGAAGTTCCTGATAACTCGGATTTTGTTCACGTTCATGAGATAATTGACAGCATTGAACGCAGCGTGCTTACTTCTATGGGTGTTCAGCTTGTTATTCATATGGACCCGGTTACGGTGAACAACGAGCGTGTTGACAGCCTGAAGAATCTTATCCGAGGCATTGCAAAGAGCGTTGATGAAAGCTGCGACATTCACGATTTCCGCATTACCGACGGTGAGGAAAACATTAACGCTATCTTTGACATCATTATCCGTGACAAATACAAGCCTGAGGAACGGGAAGCTGTTGTAAAAGAGATAAAACGCCGTACAGCGGAGCAGGATCCCCGTCTGAACCTTGTGATAACGGTAGATGAGGTGTTTGCGTGAAGACAGAGGAGCGCAGGGTAGACTGCAAAGGGACGGTAATTACCTATTATCTCACAAGAAAAAAGGTCAAAAACGTTAATATGCGCATAAAGTCCGACGGTGCGGTGCTGATCTCCGCTTCGCCGGACGTTCCGCTTTACTTCATAGAAAATTTTATACGTTCAAAGTATGATTTTATCGTTCGCAGCATTGAAAGGCTTAACGGTGAAGACAAAATGCGTTCCCGTGAGCCGGGAGAGGACGTTTTCTGGCAGGAGGGCTCGGTTTTGCCCTATCTTGGGGAGCAGTACACGGTAAGGGTGCGCTTCGGTGAGGAGGACAGAGTGTGCATTTCGGGCGGTGAGCTTGTTGTAAGCACCTGCGACAGGGAAAACGCAGCTTTTGTGAATATGCTTGTGCGGAACTGGCTGTACAACAGGACGGCGGAGCTTTTCAAACGGCTCGATTCGGAAGTCTCGGAGGAGTTTATGCGCAGATACGGGGTCAAGCCTGCCTTGATAAAAATGAAAAACATGAAGTCAAGGTGGGGCAGCTGCCATATTTCCGACGGTGTCATCGTTATGAACACAAGGCTCATATATTACCCCGAAAATTCGGTCAGGTACGTTTTTATCCACGAATACGCCCACTTTATCGTTCCCGACCACAGCAGCAGGTTTTACCGTGTTGTGGAAGAATTTATGCCCGATCATAAATATTGGGCAGCTAAGCTGAAATAATATACACAATAATTTTTTCCTCTTTATGCCTTAACTTGTATTTTTATACAAAATTTTCTATAATCACACAATATACATAAAATACATCAAACAAATTCATATCATACCGCTATAATACATAAGTTGAAAAGAATTATGTGGAGGAAGATTTATGGAAACGTTTAATATTTTCAAGGATCTGGCGCTGATAATATTCGCCGCCGAATTCTTCGGGCTGCTTGCCAAAAAGTGTAAAGCGCCTCAGGTTGTGGGTCAGATCATCGCAGGACTTCTTATAGGTCCGGCTGTTTTTGGTCTTGTGGGTTCTTCTGAGTTCCTTAATGAAATGGCGGAGATAGGCGTTGTTCTGCTTATGTTTTCCGCAGGACTTGAGACCGACCTTAAAGAGCTTATCAGGACAGGTCCTCTTGCGCTGCTTGTTGCCTGCGTGGGCGTGTTTGTTCCGCTGCTTGGAGGATTTGTGCTGTTCTCCCTGCTTATGTATGGCGGATTCCCCGAGACAGGCTCACAGGAGTTCTTCAAGGCGCTGTTCATTGGCTCTATCATGACTGCAACCTCCGTTACGATAACTGTTCAGACCCTAAGAGAGCTTGGAAAGTTAAAGGGCAAGATAGGAACACTGATTCTCAGTGCCGCTATCATTGACGACGTTATCGGCATTATTGTACTTACATTCGTTATCAGCCTTTCCGGCGGAGAAAACGCTTCCGGCGGCAGCATTGGAAAGGTGCTTATTCAGATACTCCTGTTCTTCGTAGTTACCATTGGTGCAGGTATTCTTGTCTATAAGCTGTTCAAGCTGCTTAACAAAAGATACCCCCACAGAAGACGTCTTCCTATTTTCGGACTTGCTTTTGCAATGATCCTTTCCTTCTGTGCTGAGGAATTCTTCGGCATTGCCGACATTACGGGTGCATATGCCGCAGGTATCATTCTCAGCAGCCTTAAAGACAGCGATTACGTTGCACAGAAAATGGACATCAGCTCCTATATGATATTCGGACCTATATTCTTTGTAAACATCGGCTTAAAGACGAATTTCAGCGAAATGACCTCGGAGCTTGTTCTGTTCTCAGTGCTTTTCGTTATTGTTTCCCTTATTACCAAGATCATCGGCTGCGGCGCTGTTGCAAAGCTTGCAAAAAACAGCTGGAAGGACAGCTTAAAGGTGGGCGTAGGAATGATGACAAGAGGCGAGGTTGCGCTTATTGTTGCATCAAAGGGACTTTCGGCAGGACTTATGGAGCAGAAATACTTTGTTGCGGTAATTCTCCTTATCATCTGCTCGTCCATTGCAACGCCTATTATTCTGAAGCTGCTTTATAGGGGAGAAGACAATGACGCACCTGCAAACGAAAATCAGACACAAGAACCTGCACAGGCTCAGGCGTAAAACAACATCATAAAAAAGTTAAGGCTTCTGCGTTTTGTCGGCGCAGAAGCCTTTTTATGTCAAAAAGAAATTTTAGGGTCGGATATTGGGTCTTGCATAACCTTAAATTCTTGCTTTAGGAAAAAGCTGATTATTCAGCGTTTTCTTAGCATCCTGTGTTGCAGAAGAACTTAAGAATGTATGCGAAAAGCTCTGAACAGAAATTGTTTGAACACATTTTTATATGTACCTCCTTTTTTATTTCCGCAACAGTTACATAACGGTAAAATAGGTTACACAATTGTTAACGGATTAACTATATTATAACAGAAATATTACAAGAAATCAAGCTGTAACTATTGGTAATTAACAATACAAAAATCCCCTTGCCTGAACCGGAAGCAAGGGGATAATGCTTGTTATAACAATTTTGATCATGTAATGCTCATGATGATGAAAAATATGTGTTCAAAGCTGTCGTTCCAGGTGTCCTTCGGTACCTTTGAATGTCACAAAGATGTCATACAGAATGTTGTTTACCGTCCGTCTGTGATGTCTGTCACGCTGTCGTTATGTTTAAAATTAAACAGCTTTGTTATTAAAGCTCGGGCTTATTCCTCAGAAGAAGGAGCGTCTACTTCTACTTCCACTTCCTCTTCTACTGTCGGAGCTTCCTCTGCAACGGTCTCAATGACCTCAGCTTCTTCAGTAGACTCTTCCTCTGTGGGAGCTTCGGGCTTTTCAAGAGCTGCGCCGCACTTGCCGCAGAAGTTGTTTTCGATAGGACATTCAGCGCCGCAGGCTGTGCATTTTACAGCGCCCTTAAGGGAAAGGAGCTGTGCTTTCATTTCGTCGATAGCGTCAAGAGCGGCTGTAATGCTGTTAACGGCTTCAACAGCGCCCTCGTCGGGGTTGTTCTTGTAGTTGTCGTAATAGAACTTGCCGAGAATGGTATAGTTTTCGCTGACGGTATGCTCGGAAGACACGATCTTAGCGTTGAGCTTTGCAGCTTCGCCGACCTGCTTGGTCTTTTCGCTTACCGCTTTGCCGGTGTCTGTGATAGTTTTGCTGATCTTTTCAAATACATCATTCATAATAAGAATCCTCCTGTCAGAATATATGCCGCTGGCACATAAAATTATATGCTTTGCGGATTGCGGTTAACTTACTTTGCTTGACATTTAATATTATACATCATATAATATTAAATGTCAATACCCTTTTATAATTTTTATTATATTTTTATTTAAAACAGGTTTTTCGCTGCTGACAGTGATAACCTTTCCAAATTCTTCCGCAATTTCTTCAAGGTCACAATCGGAAGAGGTATAAAGCACGGCTATTCTGTCGCCCTTTTTCACCTTATCGCCCACAGTTCTGTCAAAAACGATACCTGCGGAGGGGTCAATTTCCGATTCCTTGGTCTTGCGTCCTGCGCCCAGCTTCAGGGAGATCATTCCCGTGTGTTCGCAGGATATTTCGCTTATAAAGCCGTCCTTATCCGCAAATACTTCTTTTGAACGCTTCGGCTGCATGAACAGGGAATAGTCCTCGGTAACACGGTTATTTCCGCCCTGAAGCTCTATCATATATTTCAGACATTCAAGGGCTTTTCCCGATTTAAGAGTGCTTTCAGCCATAGCAAGACATTCCTCGTGAGTGCCTTTTCCTGCAAGAGAAAGCATTTCCGCAGCAAGTGTGAGGGACACTTCAAGCAGGTCGGGTGGCGCATTGCCTTTCAGCGCCTCGATTGCTTCGATAACTTCAAGGGAGTTGCCCACAGCCTTGCCAAGAGGCTTGTTCATATCGGTAAGCACGGCGGAGCACTTTCTTCCTGCAAGCCTGCCCACTCTGACCATAGCTTCGGCAAGCTTTTCGGCGTCTTCTTCCGTTTTCATAAATGCGCCGTCGCCCGTTTTAACGTCAAGGACGATACCGTCTGCGCCCGTTGCAAGTTTTTTGCTCATTATAGAGGAGCAGATAAGTGGTATGCTGTCAACGGTGGCGGTGGCGTTGCGCAGAGCGTAGAGCTTTTTATCCGCAGGGACAAGGGTGCCTGTCTGTCCTGCAACGGCAAAGCCTGCTTTTTTTACAACGGAAATAAAATCATCGTAAGAAAGGGAAGTATTGAAGCCGGGGATAGATTCCAGCTTGTCAATGGTGCCGCCCGTGTGACCCAGACCTCTGCCCGACATTTTTGGAACGTAAACTCCGCAGGCTGCAACTATGGGAGCGGTTATAAGGGTGGTTTTGTCGCCTACGCCCCCTGTGCTGTGCTTATCTGCGCAGAAGCCGTCAAGACCGGGCTTCTGCATATCTCCCGACCTTGCCATAGCCATTGTAAGGTCGGCGGTTTCTCTGTCCGACAAAGAAGAAAAGCATACCGCCATAAGCCATGCGGAAGCCTGATAATCGGGAATGCTGCCGGAAACATATCCGGCAACAAACCAATTTATCTCTTCCGCCGACAGTTCGGCGCCATGCTTTTTCTTTGATATTAACTCATACATCGTCATCATAATACATCAATTCCCGTATAATAATACTTGAGTATCTGATCGTAAGTATAACCCTTTTTGGCGAGAATATTTGCGCCGTTCTGGCTCATTCCCACGCCGTGACCCCAGCCGTATGTAGTGAAGATGAAATATCCGTCCGAAGAATAGGATATATCGAAACTTGCGCTCTTTAGCTGGTAGTTGAGTATGGATTCTCTCAGCTTGCGGCCTGTTATAGTGATCTGACCGTCAACGTTGACCTTTGAAACATAGTTGCCGTCAACGTATTCGGTGATGGTGAACCAGTTTTCGGGGTCATCGGAAAGGGTGATGCCGAGATATTTTTCAACTGCGGAGCGTATAGCCGCTTCGGAGAATTTGGTCTTTACGCCGTAGTTGGGGTCGCTTTCCGAGTCAAATGGGCAGGCAACGCTTGTAAGATAGGGTATCTTTCCGCCCCATACGTTTTCCGAAGAAGCTGTGTAGCCCGAAGAAGACGCCATATAAACGGTCTGAGCCACTTCTCCGTTGTAATAGCAGCACTTGCCCCATACGGAGGCTACCATATCCACTATTCTCTGGGGAGGATTGCTTTTTACGAGTACGGAGGGAGTAAGTCCGTTGACGTTGTGGTATTTTACATAGGAATAAGCCGCAACAGCCTGTGCCTTTATTGCTTCATCGTTAAAATAGCTGGAAATTTCGTTGTTAACGATCATGCAGACAAGCTCGAAAGCGTCCACGGTATGTACCGAGCCGTTATATTTTGCGGTCAGGGTCTCATCGGTGGAAATGTCGTTTCCGGGAGTAACTACAGTCGTAACGGTGGTTTCGGTATATGTTGTGGTATCAATAGTGATGATAACGTCCGATTCGGGAACGGGAGGAATATCCGAAAGGTCGGGTTCTTCTTCCTCCTCGGGGTTTTCAATGATATATGTATAAAGGTCGTCATCGTCAATATCATCTTCGGGAACGGTAGTTACAACAGGCTCGTCCTCTTCCTCGGGGATTTCTGAATCCAGCTTTGACAGCAGCTTATCGGAGGCTTTGTCATCGGCAAGGACATCATCGTTGCCGTTTGCCGAATTTTCATTGCTTGCAAGCTCGCCGTCATCCTCGGGGACAGCTTCATCGTCTGCACTTTCCTCGTCCGCAGCCATTCCGTAAGCAGAGGCTTCCGGGTCGGAGGGCAGGCTCATTATTTTTTCTTCTATTTGTTCGGCGATAACGCTTTTTTCGGGAGCCTGAACGGGCATAGCCTTTGCTGCCTGTACCTTTGCGGTTCCTTCGGCTTCGGTAACGGCAGCCGAGGTAGCTTCTCCGAGCTGTTCGCCTGTTGCGGCATCGGTCTCGGTGGAGTAGTAATAATCCATCGAAATGGGTTCATCGTCAACGTCCTCTACCATGCAGAATGCAAAGGAATAGAAGGTCCCGACGAGCAGCAGCGCTGTTATGCCGCTTAGTATTGTCCTTATCTTCATATTTTTTCCCTTTCTTTTGTCGTATTACTGTTCAACGTATGATCCGCCGTTGTACTTATAATATATAGCGGGCCATTTTGGATTGGGGTTAACCATAAAGTTGGATGTATCTATGTTATCGGTTGTTTCTCCGCTTCGGAGCTTTCTTGCAATGATGACATGACGGGCAGGTTCCCATTCATAGGTGCAGGTGGAAAGGGTAAGGAACTTATCGTTTTCGTCAATGTCAATGCCTGTGATGAAGTGGCTTCTTTCGGTGATCTCCTTTTTGAAGTTTTCAAAGGTGTAATCGCCGCTGTCCTTGAAATTGATGAAATTGTTGTAGTCGAAAACGTTGCCGTTGTCATGCTCGGGTTCGGTGTTTATAACGAAGGAGGAAACTATTACATAGGTTCCGCTCTCGTAGATGTTGTCAAAGTAGATGAAGGGGTTTTTTAGCCAGTATTTGTAATCCCATTTGTAGTAGTCCATATTGCCGAACATTGTGCCGTCGCGCTGATTGTGACCGTAGAGAATGATATTATCGCTCTGGAGGTCGGAATAATCGCTGACGTTGTTTCGGAAATCGGCAAAAACGGTGCCGCAGGAACGGGTCTGGTCGTAGAAATTATGCTTGAGGTAATACTCGTTGTCGGCAGTCTGCACCACTGCTTCGCTCAGTACGTCGGGAATGTAGACATAACCTACATAATCCTTGTTTATGGCAAGCATTTCTTCTGCGGCAGGGGACACCGTAAGGGGAGGACGCACCACATCGGGAGTCTGTTCGTTATTTTCCTGTGTGCTGTCAGCCGCGGGTATGTCTGTGCTCTGGCTGTCCTTGATCGCCTGGTTGTATATTACCTTGATGTTCTTATTGTTCTGCTTTGCCTCAAACTGATGATAGAAATACACTGCCAGTATTGCCAAGCACACTATAAGGACAGCGATGGAAATGAGGGAAATGACCTTGCCGGTTATTTCCTTTTTGGAATCGCCTTTGTGGGGGATAAACGCTTCGGAAAAACTTTTTTTCTTTTTTTTGCTTTTCGCAGTTTCCTTAAAGTGCTGCGGCTTTTTGGCTTCATCGGCTATTGCCATCTATAAAACTCCTTTAAGACTGATTTTCGGTTTGTGAAACGCCGCCTGTTTCGGTAGTTGTATCGCTTTCTTCTGTTTCCGGGACTTCTGTGGTGGCTTCCGTTTCTGCTGTAGTGCCCCATGTAGAGGTAGTATGGACGTAGCTTGTCTTTGTACGATCCACACGCTTGGTCTTTGAGGTCTCTTCTGTGGTTTCGGGAGTTGTGGTGGTCTCTTCCGTTTCGGCAACAAGAGTTGTTTCCTCTGTGACCTCTTCCGTTTCTTCCTCAGTCTCTTCTTCCGATGTTTCTTCCTCGGTGCTTTCGGTCTCTTCCTCAGTCGTAGTTTCGCCTGAAAGTATAGCGTCCCAGTCTACGCCCTTTGCGTTGGGGTTGAAGTAGGTCTCGGAGAAATCATAGTCGGAAACAGCCTCGCCCTCACGGAGCTTTCTTGCAAAAACAACAAAGCGTGAGTTGGAGAACTCGTTGGAGCAGGTGGAAAGGCAGAGGAGCTGGTCGCCGAATTCCACATCAACGGGGGAAATTATCTGATTGCGCTTCTGCACCTCGCCGAGATACCAGTTAAACGTGCTTTCGTCATTCATTACCTCAATATAGTCATGGTAATGGAACACCTCGCCGTTGCTGTCCTGATTTGCAAGGGCGTTGGTAACGAAAAAGCCGTAAATAAGGTATGTTCCGGCACCTGCTTCGGTGCGGAAGGTAACTGTGGGGTTTGCGGCGTAGAACTCAAGGTTCTGTTTGTAGTCCTTGAGGTTGCCGAACATTGTGCCGTCCTCCTGATTGTGACCATAGAGGACTATATTCGGGGACATATAATCGTCCTCGATGCGGCAGCGGTAATCGGCGAAAATAGCGCCGCCCTTGTTTGATTCGCCATAGTATGTATGTCTGAGGTAATAGTCGTTGTCATCGCCCTGAACAACAGGCTGGTAAATATCGCAGCCTTCAAGCTCGATAAAGCCTATAACGTCCTCGCTGATGTCCTTGTAATACTTCATAACGTCAAGGTTATGTCTGAGCTCGTCTTCCTCTGTGGGAGCGACCGTTATAACGTTTCCGTCGCTGTCGATAGTTGTAACTGCGGTGGTTGTAACGACTTCCTTTATCTCCTCAAGGTCGCTTACGGCTCTGCTTGACTGCACAAGAGTGCTTATAAGCATTATACCTGCGCCTATGAACACAGCAACTGCAGCAATGAAGATTATTTTTCTGATTATTTCAAAAACGCTGTCGCCTTTCCAGGGAATGATGCCCTGAATAAAGCTGCGTTTTTCGGCTTGGTCGTTTTCCTGCGGTGCTTCGCTGCCGTTATCGTCCGAAGTGACGCTTTCGGGAGCTTCTTCTGCAGTTCCCTCCTGTTCCTCGGGAGTATCCTCCTCGGCAGGTTCGGAGCCTTCCTCCTCTTCCTCGTCGGAAATGATCTCGGGGTCTTCGTCGGGAGCGCCTGCTGCAAGAGCGGCTTCCCTTTCTTCTTCCGGCACGATGTCTTCTTCAAGCTCCTGCGGTTCGGGGAGTTCCTCTTCATCGGGGATAACAGCGATGTCGTTCCATTCCGTCATTGCTTCGTCAGCCAGTTCTGCGGCTGCTTCTATGATGTCCTCTTTTTCCGTTTCCTGCGTTTTCTCCGGTTCGGGGGAAAACAGTTCTTCCGGAGTAAGATGTTCGGCCTGTGCGCCGAAGGTATCGGCAGGAGTTATTCCCGAAATAACGGATTCCGGCTTGCTTTCAAAAACAGGCTCCTGAACTTCGTTTGTTTCGGTTTCATCGTCTGCGGTTTCTTCGGGCGTATCGGTATCTTGTGTATTTGAAGTTTCGGTAATATCGTTTTCCTGTTTTGCGGTATCGGTTTCAGGCTCCTGCTTGTGGTCGAATTCCGCAAGAATTTCATCGACGGTATATTCTTTGCCGCCGTCTTTGGATCTTTCAGACATTAATTATTCCTCTATTACTGGTTATATATAAAATTAAGATCGGGTTCCTTGGCGTTTTCGTTAATGGATGCCTTGGAGGTGTCCACCTCGGGGGATTCGCCGTCTCTTACACGCCTGCCGATAACGACAAAGCGGGAAGGCTCAAATTCGTTGGAGCAGGTGGAAAGAGTAAGGAACTTGTCGCCCTCCTCAACGTCCACGCCTGTATTTATGGCAGAGCGCTCCATAACGTTGTCAATGAAGGTCTGGTAGGGGCGCTTGGTGCCGAATTTGATGTAGTTATGGTAGTCGAAGATTATGCCGTCTCTGGTCTGACGGGGTTCCACCTCGATGATGAAGGAGGCGATTATTTTGTATGTATACTCCTCATAAAGATTTGAGAATGTAAACGTAGGGTGTTCAAGATAAAAATCAAAGTTTTTGGTATTGCCGGACTTTATCTTATATTTGTTCAGCGTACCGAACATTGTGCCGTCACGCTGGTTGTGACCGTAGAGAATGATATTGTCGCTCTGCTTGTTGTTATAATCGTTGACAACGCAGCGGTAATCGGCAAAAACGGTGCCCGGCTGGGATTTTTCGCCGTAGAAGTTTCTGTCAAGGTAATAGTCGTTGTCAGCTGCCTGAACGACAACGTTGTCAATAGATGTACCGTCCACCTTTATCCAGCCTGCGGTATCGGGATTGTCCGCAAGAAGCTGCTCCATGCTTGCAAGAGTTACAAGAGGAGGCGGTTCTGTAGTTGTGGCAGTTTCGCTCTCCGTTTCGGGGGGGGCGGTAGTCGCAGGAGTTATAACGGTGGTATGCTCCTCGATAAGGTCGTCTATAAGCTCCTTATTTCTGTTTTGCTCAACAAAATAGTTGGCAAGGATTATTATTGAAACGATAAGAATTACAAGAGCGGCAAGAAACACTATTTTTCCTGCCTTTGTTTTGGCGGAATCGCCTTTGGAGGGTATGAATTTCTTTAAAAAGCTCTCGTTTTTGCTGTGTTCTGACATATTTTACCTCTGGTTGGATATTTTATCTGCCGTAAATAACGTTCCACTCGGGCTGCTTTGCGTTTTCGTTGACATATGCTGCGGAAACGTCCACAGACGGGTCCTCGTCCTTTCGGGTACGCCTTGCGATAACTACGAAGCGTGACGGTTCAAATTCGTTGGAGCAGGTGGAAAGGGTAAGGAACTGGTCGCCGTACCGGACGTCCACTCCCGTGATGATCTGAGTCCTTTCCATAACGTTGTTAATAAAGCTGTCATACTTGTCCCGTGAATCGAAATTGATATAGTTGTGATAATCGAAGATAACGCCGTCGCTTGTCTGTTCGGGGAGAACGGGAGTAACGAAGCAGGCTATTATCTTGTACACATCTGTGGTGTAATTTGAGCTGAACTCTATAACGGGGTGCGCCTTGTAATATTCAAGGTCGTGCTTGTAATAAGCAAGGTCGCCGAACATGGTCTTGTCCTTTTGGTTATGGCCGTAAAGCACAAGGTTGTCCGAGCGTTCCTTGGCGTTAAGCGTTGCACGGTAATCAAGAAAGATCGTTCCCGCCTTGTTCTTGCTGCCGTCAAATGCACGGGTAAGGTAATATTCGTTGCCGTCGGAGGTCTTTTTCTGGACTACGGGCAGGGAGATGTTGGTATCATCTATCTGCACCCAGCCTACGGTATCGCCGTTTATTTCAAGAAGCTGCTGTGCGCTGCCTGTCAGTTCTCCGCCATTGTCGCCGCCGAAGCTTACAAAGATGTCCTGGAGGGAGCTGTTGAGAAATTTTGCGCTGAGGGAAAGGCGAAGCTCGTTTAAAAGTATTCCTATACAGCCGATGAGGACGATAAGGGCAAGCTGAGTGAAAATTTTGCTTGCGATCTCCTTTGCGCTGTCGCCTTTTTGGATAAGGAGCCAGTGACCTCTGCGGCGTTTTTTCTTTTCCTTCATCGCCTTTTTGTAGGCTTTCTGAGCCGAACGGGAAAGTGCCATAATTTATTATCAGTTCCTAACTAAGGAAACGCCGAGACTGCTGCTCCGCATTCCCTGATGCTGTATCAATAGCACAGGCATATTTCTGCTTATACTTATTGATAATAATACTATACACCTTTTTTTGCAATTAGTCAAGAAAATCGCTTTATTTTGTAGCAATTGTCAAAATAAAGAGCCTTAAAATAACATAATAAGCAAAGTTCAAAACAAAAACTGCCCTTTTAAGGTATATTTTGCGGAAAATATACACAGAGTATTGACAAATAAAGGCTTTTCTGATATAATATGTACGATATAAATAGTATATTACAGGTCGGAGGTTTTTTTATGCGGTGTCCGTTCTGCGGTTTTGAAGATACGAAGGTAATGGATTCACGCTCTGTGGACGGAAGAAAGCGCCGCCGCAGGGAATGTACAAGCTGCGGAAAGCGGTTCACCACATATGAGACAATTGAAATGCCTGTGCTTCTGGTGGTGAAAAAGGACAACACCGTTGAGATATTCGACAGAAACAAGCTGGTTCAGGGAATGTCGGTGGCGGTCAAGAAGCGTCCCGTTTCCGCCGATGATATAAACCGCATCGTTGACGAGATAGAATCCTATTACGGCAACAATATGATAACGCAGGTGACTTCCTCCGAGATAGGCGACAGGGTGCTTGCGGCGCTGAAGGACATTGACCAGGTAGCTTATGTCCGCTTTGCCTCGGTTTACAAGGATTTTGCCGATGTTGACAGCTTCATTGACATTATTTCGGAATTAAAGCATACGGAGAGTTCCTCGGGTAACTGAGTGAATGAGCTTTTATAAAGGGAATTTTCCTTGAAAATATTTTTCGGTGTTATTCCGTGCTGTTCCTTGGGAGCGGTGCGGAATAACGCTTTTGTGGGAGTTTTACAGCAAAATGGGGGGCGTTTATATGGTAAAAAGGAAAATTGCGGCGCTGGCTGCGGCTGCTTTAGCGGCTTCAATGTTTGCTGCCTGCGCAGATACTGCGGATACCGACGCAGGAACGGAGCAGGTTTCTATCGAAACACAGACCGAAGCACAGAATGAAGAAAAGACAACGGAAAGCGTGACCGAAAGCGAAACGTCTGTTACGGAGGCTGAAACGGAAGCTGCTGCCGAAATATACTCCGATGTTTCGGAGATCGGAAAAATGTTGGAAAACTATGGCGAAACGGACGAGGAATTTTACAAGGGCAGATTTTCCGAATGGGTCTTTGACAACAGTTCGATAATAAGAAGTAAAGACGATTTCATTGACATATGCGGTACGGAGCTTTGGGATAAGGCTGTTGGGGCGCTTATGAGCGATGAATATATGTCGGAGCTTTACGGTAAAATGCAGGGCGCAGTTCTTGGGGAGGACGGCTATTTCGTATACGGCACAGAGGATATTCCGTCTTTGGCTTACTCCGATCCGTATATCAATGAACAGGGACTTCCTGCTGCAGGATTTAACTGCGCAGCGTATGAAGATTTTGACGGCGACGGCAGAAAGGAATGCTTTGCGGTACTGACTTCCGTTAATTTTGAGGAAAGCTGGAATACATATTATAACGATTATGTTGTATTTATTGACCCAAACGGGGGAGCGGAGGTCGTTACCTATGGTATTTCCTGTACGTTTTCTCTTATCAGGTACAGCGGTTTCACTCATGCTGCCTTTGATTTCGGAAACAATATCAGTTCAAGCCATGGTGAGATATTTGCTGTTGAAAACGGAAAGGCGGCGGATAAACATTCTTCCTTCCACATTGGAAGCAAGTGTGGGCTTGCTATGGAGGAAAGTATGGCTCAGGCTCCGGGAACGTGGCTTATTATCTGGGACAATGTGCTGAAGGAATATGTTGGTATAGACGGCGTTAAGGCAGGCGGAGCGCTTGCAGAGCTTATTTACGGCTCCGAAGCATTTGCAAAGCTCAATGAAGCATTTGCAAAACTCAATTCCGAAGCACGCAACAGAACCATAGATTCCTTGGAGGAGCTTGAAAACACCTTGACGGTGACGGGAGGAAGGTTTTTATCTTTCTTTCCCGACGGCTTTTTCCCTTCGGGGATGATATATGAAGGCGGTGAGCTTGTTCTGCCCGACGGCGGTATCATAGACTATGAATTCTGCGAAAGAGGCGAGGCGGTAAATCTTATTTTAGCGGAAAAATATGCGGACAGGCTATCGGAGGACGTTTATGCTCCGCAGCCGGAAAATGTGAAGGCTGTAACGGAATTCAAAGCGGTCGGGGACTCGGAAAATATCCCCGAAGGTATTATTAAAGCGGCGGAAGACTGTATTATGTTGTCCAAAGATTACCGAATGACCGAAATACAGGCGGAAAACGGATATGTGTCGGACGGACAATATAGGATAAAATGGAGCATGACGGGAAAAACGGTAACTTACCGACCCGAGGAAAATTATTTTAACGGCGGAAAACCGAATATAATATTTGACAAGGCTTACAAACTTGATTTTGACGGTGACGGAGCCGACGAATATATTATAACGGAGATACTGCCCGAATTTGAGATGTATCAGTATAAAAGCGACGGAGTAACGACCAGCAGGGTAACGCCGGTCACCTATACGGTATATGTAAATTCCGACGGCACAGCTTCTCTCCTGCGTTCCGACGAGGGCGAAACAAGCATTCAGCTTGTTGAATTTGAGGACGGAGAGGTCATGATAAATATAAATATTGTTTCGCCGTACGAACACGCAGCTGCATATGCGGCAGATGAGAACGGAATGCACTTGCTGCACGGCGAATATTCAATGAGTAAGATCACCGGAACTGCGGACGGAGTTTATTTTGTAACGAAATACCGGGAGTTCTGTTATCGCAGCAAAGAAAACGGAAACATTGTATTTTTGGAAGAAAACTACGTCGTTCCCGATGAGCTTTCGGACAGCCTGCTTTGCAGCAGCGAGTTTCTCGGCTCCGAACCGGGCAGGCTCTATGCCGACGAGGGTATTGAGCCGTCGTTATGGACTGTCGCAGATAAATACATTGCTGTAAGCATATATCATGATTCGGAAAGGTACTTTGCATTTTTTGAATACAGCGGTACGGATATTATGGCGGCAAATTTTGTTCCTGCGGAATGAGAGGCGCATATTTATTTTCCGGCGACTTTGCCGATAGCTTTAGGATGATTAAAGATCAGTATAAAACGGGGCTGTTGCACGTTAATAAATTTATAACAAAGACGGGCGGCTGATAGCCGCCCCTACAAGATAACTGCGCTAAAATACGCAGTTTTATGTAGGGGCGGATATTATCCGCCCGTGATTTTATAAATTTTTAATTAACGTGCAACAGCCCCGTTTTTTATTCATATTTTTTTATCGTATCGATGATGTCGTTGAGCAGGAGCTTGCTTTTGCTGTCAAGACGGCTTATTTTGTCCGCAAGAGTGTCGTTTGAAATGTTTACTTCTGTGCCGAGAAGCAGGTAGTTGGGGGTCGTTTTCAGCGCTGTGCAGATATCCATAAGCATTTCAAGGCTTGGAGCGGAACGTCCTGTTTCAAGGTTGGAGATATACTTATAGTTAACATCTATCATTTCGCAGACCTGATATTGCTTAAGACCAAGCTCTTTGCGGCGTTTTGCCATTCTTCTGCCGACCTCACGGTAATCAATGTTCATTTTTGTCCGCTCCCTTCATTTATTTCAGCTTATATTTTATATATTATCAGCAGAAAAAAACATAAAAAACAATCTAATAAATAGAAATTCTGCTTGACAAATAGAAAAATCTGTCTTATAATAAGAAAAAATAGTAAAAAACTATTTATTAGATTGTTTTAAGGAGAAATTTGTATGTTTAAAACCAAAATGATAAAATTGTTAAAAAATGTAATGTGTGCTGTTGCGGTTATTTTTTGTATGGCTGCTTTGAGTGGATGTGGGGGCAGCAAGGTTTCTGCTTCGGATGCATATAGTTGGGCGAAAACGGTGAATGACGCAGTTTCGTCTGAGTTGGATCGGGCGGCGTTCGGGGGTAAAGGCTTTGGAACGGTGAGCGGTACGGCAAGTCTGTCGTTCGGCAATGTTACCAACGGTAACTATTCGATAAAGTGGAGCGGTGTAAGCAGTCACCCGGATCTGGATCTGGAATATGTTCTGCTTTCCGACTTTGATGGTTATGCTTATGTTGAATTCGATCCTGTAACATATACTGTTGAGTATGCGTTATGGTCTCCCGAGCCGATCCCCGAAAAATACAAGCACCGGCTCAGTCCTGATGAAGTGAAGCAGAGTGAAAAAGACGGTGCGGTCGTTGGCTGTTATCCTCAGAAATAATCATTGTATATAACTATTGGGGAGAAATAAATGTATTGTTCAATGCGGAAATGAAATTGATAACGAGGCTTTGATGTGTCCGGAATGCGCCTGCGCAACGGCTATATGTGCGGTAATAATTATTTTTTATAAAATGGAGGAATAGAAATGTTTTGTTCAAAATGCGGAAATGAAATTGACAATGAGGCTGTGGTATGTCCGAAGTGCGGCTGTGCTACCGCAAATATGACCTTGCAGAAAAATGCGGCTTCGGCTGAAGCATCGGGAGAAACAAGCACTCTTGCGACCTGTGCGATAGTTTTTGCGATACTTATGCCTATTGTAGGTCTTATACTTGGAATTATCGGTACTGTAAAATACAAAAACGAGGCATACAAAAAGAAAAGTATTTCTGCGATAGTTTGGTCGATTGTACTATGGGCTATCTATTTTGGCATCACTATCGTTGTCGGTATAAATTTGCTTTGATATTGATCTTCGTATCGCCCGACAGGTCGTTAATGGCTTGCCGGGCGATTTTGACAATACAAATTCTTAATCAATCTATAGCCGAGGATTTGTCTATAGAACGATTAAAGATTAGTATTAGTATTACAATAAAAACGGCTGCCGTAAAGTTAAGCTGCGGCAGCCGTTCATTCGTTATTGTATGATTCGAGGAATTGCAGGACTTCTCTGCTTTTCTGCAAACCGAGTTTGTTGGTTTTTCTGTTTTTGATAAAATCGTTAAAATTTCCCGGATTTATACCCAAAGAGGTGTAAATTTTATAATTGCTTATATTCTTTTCCTGTTTCAGCTTGATAATGCGGTCGATCATAAGTGATTTAACACGGTTTTCGTTGTCTGTCTTTCCAAGCTTGCATTGATACGAATTAAAAACCTTGGCATAATCAGTCGGCAGCTCGGATAAACGGTTCTCGGTCAGCAGCTTCTCCAAATGGCTGAACTCGGCCTTGTCCTTATCGGTCAGGTATTTTTTCAGCACCTCTGATTTGCGGCTGTAATAGGAATACAAAAACAGCGGTTCTTTAAGTCTGTGATTTTTTTCGTTCATTTCCGAATATAAAGAGTGAATGTTCAGACTGCCGCTGTATGACAAATACCGTGTGTATTCCGATAAAAAGCCTAATAAAGTCTGTTTTCTCATTTTCGGTACATCTCCTTATAGTCACGGTATGCAAGCATAAACATATTGTAATTATGTTCATTAAGCATATTATATTTAAAATCTTCATCATAAATTATTTTGTCAAGCACTTCCCAATCAATAGATTGATATACAAGAGGATTATTTATATCTTCAATATCCTTCTGGCGCTGGGAACATAGCTTTGATATAACTATGTCCTCTAATGACGCAGTATATATATTTATCTTTTTGGTCGGTATATCAACTTTTTCTTTTCGGTCATAATATCCTTCATCAAAATTGTTTTTATAAGACACAACTCGGTCGTTTATATCGTATTTTATCATGTATGGTCTTAATTCGACCGAGCTGTTTATCGCATCAATATCACACGTTGCCCGTGTTATTTTATTTATCAATAGTAATGCGCTTCCGCCGACAATTACAATTTCATATTGAAAATTATCATTTAGCGCCAAAGACACTTCTTCATCAAGCAAAAGCAAATCGTTGATGATATCTTCTCTTGTTTTATTGATCATAAAAATCTCTTTTCATTAATAGTATTAATCTATCCTTATTTATTATAATATATTTTTATGTCAAATGTCAATAGCTTTTTTTAAGCAAAAAATAAACGGGTGTTTTGCATTTATACATTAAAAACTGCATAAATTTAGCTTTTATGCACATATTTATGCATAAAACAAAATTATTTAAAGAAAATATGCAAAAACCCTTGACAAAGATGTATTATCGTGTATAATAATCTTGTATGATACATATTTAATGTGGAACATATTAAAATAAATTATTCGGAGGAACATTAAAATGGCTAAGGAAATCAAAAAAGTTGTTCTCGCTTATTCCGGCGGACTTGATACTTCTATCATTATCCCCTGGTTAAAGGAAAATTACAACAACTGTGAAGTTATCGCAGTTTCCGCCGACGTTGGACAGGGCACAGAACTTGACGGTCTTGAGGAAAAGGCTATCAAGACAGGCGCTTCCAAGCTCTACGTTGAAGACCTGAGAAAGGAATTTGTTGAGGACTACATTTTCCCCACAGTAAAGGCTCAGGCTGTTTACGAGAACAGATACCTTCTCGGAACTTCTTTTGCCCGTCCTATCATTGCAAAGAGAATTGTTGAAATTGCAAAGAAAGAGGGCGCTGACGCTATCTGCCACGGCTGCACAGGCAAGGGCAACGACCAGGTAAGATTTGAGCTTACCATCAAGGCTTTCGCCCCCGAAATGCAGATAATCGCTCCCTGGAGAGAATGGAACATCAAGTCCAGAGATGAGGAGATCGACTACGCAGAAGCTCACAACATTCCCCTTAAGATAAACAGAGAAACAAACTACTCCAAGGATAAGAACCTCTGGCATCTTTCCCACGAAGGTCTTGACCTTGAAGACCCTGCAAACGAGCCTCAGTACAACAAGCCGGGATTCCTTGAGCTGGGTGTTTCTCCCGAAATGGCTCCCGACAAGGCTACATATGTTACTATCCACTTTGAAAAGGGTATCCCTACCGCTATTGACGGCAAGGAAACGGATCCCGTTTCCCTTGTTATGAAGCTGAACGAGCTGGGCGGCGCTAACGGCATCGGCCTTGCAGACATTGTTGAGAACCGTCTTGTTGGTATGAAGTCCAGAGGTGTTTACGAGACCCCCGGCGGAACTATTCTTTATCACGCTCACGAAGTCCTTGAAACCATCACTCTTGACAAGGCTACACAGCGTATGAAGCAGAAGCTTGCTATCGACTTTGCTGACCTTGTTTACAACGGACAGTGGTTCACTCCCGTTCGTGAGGCTCTCTCCGCTTTCGTTGACAAAACTCAGGAGACCGTTACAGGCGATGTTAAGCTGAAGCTCTACAAGGGCAACATCATCAATGCAGGCGTTACTTCTCCTTATACTCTTTATGATGAAGAGGTTGCTACATTTGACGAGGATCATGTTTACAACCAGGCTGATGCCGCAGGATTCATCAATCTGTTCGGCCTTCCCGTAAAGGTAAAGGCTATGCTTGACGCAAAGAGAGATAACAAGTAAGATCATTTTTCCGCATAGTGCGGATAGGGGCTAAAATAAGGGCGGAAATTTTATCCGCCCTTGTGTTGTTTTATATAATTTGATTTTTTGTGCAGATAATATGTGCAAAAGTGCAACTGTTACGGCTGAAAGGGAGAATAAAATGAGATTGAAAAGATTGTTTTTATGCTTGATAATTGCAGCGGCGGCGGTTTTTTCGCTTGCAGGCTGTTCCGATACATCCGCTGAGGACGCAGCGCTCAATCAGCGGCTCATTGGCGGCTGGGTGCCTCTTGTTGACGATTATTATTCCGCCGATGAGAACGGAAATACCCTTAGCTTTACGGTTTATGAATTTACGGGAACAATTACCAAGGTGCATCATATCAGTGCAGAGGTAATATTCTCCGATCTGGTAAATGAATATGAGATAACCGAAGGAAAATTCAAGGTCGTATTTGACGGCAAGGCTGAATTTGCAAAGATCGATTTTACCGATAACGGAAACCTGCTTTGGTATACCGATGCGGAAACCTTGGAATTCCGTCCTGTTACGGAAGAGGAAGTACAGCAGTTCGGCATTCCTTTAGGTCAGACCCTTGGCTTTGAACCGGGCGCAAGCGATACATCGGTTTCTACGGGCTATATAGAATCTTCGGACAGCGCAGCTGAATAATACTACCGAAAGGCGGATCTTGATATGAATAACAAAATGTGGGCAGGACGTTCTTCAAAGGAAGTGGATTCAAGGGTCAACGACTTCAACTCCTCCATTTCCTTTGATTCGAGAATGTACAGGCAGGATATAAAGGGCTCTATGGCTCATGCGGAAATGCTTGGTGACACGGGCATTATCGACAAGGCTGAAAGCGAGAAGATAATCGGCGGCTTAAAGAGTATTCTTGAAGATATTGACAGCGGCGCTCTGCAGTTTGACCCCGAAGCCGAGGACATTCATATGTTTGTTGAATCGGAGCTTACAAAGCGCCTCGGCGACACGGGAAAGCGGCTTCACACGGCAAGGAGCCGCAACGACCAGGTAGCTCTTGACATAAGAATGTACCTTAAAGACGAGATAAACGAGATAATCCCTATGATAAAGGAGCTTATCGGGGTGCTCTGCGACATTGCGGAGAAAAATCTTGATACCATTATGCCCGGTTACACACATCTGCAGAGGGCGCAGCCTATCACCTTTGCGCACCATATGATGGCGTATGCGCAGATGCTTATCAGAGATATTGGACGTTTTGAGGATACATACAAGCGTATGAACAAAATGCCTCTGGGAAGCGGCGCTCTTGCGTCGACCACTTATCCTATTGATCGCAGGCAGGTTTGCGGACTTTTAGGCTTTGACGACATTACAATGAATTCTCTTGACGGCGTTTCCGACAGGGATTTCTGCATTGAGATGGCTTCCGCAATTTCCATACTGATGATGCATCTTTCACGTTTTTCCGAGGAGATCATTCTCTGGAGCTCATGGGAGTTCAAGTTCATTGAGCTTGACGACGCTTATGCTACGGGTTCTTCCATTATGCCGCAGAAGAAAAACCCCGATGTTACCGAGCTTATCAGAGGAAAGACGGGAAGAGTTTACGGCGACCTTAACACCCTGCTCGTTATGATGAAGGGTACGCCTCTTGCTTACAACAAGGATATGCAGGAGGACAAGGAGGCTATTTTTGACGCAATTGACACGGTGAAGCTGTGCCTTACTACATTTATCCCTATGCTGTCCACCATGACGCTTTACAAGGACAATATGAAAAACGCTGCGGCAAGGGGCTTTATCAATGCTACGGATTGTGCGGATTATCTTGTTAAAAAGGGTCTGCCCTTCAGAGATGCTTACAAGATAACCGGTACACTTGTTGCATACTGCATAAAGAACGATACGGTGCTTGAAAAGCTGTCACTTGACGAGTTCAGGGAGCTTAGCGATGTATTTGACGAGGGCGTTTATGACGCTATCAAGCTGGAGACCTGCGTTAACATGAGAAAGGCGGAGGGCGGTCCTGCTCCCGAGGCTGTTATGAAGCAGATCGAGTATGCAAGAAATGCAATAAAGTGATTTTATGCAACTGAAAATGTATATATGCAATTTTATACTGCATATTTTACGGCAAAATTCATATATTTATAAATAATCACATAAATGTCAATTAATTGTTCATCAAAACCGCTTATACTTGGTTTATACTTTCTTTAACGGACTGATTATTGGGAATTATGACTGAAAGAGGTTAATTTATATGGCTTACAAGGTTTTTATAGACGGACAGGAAGGCACAACGGGGCTTAGGATAGTTGAAAGGCTCAAGGACAGAAGCGATATTGAGCTTATGTTCATTGACGAGGATCTGAGAAAAAGCACCGTTGAAAGAAAAAGGCTTATAAACGAATCGGATTATACCTTCCTTTGTCTGCCGGACGCTGCTGCGATAGAATCGGTATCACTTGCCGAAAATCCCAACACGAAGATAATTGACGCTTCCACGGCGCACAGGACAAATCCCGGCTGGGCGTACGGTCTGCCGGAGCTTTCTTCGGAACACAGGGCAAAGATAGCTGCTTCAAAGAGAGTGGCTGTTCCCGGCTGTTATGCAAGCGGCTTCAACGCACTTTTATACCCTATGGTTAAATCGGGATTTATTGCTCCCCACCATACGGTGACCTGCCATGCTGTTTCGGGCTACAGCGGAGCCGGAAAGAAGGCTATTGCCGTTTATGAGGGACCCGACAAGCCGGAGGAATTTGATTCACCCAGATTTTATTCTCTCGGAAAGCAGCACAAGCACATCAAGGAAATGATGGCGGTTTCGGGACTTTCCTATCCTCCCATATTCAGCCCTATTGTGGACGATTATTATAACGGTATGGTTGTTGCCGTTCCCTTTCACCTGAGAGCAATGCCGAGAAAGACCAATGCGCAAGCTGTCTGGGAGATGCTTTCGGAGCATTACAAGGACGAATATTTTGTCAAGGTAATGCCTTTTATGGGCGAGGGCGTTCTGTCTGACGGTTTCCTTGCGGCAAATGTTATGAAGGACACAAACTTTATGCAGATATTTGTTTTCGGCAACGATGACCACATCATGCTTTGCTCACGCTTTGACAATCTTGGCAAGGGTGCTTCCGGTGCTGCGGTTCAGTGCATGAACATTATGATGGGAATTGATGAACGCACGGGACTTGTTTAAAAATTCGGAATTCGGAATTCGGAATTCGGAATTGATTTGGTAACTATAGATTATGAAAGAAAATATAATTGCCGATAAGAGCAAGGATTTTGCGTTAAGGATAATAAAAATCTATCAATACCTGTCATCTGAAAAAAGGAGTATGTGCTTTCAAGACAGGTTTTGCGAATACGAAAAATAATTCGGAATGATTAGGAATTCGGAATGCGGTATTGATTTGGTAACTATAGATTATGAAAGAAAATGTAATTGCCGATAAGAGCAAGGATTTTGCGTTAAGGATCATAAAAATGTATCAATATCTGTCATCTGAAAAAAGGGAGTATGTGCTTTCAAGGCAGGTTTTGCGAAGCGGAACAAGCATAGGCGCAAATGTTAAGGAAGCGATACGAGGTCAGAGCAGGGCGGATTTTTATTCAAAATTGAATATTGCTTTAAAAGAAGCAAGCGAAACTGAATATTGGCTTGAACTTCTTGCGGAAAGCGGATATATTGAAAAAAGTCATTTTGACAGCATGTATTCGAATTGTCAGGAAATAATAAGCATTTTGGTCGCAATTACCAAAACGCAGAAAGTAATTGATGAAAAATAATTCCGAATTACGCATTCCGAAATCCGAATTATACAGGAGGTTTGTTTATGAAAGAATTTAAGGTAATAGAGGGCGGTGTTTGTGCCGCACAGGGATTCAGGGCAAGCGGTGTTTACTGCGGGATCAAAGAAAATCCCACAAAGAAAAATGATATTGCGATGATAGTTTCAGATGTTGTCTGCAATGCGGCAGGTGTTTACACTCAGAACAAGGTGAAGGGTGCGCCTGTTGTCGTTACAAAGAAAAATCTTGAAAAAAGCGGCGGAAAGGCTAAGGCTGTTATTGTCAACTCCAAGAACGCCAACACCTGCAATGCGGACGGTGAGGAAAAGGCTGACGAGATGTGCCGTCTTACTGCGGAGGCTCTGGGAATAAAGCAGGAGGAGGTCATTGTTGCTTCTACCGGCGTTATCGGACAGGTGCTTCCTATTGAACCTATAAAAGCGGCTGTTCCCGAGCTGGTGAAGAAGCTGTCCTATGAGGGAAATGTTGAAGCTGCAACGGCTATTATGACTACCGACACGGTGAAAAAGGAGTATGCGGTTGAAGTAACTCTTGGCGGAAAGCTGTGCAGGATAGGCGGCATGGCAAAGGGCAGCGGTATGATTCACCCCAATATGGCTACAACGCTGAATTTTATCACAACGGACGCTGCTATCTCCTCCGAAATGGTGAAAAAGGCTTTATCGGAGATAGTTAAGGTTACATATAACTGTCTTAGCGTAGACGGCGACCAGTCTACCAACGATACCTGCGTACTTATGGCGAACGGTCTTGCGGAAAATCCCGAAATTACCGCCGAGGGTGCGGATTTTGACGAGTTTAAGGCTGCCCTTTATCAGGTAATGGCAAATCTTACGAAAATGCTTGCCAAGGACGGAGAAGGCGCAACAAAGCTGCTTACCTGCGTATGCTCGGGCGCTCCCGACCTTGACACGGCTATTATTGTGGCAAAGAGCGTTATACGTTCGCCTTTGTTCAAGTGTGCAATGTTCGGCTCCGACGCAAACTGGGGACGTATCCTCTGCGCTGTCGGTTATGCCGAGGCTGATTTTGATATAAACAAGGTTGCTGTTGACCTTTCTTCAAGGGCAGGTTCTATCCATGTATGCGAAAACGGCGCAGGTGTTGATTTCTCTGAGGAAACTGCAAAAACGGTGCTTACCGAGGACGAGATAACCATAAGCGTTGACCTTAATGCAGGTGATGTTTCCGCAACGGCGTGGGGCTGCGACCTGACTTACGATTATGTTAAGATAAACGGGGATTACCGTTCATAATAAATATGAGGTGACGGCATGGGGGATATTGATACATCACAGCTCATTGAAGAAAAGGTGAGCTCACAGCTTTTCAGCGGTGAATACATAGTTTGGAGCGATGAAGGGAAGGGTGCTCCCTCGGATGCGCCGCCCTTGTTCTTTGCCATAATATGGACGGGGTTTTCGCTTCTTTGGGGTGCGGCGGCATTTTTCAGCGGCGGCGGAGCCTTTGCGCTGTTCTGTCTGCCCTTTCTTGCAATAGGAATATTTCTTTTTGTAAAGATAATCCGAGGGGGAAGCAAGGAATATTACGCTTTGACAAACAATCGTGTATTTATTATACAGGGAAAGGTCACAAGGGCTGAGTATCTGGACTGTATTTCCGATGTAAAGGTCTATCCCGGCGTTAAGCCTAATGTATCGGTAGTGCGTATTTTTGCCGATTACAACAAGAGCGTTCCCGGAAATGACGGTGTATTCGGTGATATATATATGAACAACGTTATTGAAGCCGAAAATCTGTGCAGGCAGATATTATCGGAAAAAGAAAGATACATGGCATATAAGAGTGAACAGAGGGCATAAAGGGGCTTGCGGCTATGGGTATGTCGGGAATGTTTGAAATTGAAACGAATATGATGAAGGCGGATTCCGTTGAGGACTGTCTTAAAGCAAATGAAGTTGTCGTTTGCAGCTGTGAAGCGGCGTGCAGCAGCGGCATATTCGGGGAGATAGCTTCTCTTTTTACCGAAAAAGCGCTGCGGAAATGCGTTCTTGCGGTGACAAATCTTAGGGTCATATGCTTTTCGGACGGCTGCGCACAGTTTCTTACTCCCTATCATTTTCGGGGCGTGAATGTCAGGAACAAAGGTGACGGTGCTGCCGAGCTTCATTTTATTTTTACCGATTATGATGAATATGATATGAAGCCTGCATTTTTCTGCTCTCCTTTAAAGAAAATAGATATTTATTCGGCGGAACAGGCAGCTGAGGCTGCAAACAGGCTGATACATAAATAATTTTATGTGGCACTGCGAAAGGAATGGTCAAAGGAAATGGATAAGCAATTTGATATTGCAAACGAAATACGGTCAAGAGTGCTTATTGACGCACTTCCGTATATTCAGAAGTACAACGGCAAGATAGTTGTGGTAAAATACGGCGGAAACGCTATGACAAACGAAGAGCTTAAGGACGCTGTTATGAGCGACATCGTTCTTCTTTCACTTATCGGCGTAAGGGTGGTCCTCGTTCACGGCGGCGGTCCCGAAATAAACGATATGCTGAAAAGAGTAGGCATTGAAAGCAAGTTCATCAACGGTCTGCGCTACACGGACGAGGCTACGGTGGACATCGTTAAAATGGTCCTTGCAGGAAAGGTGAACAAGGAGCTTGTTTCCCATCTTACCCGAAACGGCGGAAAGGCTCTCGGTATGTGCGGCATTGACGGTAATATGATAACGGCGCACAAGATAGAAAGCGAGGTCGACCTTGGATTTGTGGGAGAGATAGTTAACGTTAACACAAAGCCTATCACCGATGCTCTTGACATGGGTTACATTCCTGTTATTTCCACCGTTGCCTGCGATGAAAAGGGTCAGACCTACAACATTAACGCCGATACTGCGGCTTCGAGGATCGCTGCTGACCTTAAGGCGGAGAATCTTATTCTTATGACGGACATTGTTGGTCTGCTGAAAAACAAGGACGATGCAGGCACTCTTATCCCCACCGTTCATGTCAGCGACGTGCCCTTTATGAAGCGTCAGGGCATTATTTCCGGCGGTATGATACCTAAGATAGACTGCTGCGTTGAGGCGGTAAGACGAGGAGTAAGAAAGACCTGCATCATTGACGGTAGAGTTCCTCATTCCATACTTATCGAGCTGCTTTCAAGCCAGGGAATTGGTACACAGTTTGTATAATATTTAGTTTTTATACGAATTGTATACGTTATTGCGTGAAAATAAGTATAAATAAGAGCATATAATACATATAGTATAAAAGTGGCGGCTATGGGCTTATTGCTGTCAAGGCTGCCGAAGTACAATGAAAATGCCGCACGGCGTTATGATGCTTTTGGATAGAAGCAGCTTTTTCTTGAAAAGGAAGGACACTAAAAATGGATACTATTGAAAAATTTAACAGTCATATTATGGGCACATACGGACGTTACGGCGTTGTTTTTGAAAAGGGCGAGGGACGTACCGCTGTTGACGAAAACGGCAAGGAGTACATAGATTTCGGCAGCGGAATAGGCGTAAATTCTCTGGGTTACTGCGACAAGGAATGGGCGGACGCTGTTTGTGCGCAGGCGAGGGCTATACAGCACACCTCCAACTACTACTACACAAAGGTACAGGCGGATTTTGCGGAAAAGCTCAGCGCAATTACCGGCTATGACAAGATGTTTTTCGGAAATTCCGGCGCAGAAGCCAACGAATGTGCTATAAAGATAGCAAGAAAATACTCCTTTGACAAATACGGTGCGGAAGCTAAGAGGTACAACATCATAACTCTTGTGAACAGCTTCCACGGAAGAACGGTGACTACACTTTCCGCAACGGGTCAGGATGTTTTCCACAATTATTTCTTCCCCTTTACCGAGGGCTTCATCAACGTTGAGGCGAACAATATTGACGACCTCAGGGCTAAGATAGATGACAGCGTATGTGCGGTAATGTTTGAATTTATACAGGGCGAGGGCGGAGTCAACGTTCTTGATAAGGCTTTTGTTGACGAGATATTCAGGCTTTGCGCAGAGAAGGATATTCTTACCATTGCGGACGAGGTGCAGACGGGTGCAGGAAGAACGGGAACCTTCCTTGCTTCGGAGCAGTTCGGGGTAAAGCCCGATATAACCACACTTGCAAAGGGCGTTGCAGGGGGTGTGCCTGTGGGAGTTTGTCTTGCGGACGGTAAGTGTGCGGACGTACTTGTAAAGGGTACTCACGGCTCCACCTTTGGCGGAAATCCTCTTGCCTGCGCAGGCGGTCTTGCGGTTGCAAATAAGGTGGGAAGCCCCGAATTTCTTAAGGAAGTAAGGGAAAAGAGCGAGTATTTCAGAAAGAAGCTTATGGAAATTCCCGAGGTCGAGGGCGTTGACGGTCTGGGACTTATGATGGGAATAAGATTCAAGGAAAAAAATGCGGCGGAGGTATGCAAGGCTTGTCTTGATAAGGGATTGCTGGCACTTACCGCAAAAACGAAGCTCAGACTTCTTCCGCCTCTTAACATTACTTACGATGAGATCGACAAGGGTATTGAAATTCTCGGGAGTGTGCTCATATGATGTACTATGAAAAATACGGAAATGATTTTAATCCCGTGATAATTTTTCTTCACGGAGAGGATTCGGTATACTGCTTTTCAAAGCAATGCGATTACCTTTCAAGAAATTACTGCGCAGTTGTTCCTCATCTGCCCGGCTTCGGAAGAAACTCTGAAAGGATGTTTTCAACGGAGCTTGCAATAGAGCAGATAGCGGAATTTGCTTCAAGCTTCGGAAAACCGGTTACTCTTGCCGGATATTCCCTTGGGGCTGCGCTTATGCTGCCTCTTATGTGCAGGCACGGCGAGCTTTTCAATGGCTACATTATGATAAATCCCTGGCTTATCAAGGACGTTGCGGACGTGGAAAAGGCGCTTAAACAGCTTACCGACAAAGAAAAAATTATTAAAAATAAGCTCCTTGCAGGAATAAGCGGACTTACAATGGGTCTTGACAAGGACGAAAGACGTGATTACGGGGAATTCTGTAAAAATGTTGATATGAATTCTCTTGTTGCGGCTGTTGACAACGGCATAAAGCTGGAGGACTATCCCGAATATACCGAGGTCGACAAGCCTGTGCTGGCGCTCTGCGGTCTGAGAGAAAGCATGGAGATAAGAAAGACCGTAAGGACGCTTGCTACCCAGAATCCCAACTGTTCATACGATATGTGGGACACAGCTTCACAAAATCTGCCCCTTAAATGTGCTTCAAGACTTAACAAGGTCATTGAAGATTTTATAGACAAGGCATATGCAAAAAAATAAACGGAGGTCATTGAAATGAAACACTTACTTAAAATGCTGGATCTTTCCACGGAGGAAATTATCGACATACTTAACCTTGCGGATCAGCTCAAATACGAGCTTAAGCACAATATTCCCCATCCGCACCTTAAGGGCAAGTCCCTTGGAATGATATTCCAGAAGTCTTCCACTCGTACAAGGGTATCCTTTGAAACGGGTATGTATCAGCTTGGCGGTTATCCGCTGTTCCTTTCTTCCCACGACCTTCAGATAGGCAGGGGCGAGCCTGTTCAGGACACGGCAAGGGTGCTGTCACGCTATCTTGACGGCATAATGATCCGTACCTTTGAGCAGAAGGAAGTGGAGGATCTTGCGGAATACGGCTCTATCCCCGTTATAAACGGTCTTACGGACTTCTGCCACCCTTGTCAGGTGCTTGCAGACCTTATGACTATACGTGAATTCAAGGGTCAGTTTGACGGTCTGAAAATGTGCTTTATCGGTGACGGAAACAACATGGCGAACTCCCTTATCGTAGGCGGTCTTAAGGTGGGAATGAAGGTTTCCGTTGCTTGCCCCGAGGGTTATCACCCCGACAAGCAGGTACTTGATTTTGCCAAGGCTTATGAAGGCTTTGAGCTTACAGATTCGCCTGTTAAGGCTGCTGAGGGCGCAGATGTTATCTTTACGGACGTATGGGCTTCTATGGGTCAGGAAGGCGAAGCAGAGAAGCGCAAGATAGCGTTCAAGGGTTATCAGGTCAACGATGAAGTTATGGCTGCGGCTAATCCCGACGCTATGGTACAGCATTGTCTGCCTGCGCACCGTGAGGAAGAAATTACCGAAAAGGTATTTGAAGCACACGCAAATGAGATTTTTGAAGAGGCTGAAAACCGTCTTCACGCTCAGAAGGCGGTTATGGTCAAGGTCATGGGTTGATAGGGAGGTATTGACATGGGATTTGACAGGATAAGGATAAAAGAAAATGCAAAAACGCATTATGAGCTCAACAAGTGGAACAATGTGCTTGTAATACTTATTTACACGCTTATTTCCGGCGGTGTGAGCGTAGTTGAAAAGGTCGGAGACGGCGATGAATTCGGTCTTGCAGTTGCTATGATAGGAATTATCGGCTCGGTCGCATCTCTTTTCGTTACATCAATAATTTATATGGGCGTTGCCGTATGGTTCCAGAGGGCTATACACAGGGAGAAGCTGGATGTAGGGGAAATGTTCTGCGCATTTAAGGAAAGATACACGGATAATGTGCTGCTTGTGTTCCTGAAGGGATTGTTTGTATTTTTGTGGACGCTGCTTTTTGTGGTGCCGGGTATTATAAAGGCATATTCCTATTCCGTGGCGGAGTATATCAAAATGGAGAATCCCAATATAAGTCCGAGCCGTGCTATTGACATAAGCAAGGCAATGACGGAAGGTCACAAGATGGATCTGTTTGTGCTTGACCTGAGCTTTTTCGGCTGGCATATGCTTTCGGCGCTTACCTTCGGTATCCTTGAAGTTGTTTATGTAGGACCTTATTACTATGCTGCAAAAGCCTTCGCTTATGAGGAGATCAAGGCGGAAGCTATTGCTTCGGGCAGAGTGGACGCAGGCGAACTGAGCGGTTACTCATATTAATGTTTTTATATATAATACTAAGTTCATATCAACCTATAGACAAATCCGAAAGCTATAATTACGTCACTCGTCGTCAAGCTCCCTTGCCGTGCGACAGCACGCCTGCGGTCACTTTCCTTGATTGACGTAATTCTATCTCCCGTCTTTGTCTATAGAACGATATGAACTTAGTATCAAAGCGTATCCTTTTCGGAGGGTACGCTTTTTTGCGTATGGGCGTTTGTGCAAAAACAACATTTTAAATATATACAGGCAGGGTTTTGCAGTTAATTCGACAAATCTCAAAAAAATTATTGACAAACTCAACTGAATATGATAATATAAATAAGTCGCCGCAAGAGGTGACAGCAAAGTGCTTGAAAAGAAGCTGTGAAGGGAAAGTAAAGAGCAGCTGAAAAGAGAGCAAGCGTATTGCTTCTTAACAATTTGTTCAAAAACTTTTAAAACTAAGTTAATTGACAAAAAGTTCTGAAAGTGATATGATATAAAAGCTGTCTGATGAGGCGGCAAGCGATTGGAACCTTGAAAATTGAACAATGTAAGGAAACGAACTTAAACAAACCCTTAAATTCCAAGCTCATAGAAATATGGGTGAAGAAAAAGAGAACTCAAGCAAAGAGTATAAAATAAGCGCCAGAAACAAGTAAGTCAAAAAGAGCTTACAGGATAGATATTAACGTACCGCAAGGTGCGTTAACATACAAACTTACTAAAGAGTTTGATCCTGGCTCAGGACGAACGCTGGCGGCACGCCTAACACATGCAAGTCGAACGGAGTTTAGAGGAGCTTGCTCTTTTAAACTTAGTGGCGGACGGGTGAGTAACACGTGAGCAACCTGCCTTTAAGAGAGGGATAACAGTCTGAAAAGACTGCTAATACCTCATAATATAA
>JALEJQ010000041.1 GCA_022769565.1 Oscillospiraceae bacterium
ACAGTCAAGGGGGTTTTTTATGAACGAAAAATTCTTTTCTCTGCCGGAAGAAAAGCGGCTTGCCATGATAAATGCCGGCTACCGTGTATTTTCGCAGAACAGCTACAAAAAAAGTCCCGTCAGCGAAATAGCCGCCGAAGCTGGGATAAGCAGGTCTCTGCTGTTCCACTATTTCCGCAACAAAAAGGAGCTGTATCTGTTCCTTATTCAAAATGCGGCTGATACCACATACAAATATCTTTACGAATTCGGCTGCGGTGAGGAAGAGGATATTTTTGAAATTATGCACAAGGGTCTGAAAGCCAAGGTCGCACTTATGAAAAAGTACCCCGACCTTACTCTTTTTACCATTAAGGCGTACTATGAGACCGACCCTGAAATTTGCGGCGATATTCAGAAAATCATCGGCAGAGTGGCTTCCTTTGACGCAAACGCAAGGTTCCTTAAAATTGACCCCGAACAGTTTGTGGAGGGCATTGACCTGCAGATGATGTATATGGATATGTATCTTGCTTCCGAGGGGTATCTCTGGGAAAAATCACATAAGGGCAGCTTTGACGTCGATGAGGTGGAGAAAAATTTTGAAAAGATGATAGCCTTCTGGAAGAAAATTTATCTAAGTAAAAGCTGATCAAAGCGCAGCGTTCAGCTTTTACTTTGGAAAGGGGAATGACAATGAAAGCCATAGAGACTTTAAGTTTAACAAAAAGCTACGGCAAGGCAAGAGGCATAACTAACCTTGACCTAACCGTTAACGAGGGGGGGTTTTTCGGGTTTATCGGTCCTAACGGGGCAGGAAAATCCACTACCGTCCGCACTCTGCTTGGACTTATTTCCCCTACATCGGGGGAAGCAAGGATATTCGGAAAGGATATAGTGCGGCAGAGGACGGAAATACTTGCAGACATCGGATATATGCCCTCCGAAGCCGCATTTTACAGCGGAACAAGGGTAAAGGACGTTATTGCCTTTTCCGCAAAAATGCGCAGGGCGGACTGCAGCAAGGAAGCGGCGGCTTTGTGCGAGCGGCTTGCTCTTGACAGGGAAAAGCGTGTGGAGGAGCTTTCTCTCGGCAACAGAAAAAAGGTGTCTATCGTCTGCGCCCTGCAGCATAAGCCGAAGCTGTGCATACTTGACGAGCCTACAAGCGGACTTGACCCTCTTATGCAGAAGGAATTTTTCGATATTTTAAGAGAACGCCACGCCGAGGGTGCGACCATATTCCTTTCCTCACACATTCTGTCGGAAATACAGAAAAACTGCAGCCGTGCGGCGATAATCAAGGAGGGCAGGATAATTGCCCTTGACAGCGTTGAAAAGCTCTCGAAAACAAAGGCAAAACGTGTAACGCTCCATGGCGTAAATACCGTTCCCGAGCAGCTTGAAGCAAAGTCTGCGGAAGCCTCGGCGGATTCCGTAAGCTTCCTTTACAGCGGCGATATAAAAGTGCTTCTGAACACGGTAAGCGGCTTGCCTGTTTACGATATGACAATAACGGAGCCTGACCTTGAAGAAATATTTATGCACTACTATGAGAAAGGCGGCGAAAACAAATGACAGTTTACATAAACGAACTTAAACGCTCGGCAAAGGCATGGTGCATCTGGACCTGCTCCATTGCTTTTATGGTAGTCATATGTATCATGATGTTTCCCGAAATGAAAAGCGAAATGGACAGCGTTACCGACGTTTTCGCCAATATGGGAGGCTTCACCGCCGCATTCGGAATGGACAGACTCAGCTTCGGCGAGCTTATGGGCTTTTACGGCATAGAGTGCGGCAATATTCTGGGGCTTGGGGGCGGATTTTTTGCGGCGCTGACGGGTGCTGCCGTTCTTGCCAAGGAGGAAAAGGAGCATACTGCGGAATTTCTGTTAACGCACCCCGTAAGCCGTTTTTCCGTAATTATGCAGAAGCTGCTTTCAGTTGTTACACAGATAGTTGTTATGAATATTTTTGCGGCTGCGGCAAGCGTTGTGTCCGCCGCTGCAATAGGCGAGGAGCTGCAGATGCGTGAGTTTGTCCTGCTTCACACCGCATATCTCATAATGCAGCTTGAGATAGCCTGCATATGCTTCGGCATCTCGGCGTTCCTGCGGAGAAGCGGTATCGGAATAGGTCTGGGACTTGCCCTTGCGCTGTATTTTATGAATATTATCTGCAACATAAGCGAAAAGGCGGAGTTTCTAAAATACATCACGCCCTACGCCTATTCCGAGGCAAGCAACATCATTTCCGATTCAAAGCTGGAAACGGGACTTGTGCTGACAGGTGCGGTTATTGCCTTGGCAGGAGTGATGACCGGCTGTATTAAATATATGACAAAGGATATTGCGGCATAAATGTCGTATCGGTGCCTTTTGACGCTAAAAAACAAAAAAGTTCCCTTAACCATCGCAGTTAAGGGATTTTTTGGTTGGTGCGGGCGACAGGACTTGAACCTGCACATCGAAAGACACCAGATCCTAAGTCTGGCGCGTCTGCCAATTCCGCCACGCCCGCAAGCAGTTATTATATAATACCATAAACGGCTTCAAAAGTCAATATCAAGGATAAAAAAAGCGGAATTCCTGCACTGCACCGAAATTCCGCTGATTTTTAAAGCTCTGCGATAACTTCAACTTCTACCTTAACGCCCTTGGGGAGCTTTGCAACCTCCACACAGGAACGTGCAGGCTTGTTTGTGAAATATTCGCCGTAAACTGCATTGAATGTGGCAAAATCATTGATGTCGTCAAGGAAGCATACGGTCTTTACAGCCTTTTCAAGAGAGGTACCTGCTTCTGCAAGAACGGCTTTAAGGTTTTCACATACCTGCTTGGTCTGAGCCTCAATGCCCTCGGCTTCAACATTGCCTGTTGCAGGGTTGATAGCGATCTGACCGGAAGTGAATACAAGATTGCCCACCTTTACTGCCTGAGAGTAGGGACCGATAGCGTCGGGGGCATTTTTTGTGTAAACTTTTTCCATAATAATTCCTCCTATGTATATCAGTTGTTAGTCAGCTTGTAGCCTTTTTCGATAAGAGCCGACTTTATTTCGTTTATATGCTCAAAGTTGCGTGTTTCAAGAACTATTCTCAGGAAGCAGCCGTTAATGTCCGAACCCTCGCTTGCACGTTCGTGGTGGATAGAGATAACGTTGCCGCCCTTTTCTGCGATGATGTCGGAAACGCCTTTAAGCTGACCCGGCTTGTCGATAAGCTCGATGCAAAGCTGTGCGGTGCGTCCCGAAGTGAGCAGACCTCTCTTGATAACTCTTGAAAGGATAGTTACGTCAATGTTGCCGCCGGAAACAAGGCACACAACATTCTTGCCCGCAATATCGGGTACCTTGTCAAAGAGAACGGCAGCCACGGAAACTGCGCCTGCACCCTCGGCAATGAGCTTCTGCTGCTCGATAAGCGCAAGGATAGCCGCTGCAATTTCATCATCGGTAACGGTAACGATGCCGTCAACATACTTGCTTACATACTCAAATGTGTTAACGCCCGGTTCTTTTACTTTTATGCCGTCTGCAATGGTAGAAACGTTGTCAAGACACTCTATCTTTCCGTGCTTAATGGATTCCTCCATGCTGGGAGCGCCCGTAGCCTGAACGCCGTAGACCTTTATTTCGGGGCGAAGGCTCTTAAGTGTGAACGCAATGCCTGAGATAAGTCCGCCGCCGCCGATAGGAACAACAACTGCGTCTATCTTGTCAAGCTGTTCAAGAATTTCAAGAGCAATGGTACCCTGACCTGCAATTACGTTGTCGTCGTCAAAGGGGTGGATGAAGGTGTAGCCCTTTTCGTCACGAAGCTGTATAGCCTTTGCGTAAGCGTCGTCGTAAACGCCCTCAACAAGGCAGATCTCTGCACCGTAGGAACGGGTAGCTTCTATCTTTGAGATAGGAGCGGCGTCGGGCAGGCAGATAATGGACTTGATTCCGTTCTTGGCCGCAGCAAGAGCAACGCCCTGAGCGTGGTTTCCTGCGCTGCAGGCGATAACGCCCTTTGCCTTTTCCTCATCGGAAAGCTGAGAGATCTTATAGTATGCGCCTCTTACCTTAAAGGAGCCTGTTACCTGGAGGTTTTCCGTTTTAAGGTAGACCTTGCAGTCGGTCCTGATCTTGGGTGCATAGATAAGGTCGGTTCTTCTTACGACTTCCTTCAGTTTGTGGGAAGCCTTGTAAACGCTGTCAAGTGTAAGCATAAGTATCTCTCCTTGAAAAATAATGGTTTCGGTAAATAAAAAAGCCTTCGCCCCTTTATCCAAGAGGTGAAAGCATAACAGACCCTTCCACGGTACCACTCTTATTCCGCACACAGCGGCGCTCATATCTGCCATTAGACAGAATTCCCTTTAACGTGAGAACACGTCGCAGCCTAAACCTTACAGCTTCAGCGGCGCTGCTCGGGGGTGATGTGAATTCGGTGATTTTCAGCTGTTTCGCACCGTCCAACAGCTCTCTGAATGAAGCACGACCATTCCGTCCCCGTCATTGCATTTAAATCGTATGAAATAATTATATTCCTGTTTTTTTTATTTGTCAAGGGTAATTATTGATGAATTGGTTAAATTTTTGTAGGGTTTTTTGTAGTCAAAAGCAGTTTTTTATGTTATAATGGTTAAAACTGTACTATGAAAGGATAATCTGAATGAAATTTGTTATACAAAGAGTAACTCACGCCTCCTGCACGGTGGACGGAACGGTCACGGGCGAAATAGGCAAGGGCTTCCTTGTGCTTATAGGCATTTCGGACAGCGACACAACGGAAATTGCGGATAAAATGATACGGAAGCTGACAGGACTTCGTATCTTCGAGGACGAAAACGGCAAGACCAACCTTTCCTTAGGGGATGTTGGAGGCGGTCTGCTGCTTATTTCCCAGTTTACCCTTTACGCCGACTGCAAAAAGGGGTTCCGTCCCTCATTTATCAAGGCAGGAAAGCCCGAAGCCGCAAATAAAATGTATGAATACATCACAGAAAAGTGTAAAGCCGATGTTCCTGTTGTGGAAAAGGGCGTTTTCGGGGCAGATATGAAAATATCCCTCCTCAATGACGGGCCTTTTACAATTATTCTTGATTCGGACGAGATATGCTGAACAGAGTTTACTTTGATTTTACATTAAAATGCTTGTAATTTTGATTTGTCTGATATATAATGGATATAAAAAATTATCGGGGGTATTAAAGTGAAAAGACGGTTATTATTTATCGCTGTTATCGTGGCAATGACATTAAGCTGTCTGTGCGGCTGCAGCAGCTCGGCAGGCTCCGCACAAGCAACTATTACATCTAAATGGGAAATTATAGAAACGGGTTTATCGGGGAAGAAGGTCACTTATGATGTGATACCTGTTACAAGCATTGATCCGCATTTTTCCTGTTCGGACGGAAAAAATTTCAAATTTTCCATGAACGGAAAGGATCACACGGGAACTCTTACGGGATCGAACGGCGTATACACATTAGACCTTGATGATTCGGAAAAAAATATGGAGGCGAAAATATCGGGCAATAAAATGACCGTTACGATAGTCGGTACCTCCGCTTACTTTATTTTTGAAGCAAAATAACAAGCATTGAGCAAAAAAACACAGCGTCCGCATACACTTGCTTTCAAATGTATGCGGACGCTGTTTTAATTATTTCAGGCTTACCAGCCCATTACTTCCTTTATCTTTTCCACAAGCTTTGCCGAAGCCTTTGCGTGGGTCTTTTCGGTGGGGTGCCAGTCGGCTGCAATGCCGTCATCCTGGGACTGATTATCGAACATAAGCCATGAGATCTTCTCATCGCCCGTTTCCTCGCTGTACTGTCTTGCTGCAAGCTCAACATAGGGGTAAAGGTTCTGACCCATAATACCGAGAGTGCATATGATAGTTGCATCGGGATTCTTTTCACGGATAGTCTTGAGGAATTCAACATATGTCTGCTGGAATTCCTCGCAGCGGTCGTCCTTGCCCTTGCAATAGCTGTCGTCGTTGGTGCCGAGATTTATAACAACAACATCGGGCTGACGCTTGCTGAAATCCCAGTCGATATTTGCAGGAACGAAGCTGCCGTTCTGGCTCCATGAATAGCCCAGCTTTGAATAATACTGGGGAACGGTCTGCTCGGAGACCTTCTTTTCGCCGTCACTGTAGCCGGAGATTATGCCGTAGCCGCTGAAGGATACCATACTGTAATCGGCATCCAGAGCCTCCGCAGTTTTGTAAGCGTATGCCTTGGTGGTGTCTTCGGTCTTGGTGGAGAAGTGGTGGTTCATATCCTCGTCGTCAACGCCGTAGCCGCAAGTAATGGAGTCGCCGATAAATTCGATGAAGCGTTCCTTATCCTCTGCAGGCTTAACGTCCTTGCCGTTTACGGTAATATCGGTTATGGCAAAGGTGGACATAGGGGATTCGGACAGCTTTACTATCTTTATGTCTGCAGTTTCTTCCGTATCGCTCTTGAACACCTCATAGGTCTCGGTAAGGTTGTCTATCATTTCGTCAACAACACGCTCGCCGTTGACATAGATACCTACTCTTGCCTGATTGTCCGCCATTGAAGGGTTGGCACTGTTTGTGTCACCCATTACCGTAACGGAACATTCCGTACCCGTGAAGGTGAACTCGGCGCCTGTGCCGGAGAGAGCGCAGTATATTTTTCCGTCGGCATAGTATGTACGTCCAAGCTCCTTGAAATTTTCTTCTTTTAATTCGATAGATCTCACAGATGTTTCCTCCTGAACAGTTGTAGTTTCGGCGACTTCGGCATTATCCGCCTGTTCTTCCTTTGCACAGCCTGTTATGGCAGCACAAAGACATACTGCGCATACCAGCGCCGTGATCTTCTTTGCGTTCATAAAAAATATGCTCCTTTCATGCGTAAACCGTTGTCTGTTCCGTATAGCTGTAAACAATGCCCTTTTGGGGTACAACGCCTGTTTTTTCAAAAAGTCCGCTTACGGTAACAAATTCATATCCGTCCTTAAGCAGAGCAGGTATGATAAGGTCAAGGGCACAGGCGGTCTTGCTGTTCCCCTCCATATCGTGAAGAAGGATAATGCAGCCGTTTCTCACCTGGGCAAGCACCCTTTCTGCACGTTCCTCTGCGGAGACCTCATCCTTCCAGTCCTCAGCGCCGAAGCCTGCGATAAAGGGCAGGTCTATGTTATCAAACATAGTATCGTTCACTGCAATATAGGGCGGACGGAAAAATTTAGGCTCACAGCCTGTTATTTCCCGTATCTTTTCGCTTGTGAAAGCAATTTCGGCTTTTATTTCCTCAGGCATAAGCTCCGGCATAGCCGAATGGGTGCGTGAATGGTTATTTATCTCGCAGCCAAGCTCAAAGGCACGTTTTGCGACCCTTGCGGAAGCCTCCGTTATGTTGTTCCCCACAAGGAAAAACGAAGCGACAACGCCGTATTTCTCCAGCTTGTCTATAACAAGAGGCGTTGTGACGGTGTTGGGTCCGTCATCAAAGGTCAGAGCGCAGAATTTATTTCCCATAATGACCGTATCCCGTTACGGAAATACGCACTCCTTTCAATTTTCTGATAAAAAACCGCTGTTGATAATTATATCATACAGCGGAAAATATTTCAATACATAATCTGAAAATTACAGGTATATTTTTGTTTATTTTGAATGTGGAAAGTGGAAAGTTGAAAGTGGAATTGATTTAAATTCGGAATTCGTAATGCGGAATTCGGAATTATGGGCGCTTGGCTAAATGGAAAAATTATATAGACAAACAAAAAGGTCGTTACAACGTTTTATCGCTGTAACGACCTTTTTGTCAATTTTAAAATATCGCCGCAGGCGATACCATAATTCCACTTTCCACTCTCCACATTCCACATTTAAAATAAACTCCACTCTTCACTCTCCACACTTCAAACTTCCTTTTAGTTCCACATTTCAAGTGAATCAAGCATATATTTTCTTACATCAAAGCCGTAGACCTCGGAAAGTGCCTCCGAGCGGCATATGTCCGCCGCCTTTCCCTCCGCTGCGGCTTTTCCGTTGTCCATAAGCATTATCCTGTCCGACAGAGCCGCCGCAAGATTAAGGTCGTGGAAAACGCCCACAACCGTCCTGCCCTGCGCCGCCCAGCTTTTAAGGCTTTCAAGCAGCCGAAGCTGATATTTAAGGTCAAGGTGGTTGGCAGGCTCGTCAAGGAAAATGACCTCAGGCTCCTGGGCAAAGGCTCTTGCAAGAAAAACACGCTGCAGCTGACCGCCCGAAAGCTCGGTTATGAGCCTGTCCTTCAGTTCAGCCGTTCCCGTCTGTTCAAGGCAGCGCTCCGCTATCTCACGGTCGGCTTTTGAAGCGCCTGAGCCGCTGTGTGCGTAACGCCCGAGCATTACCGTTTCCATTACCGTGAAATCGGCGTATTCTCCTCCTGCGCCTGTCTGGGAGAGAAGCGCCGCTTTTTTTGACAGCTCCGTCCGTTTAAGTGCGCTTATCTCGCAGCCGTTTATCCTTGCGCTGCCATTGTGATAGGGGATTATGCCGCAAAGCGCACGGAGAAGAGTGGTCTTTCCGCAGCCGTTGGGACCCGTTACGGCAAGTATCTCTCCCGTCCGAACGGTGAAGCTCAGTTCTTTTACAACGTCCCTGCCGCCGTAGCCGCAGGATATGTTTTTTACTTCGAGCATAACTTTACCTCCCCGTTCTGCGCTTAAAGAAAACGAATGCGAAAAAGGGAGCTCCGATAAGGGCAGTCACAACGCCCACGGGCAGTTCGTTGGGCACTATGACTATCCTTGCAGCAAGGTCGCAAAGCACCATAAAAATGCCCCCCGTTACCGCCGACATTGGTATAAGCGTCCTGTGGTCTGCGCCGAACAGCTTTCTTGCAATATGGGGCGCAATAAGGTCAACAAAGCCTATTACACCCGCAAAGGACACGGCAGTTCCCGAAAGCACGGCGCTGAGAACAAGCAGCAGAGTTTTTGATCTCCTCGTGTCAAGCCCTATGGACTGCGCCTGTTCATCGCCGAAGGTGAGAATGTCAAGCTCCCTTGCTTTGAGCATAAAAACGACCATACAAACGGCAAGCACTCCAAGCATTATCCCGTCATACTCCCAGCCCCGTCCTGCGAAGCTGCCGCTTTGCCATTTCATAAGCTGCTTGTACTTTTCATCGGCGGTGTTTGCAATAAGGGTGACTATCGCATTTATAAAAAGGGATAAGACCATGCCCGTCAGAACAACGGTGCTGCTTTGCAGGCTTCGGTCAAGCCTTCTTGCAAAGGCTATCATAAAAAACATAGTTATTATAGCCGAGGAAAGTCCTGCAAAGGCAAGGGAGAAGGTTCCCATAAAGGTAACGCCAGACACTATAACAAGGCTTGCCCCAAGAGAAGCACCGCTTGATGTGCCGAGAGTAAAGGGCGAAGCCAGCGGATTTTTAAGCACCGACTGCACAGCCGCTCCGCTTACCGAAAGAGCCGCTCCAACGATGAAAGCAAGGAAAACTCTCGGCATTCTTACGGAAAAAATTATGCTTACGCTTGACTGCGGAACGTCAGGGGACAGAGAAGCGCCAAACAGCTTGTTTCCCATAACGGCAAAAATATGGCTCGGCGGAACGAACACGCTTCCGATGCAGATCCCAAGTACAAGCGTAACAAAAACCGCCGCAATGGATACGGCGGTAAGTGTCATGGCTTTTCTGCGGCTCATTCAGCGAATATCTCGGGATATACAGCCTTTGCAACGGCATATATTCCGTCAACTACATACTGGGAAGGACGGCTTGTAGCGTTTGCGTCCACCTGATAAACAGCGCCGTTCTTGACAGCAGTGATAACGTCCCAGCCTGCACGGGTCTTTATTTCGTTGTAATCATAGCCGTCATACATAACGTTTGTGATGATAACATCGGGGTTGCCTGCGATAACTGTTTCATCGGAGTTGGAGATCCAGCCCTCTTCGCCGCCGTAGATGTTTTCTGCGCCGATAAGGGTGATTATCTCGTCAATAAATGTGTTCTTGCCGCAGGTGTAGAGGTAAGGTGCTGCGCCTATTTCAAAGTAAACGGACTTCTTTTCTGTGATAGTGGCAGCCTTTGCAGTAACGTCTGCAACGGCAGCATCGATAGAAGCAATAAGCTCATCGCCCTTTTCTGTTGTCTTTGTGTATTCTGCAAGGAACCTTATGTCCTCCTTGATGGCTTCAATGGAGGTGGAAGAGGGGATATAAACAACGTTAACGCCTGCGTCCTTAAGATCCTTGTAAGGGTCGCTGTCGCCTGTTTCGGAAATGCCGTTTATAACGATAACGTCGGGGGCAAGAGCAATAAGCTCCTCTGTGTTAAGGTTGTAGAAATCAAGTGTGCAGACAGCAGGGTCGATTCCGTCAACGTCTGCGGAATACATATCTGCGGCGATTATCTTGTCAGCTGCGCCGAGACCCGTAAGAATTTCGGTAACGGAGGGAGCGGCGGAAATAATTGTGTTTATCTCTTCGGGAACAACGATCTCATTGCCCTCTCTGTCAATAATAGTTGCAGAAGTGGCTGCTGCTTCTGTTTTTGTTTCGGTTTCTGTTTCGTCAAGAACGTCCGAGGCTTCCGATGTTTCAACTGTGGTTGCCTCCGCTTCCGTTATTTCCGAGGTGGTGATAACGCCGCCGTCGGAGGTCTGATCTGCGTTGTTGCAGGCGGTCAGAGCAAGAGCCGTAACGCCTGCAAGTACGAAGGATAAGAGCTTTGTGCTTTTCATAAATAAACTTCCTTTCAAAACAAATGCTGCGGACTTCCGAAAAACGAAAATCCGCAGCAAAGCAAAGCCCTGACCTGTGGTACCTACAGGCGGACTGTAAACTTTGCACAAGCAATATCAACCGTTCACTGCGGCGTAAAGCTCATCCTTTTGAGGAAAATCCGTTTTATCGGATAGCAGCATAAGCTGCCTGCGGCCGGGTATTCCGACTTTGACTTCACATTTTAGTGACAGGCGCAGCCTTCCCATGAAAAATATCACAGTGACATAATAGCGCCTGCGCTAAAGAAAGGTTTATTTCTCTCTTTAACTCGTCATTACGGCGGCAGGACCGTGCTAACGCTTCCCCGAACCGCATCCGTGCAAAATATTGAATTTTTACAGCAACAAGTATAGCACCCTTTTTTCTCTGTGTCAAGATAAATAACAAATGGTCATAAAAAATTATGAATTTATGCTATTTTTTATTTGTAATTTGCAAATTAATATGTTATAATATCCTTACGGATATTGCAGGTTGTTAAAAATCCTAAAAATAACGGGCGGATAATATCCGCCCCTACAAGAAATTACAAAAGATAGCCAATCGTAGGGGCGGCTATCAGCCGCCCGTTATGTTATATAGAACAGATTTTTTACATACTGTTTATCTGCTTTTTAAATAATATTACCGCTCTAAAGAACCGGAGGTTTATATATGTCAAGAAATAATTTCGGCAATGGAAAGAAAGTATCGGCGTTTTCCGTTGCGGAGGTCATTGTTACCGTTATTCTTATTGTCGTTATCGCATGTCTTGTTTTCTGCAACGTTGTGTTCCGCAGCGACAATAAGTCAACAAGCATTTTCGGCTACAGCTTTTATAAGACCCGTGCCGTAAATATGGTGCCGGAGATACC
>JALEJQ010000056.1 GCA_022769565.1 Oscillospiraceae bacterium
GCATTGCCTATGACGTCCTAAATGACTTTATAATTGACGCAGCTTTTTCTCCGCTAAACATTAGCGAGCGTGTTCATGCCAAAAATCACTTTGAAGCTGTCGGAAAAATAATTGATCTTAAAAACACTATCTTCATAATGGACAGAGGATATGCAAGCAGAGAGCTTATAGAATTGATGTACGAAAAATCATACTTTTTGTTCAGACTCCGTACCAAGTTCAGCACCGAGATAGATACTCTGCAAATCGGAAGTCACATCATCACAATGTATGATAATGTTAAGGTGCGAATCGTTAAATTTGCGCTGCCCTCGGGTGAGATTGAAACTCTGATGACCAATCTTTTCGACCTTGATGAATCGGAGTTCAAAGACCTTTATTTCAAAAGATGGCGCATAGAGGTCAAGTATGATGTTGTCAAAAATAAGCTTGAATTACCATGCTTTGGCGGCTTTTCGGAGAATGTTATAATGCAGGATTTCTGGATAAGTATGTACCTTGCCAACATGGCTGCAATTGCAAAAAATGAGGCAGATATGATAATTAAAGAGGCTCGGAAAGATAAAAACAACAAGCATGAATATCAAGCAAATGTGAACACCCTTATAGGATCTCTCCGCGACAAATTAGCTGACGCAGTATTCAGCCGCAATCCTGCCCATCGTAAGAAAAAGCTTGAGAGGATTATGACCGAGATCCAAAAATCTGTTGTGCAGATCAGTAATGATGATGGCGACACCCCGAGGTTTGAGAACACCAGAAAGGTCAATTTTCATCACAATAAACGCTCTAATCTTTGAGGGCGTTAAGTTGTGGGTAGTGTTTTGATAAATATTGATGAAATTATAAAACTTCCAGCGGTTTACAAACATTATAAAAAATATCATTGGATAAACAATCTAACAAGATAAATGAAAATAAGGGAATGTCCGAAAAATGAAATTCCCCTGCTGTTTGGCATAAATTGCAGATATATTCATAAACATCGTTTGTTTTTTATGTTTTTGATAATGAAAAAATCGGGTATTCGGAGTACCCGATTTTTAAGGGATTTATAAAGCTCCTCTTGTTTTGATGGGCAATACCGCACAAAGATTGCGTGCGGAATGCGCAGTCAGATTTTTTGTCTACACTTTAATTAGGATTTGTGTAAAGCGACGCAGGAATACTTGCCGACCTTCCCTGCAATAACATTGCAGGGGAGCCTGACGCAGAATTGGATTAATCATCATACAATCCCTTTTTCAGCTTGTCATAACCGTCCGCACCGACATAAACGGGAAATCTGCCCGTTTTTTCAATGGTCAGACCGTTGAGCATACCCGTATGCACGGATATATGCCGAAACTGCATAAGCACAAGCTCAAAACGGGTATATTGGCACTTGCCGGGCTTTTCGTACAGCGCCTCGTCCGTAAGGCTGTCTATATAAGCAAGAGTTTTATCCCTTACCTTATGCAGATAATCAAGCAGCTGTTCATCGCTTAAAACTATGCTGCACGGATTGTCGGGGTTATCCATACCGTTCTCGTGAAAATCGGGTTCGTCATATGCGCAGGGGTCAAAAAACCATTTGTCAGCGGAGTGTATAGTGTGATAAACATACCGCCAAGCAGGTACGCCGCAGACAAGTGCGTTTCTGTCATATGTTTTTATTGCGGTCTCAAGATTTATAAAATTGGGATATACCTGTTCCCTGATAATTCTGCAAAGCTCTCTCATTTTAATATATTCCTCTGTCTTTTTATATAGGAACGGTTGTATAAGCGGATATGTAAGCCTGTCGGGAATACCGTCAAAAAACTCTATTGCTTCAATTTCGCTGTGAAGTTCTGCTTCAAGTTCATATACTTCCGCAAAGAAAAGCATACCGCAGGTCTCTTCGCCGCCTTTTTCCACAGCGTAAACGCATATTGGGGAAATATCAAAACGGACAGCTCCCGTTTCCTCATAAAGTTCACGTTTTGCGGCGGCTGTTATATTTTCCACCGATTCTCTGTATCCGCCCGGAATTTCGTAGGTATCACGTTCCCTGTGTCTGCACCATATCCATCTGCCGTTGTATCTTGCGGCAATTACGGCAAACTTCAGCCTTTCGTCAGGAACGCTGTCATAGAATCTTACCCTTACTTCGTCCATAAGATCTCCCCCTTTTATGCTTAAATTATATATGTATATTTTCTTAAAGTCAACAAAAATGCGCAAATTACCGCAAATTATATACAATGAGTATATCTTATAAATAAATATACCAAAATTCAAGCCCCAAAAGCCATTTTATACATACGGAGCATAAAAAAGTCAATAAAAATTGTTAAAACGGTTGTAATTTAAAAGAAAGTGTGTTATACTAAAACATATTGATAAGCAAAAAGAGCTTCCGCTTTTATGGAAGGAACATCAAAAAGGAGTTGTTATAAAATGAAAGGCTTTGGAGTATCACTTATAGCCCTCGCTTCCGCTGCCATCGGCGCTGCGGCTGCTGTTTATGCAATGAAAAAGCATGAGGAGCTTGAACAGTACGATTACGATTTTGACGATGACGACGAGATGTATTTCGAGGACGACTGCGATGAATGCGGCTGCAGCTGTGACTGCACCGACGACACCGAGACCCCCGAAGAGCTTGACAAGCTGGACAGCGAAGAAGCTGAGGCTGAAAGCGAAGAGAATAAGTCCGATTTCTGATAACATCATAACGGCTATAATTGCCGCAGAGAGCTTTTTCGGTTCTCTGCGGCTGTTTTTATATAAAGAAACAAAACCGCCCGTACCATACATAAGTGTGATACGGGCGGACAAAAACAGATGGGGGAAATTATCTGTTTTCGCTGATGTAAGTGCTTGCACGGTTCTGAATGATCTCGGCAACTTCGTCTACGTTCTTCTGACCGCTGAAATATGCGCCGGCTTCTTCATTGATGATGTTCATAAGGCTCTGGTCGTAGTTTGCAACGGAGGTAACGGACTTGATGTAGTTCATTATTCTTTCGTTGTCCTCGTCGGTGTTAACGCCGATGTTTATCTGAGTGTCGCCTATCCAGTAGGAGTTGTCGTACTCTACCTTTTTATCGCCGTCCATGTAATAGGGCTTTTCCTTAGCCTTTTCCATAAGTGCGGGATAAGCGGAGGTCTTGAGGGGGAAGGAACCTGTAATGGTGTTCTGATATTCATCGGTAAGGAAGTATCTTACGAATTCCCATGCGCCGTCGGGGTTCTTTGCCTTTGAGGTTATAGCCATATTTGCCGTGTTGGTGATGATGCAGGCACCGTTGCCGTTTTCGCAGGGGAAGCCGACAAAGGTGATGGGTTCGCCGAACTGACCCTGTTCGATCTCTCTTATGTTCTGGAAGGAGTAGAGGTAAGCTGAGTTGAGAAGGGTTTTGTTATCTCTGTAAGTGGATTCTTTTTCCATCCAGTAGCTGTCATCTGCGTATAGCTCGTCATAGTTTATTTCTTCGGGATAAGCGTTTGCTGCTTCAAGCAGTCCCTTGAAGCCGTCGCCGTTGAAATAACATTCTCCCGTTTCACGGTTTACATAGGAATCAAGGCAGTAGCCCAGAGCGGTTGAAAGAAATCCGTCCTTAGTCATTTCGGTAAACATTTCCTTTTCGGGATTTGCCTGTGCAAGAGCAAGGTAATCTGCCATTGTCCAGCCTTCCTTTGTTCCCACAACGGAGCTTTTTCCGACTACAGTGTTGATAGTGAAGGAGGGAGCTATCTGATAGAGCTTGCCGTTTACCGAGAATGCGTCAAGAACGTTGGGGAGATAATCCTCACGGTTAATGCTCTCGTCCTTGTCGATGTAGGTGTAAAGGTCTGCAAGGATGCCCTTTGAAATATAGCTGTCTATGGACATTGAGTTATTGAGCAGGATTATGTCGGGGATATTGCCCGCAATAAGGTCGTTGTTGAACTTTGTAAGACCTGCGTCATAGCTGCCTGTGCCGTCGTCATAATCGTAGTAGGTTGTGACTTCTATCTGATATTTGTCGCTGTTCTTGTTGAATTCAACGATGCGCTGCTTTACCTGATAATCAAGGTAGTAAGCATAAACTGTGATAAGCTCCTTGTCGGGGACTTCGGATGGGTCTACCTTGGAGAGAATGGTAAGTATCATATCGCTGTCGCTCCAGGAGTAGCCGTCGCCTTCGGTGTCATACTTGTAGGTTGTGCAGAGGATACGTCCGTCGGAAAGAATTGCGGCTCTGTCCATTGTGGTGGTGTCGAAGCCGGATTTCAGCCAGTCGATAACGGTAGTGAACTCGCCAGTTTCAAGGTCAACGCCGCTGAGAGTGTTATCTGTGGAAACGTAAAGGTCATACTCTCCGCCGCCGTTGTAGAACTGATAGTATTGTGAGCTGAGGGGATATTCATCCGTGTAGCCCTTGGCGTTCAGGTCAATGACCTTTGCGACATTGGTGCTGGTGTAGTTTTCATCATCGTAGGAGTAGCTGTTGACGATTGCAACAACTCTGCCGTCTGCGGTCTTGCGGACAGCGTTGATGTAGGAGCCTGAGTTGCCCTGCTGTTCGTCGCCCTTTATGGAGAAGCTGAGCTTGCCGTCATTGCTTACAACGTAAATGCTGTTGTTGCTTGTCAGGAAGATATTGCCGCTGTTGTCGATAGTCATGTCACCTATATAGAAGTCCTGGTTGTCCTCCGGCTGAATTGAGGACAGGTCAACGGTTGCGGTAAGGGTTCCGTTCCGGTCATAGGTCTCGGTGTAGAATTTGTTGGTGCTTTCGTAGGTCTCTTCGTTCCATGAATATTCATTGAGAAGAAGAGTTACGCTGCCGTCCTCCGAAACGCACATACTGTTGACGTTCTTTGAAACGCTGCCGGAGCCGTCATCCTTAGCAATGGAAATGGTGTTCAGCTTGTTTCCCTCGAAATCGAGAATACTGAGCATGGTTTCGCTTGAATAAATGGGGTTATCGGGATTTGTCTCGTCAACGTTTGACTTTGTGCCTATAATGTATATCTTATCTCCGGATGAATCCATGGACTGGATATAATCGAAGGCTTCCGGCATGGGTATCTTGGTAGTCGTATAGACGTTTTCCTTTGATGCCATGGGTATCTCAGCTTTGCCGCAGGCAGTAAGTGATACCGCCAGAGCAGCCGCAAGCGCCGTGCAGACGCATCGCTTAAAAATGTTCTTTTTCATAAAATGTCCGCCTTTCATTATTTGTCAGCCGATAATTTTCTGTCGGCTATTCTGACTTTTATTTTTTCTGCGGAAGACTTTATTTTTTCCGCAGCTTTATGTGCTATCGCCTTTCTCTTATGTATAAGAAGAAAAACGAAATACATAACCGTTAACAGGGGAACAATAAGCATTGCACTTGCCCATACAAGCACCGTAGCTGCGTTGTCCTCGTTTATCCTTGCGGCATTTTCCCAGAAGGGGTAAGCTATCTCCGTGTCTATCACAGAGCGTTTTCCGCCGTCAAAGGCAATGCCGAAAAGATTTTTAAGCGAATATCTGTCGGAGTTTTCTGTCAGCTTACAGCCGCTTTTATCCGCAGTTATCACGCCTTCCATAATTGACCTTGCAAGTCCCGAAACGGGGTCGGGTATCACCGCTTCATAGCAGGTCACAGGCACCGTTTCTTCGCCGTTAAGGTTTTTCAGTCCCTCATATGAAATATACATATGCGGTTTTTCGCCGTAAACATACCGGCTTGCCTTGTCGCTGTCCGCTTCAACCACTCCTGCCACATAAAACCGTCTGCCGTTTATGATAACGGTCATTCCGGCAATGTCGTTTGAGCCGAAAAGCTGCCATGCAAGGCTTTCGTCAAGGAGAACTCTGTCCTGCATAAGGTCGTCGTCCGAGTAATAATATCCCGAAAGCAGCTTCAGGGGATGTATCATAAAGTAATCTCCCCCCGTTGCAATAACGTCTGCGTCTGCCCGTATGGTGTAATCCTCTCTCGGAGAAGTTACCGTAAGGCTTGTAAGAGCGGAATATCCGTCATACCATACCCTTGCGCCCGGTTCTTTCGCAGAAACAGAGTTTTCCGTAAGTTTTTTTTCAATGTTAACACGCATTGTGTAAACGGTGTCGATATTTATTCCCGAAGCCTGCGAGTAGAACACCGAAAGCTGGGAATATCTTTCGCCGCTGTCTGCGCTCCAGCGTTCTGCGGCAAGCTGTGAGGGCAAGCGTGACTTTATTCCGCACAGTACCGCCGCAAGCACGGCAAATGCAATAAGAAAAACGCAGTTTACCGCCCCCAGGACCGCTAAGCGCCGCTTTTTTTCAGCGTTCATGCCCCTTTCTCCTTTCGGTCACTGTGAATCCACAAGCCTTACCTGATCGCCGGGGTTTATTGGCTTGGTGGAGGTTGAAATAATAAAGTCGCTCTGCATAAGCTCGCCTGTTACTGCGGATTTCGTATCGTCCGAGGCGATAACGGTAACGTTGACACGCTTTGCCGTGTATCTGTTGCCCAAAGGACTGCTCTTTGAAACTACCGCAAGCACGAATTTGCCGTTGCTGTCCTCTCTTATTGCGCTGTTGGGAACGATAAGCTCATACTGCTGACCCTTTCCGCCCATTACGAGCTGGAGGGACTGTCCGGGAGAAACATCACCCGTTACGCTGAATACAAGCTGCTTGTTCTGAGCAGGATTTGCTGTATCGGCCTTTATAGCGGTGAGGGTCGCACTTGCATCGCCGTACCAGAAATACTGTATCTCTGCCGTATCGCCCACCTTTACCTTCTTTGCCTGATCTGTTGTAACGGTAATGCTTGCGGTGCAGCCCTTTTCCGTCATCTGAATGGTTGCAATGGTGCTGCCTGCTTCAACGGTCTCGCCTGCAACGGGGGAAATGCTTTCGATAACGCCTGCCACCTGAGCGGTTATTTCTCCGCCGGAAGCGTCCTTTTCAAGCTCTGCCACCTTTTTCTCCAGCTTTTCTATCTTGGACTGCATAACTTCAATGTCAATGCTTGCTTTTCCCGATTCTTCAAGGTCTGTCTTCTGGGTCTGGGAAAGGGTTATCTTCTTTTCTTCAAGCTGACGCTCCTTGTCCTTTATAGCCTTTTCGGCGTCCTCAACGGAAACGGAGGCTTTTTCCTTTGCTTCGGCTTCTTCCTCCTGAGCGTCCTTGAGCCTGTCGTTTGCATCGTCAAGTTTTTCGTTTTCCGCATCTATCTTGTCGTTTATTTCGGATTTCTGCTTCTTTATTTCCTTGCTTATGGTCAGCTTGAGGGTATCAAGGGATTTTTTGGAGGAATTGTAGTTCTTTTCGGCGTTGCCCTGTGTTACAAGAGCGTAGGAAAGCTTGCTTTTCAGCGAGCTGTTGGTGTTCTTTTTCTCAACAAGGTCACGGTATTCCGCATTAAGGTTGCTGAGAGTGTATTTTGCGTCATTAAGCTCGGCAAGGATAGCGTCTGCATCCTCGCTGTCATCGGCAAGTGCAAGGCTGTACTTCGCTTCAAGGCGGGTAACGGTCTCACGCTGCTTTTCTATTTCGTTTTTCTTGGTCTCTATTTCAAGGTCGCTTACGGCAGTTCCGATCTCGTCCTGCAGCTGCTTTACGTTTTCGTCTGCATCGGTCTTTATCTTTTTGTACTTGTCAATGTCCGACTTTGCCTTTTCCACCTGCTTGAAATATTTGTCGTCAAGAGAGGAAAAATCATCGGAAGCCAGCGCCGTAAGCTGTTCGTCAAGGTCAGCCTTGTCGTTTTCAAGGGATTTTACGGTCTTGTTTATTGCCTCTATTTCGTCCTCAACAGACTTTACCTTTTCCTTTGCCTTTTCGTAATTTTCCTGATAAACGGAAATGTTGGCAAGGGCAGCCTTGTCTGCGGCAATGTCCTCTTCAAGATTTTTTATGCTCAGTTCGTCAAGGGAGTAGTCCTTTCCCGTGTCAAGGAGAGCCTTGCGGTATTCCACCTGTGCAGTTTCAAGCTCGCTTTTTGCCGCTTCAAGCTGCGCTCCGTCGCCTTCTTCAAGGGTAATGAGCACTTGTCCCTTTTCAACGGTGTCGCCCTGCTTTACCTCTACCGAGCGCACAACTCTTGTGTCACTTATTTTAACGGTGTAGCTTTCCGCAGCCTCAACTGTGGCAGTACCTCTTATCTGCTCGGAAAGGGAGCCGCTTGATACATACTGAGCAGCTACCTCCGGCAGGGAATAGTTCATAATTGTATTGGAAAAGAAGGTCAGAACAAGCATTATCGCAAGAAAGATAATGGCAGCGTTCTTGACCCATTCCCGTCTTTTGTGTTCCATAAATTTTCCTCCTTAGCCCTTGATTCCGCCTGAATAGGATATTCCCTCAACAAGGTAATCCTCGCCGTAAAGGAACATCAGCAGAGTGGGTATCATATATATCGTTGCGACTGCGAACGCAAGTCCTATCTCTCCCGAATTTATCTTTGAAAGAAATACCGACAGCGGATAAAGGTTTGTGTCCGAAAGCAATATAAGCGGCTGCTCAACCATGTTCCAGTAATCAATAAAAACAAGTATAACAACGGAAAACATTACGCTTTTGCAAAGGGGCAGGGCAACATATCGGAATATCTGCATTTCCCCTGCGCCGTCCAGCTTTGCCGCTTCAATAAGGGATATGGGTATGCGCCGCATTATCTTCGTCAGCAGGAATACCGAGAAGGGCGTGAATACCGCAGGCAGGATTATTGCCCACCTTGTGTTGAGTATGCCGAGAAAGTCGGAAACAAGGTAGTTGGGCACCAGCGTTACCTGATAAGGCATAAGCATAACGATTATGTAAACGAAGAAAATTATTTCCTTCAGCCGTCCTTTGAGCCGTGCAAAACCGTAAGCGGCAAAGGCGGCGGTTATAAGCTGAAATATTACGATAGGCACGACAAGTATTACCGAGTTCCAGAATTTCAGCAGATAATCGGGACTTTTGAAAAGCACGGTGTAATACTGGGAAAAGGACACCATATCAGGGATAAATTTAAGATTGACCTTTTCGGAAATGTAGGTCTTGCCGCCTGTTTCGGTTGTGGCGAAGACCGAGCCGTAGTTTGCGGATATTTCCGAGCTGCTCATAAAGGAGTTGGCAATGGTAAGAACGGTGGGCAGCATAAATGCAACGGCTGCAATTGCCGCAAATACCGTCATAATTACCGTCAGCAGCTTTTTCTGGCTTCTTTTAAGATTTATTTTCTTCCGCTTTGGAGAAGCCGCCTCGATGGGAAGTGTTTTTATGTCTGCCATTATTCAGCGTCCTCCCCGAATTTATTTTCGGCAACGAAAAGCACGGCAAGTATGGCAATTATAACAAGCGCCATGATTATAGCCGCCGCCGACAGCTTCTGATAGTCCAGCGTTCGGAATGTGTTGTTCATAAAATGCTGGAGCATATAAATTGAGTCGTAAGGATAATCTCCCGTCAGCAGATATACCTCTCTGAACACCTTAAAGGAGTTTATAAGGGAGAGTATTGCAACGAAAAGTATGGTAGGGGAAAGGTGGCGCAGCTTTATATGTACGAACTTGTACCACGCTCCTGCGCCTTCAAGTGTAGCGACCTCAAGCTGGTCTTTTGAGATGTTGTTAAGCGCCGAAAGGAACAGTATCATGTTGTAGCCAAGGTTCTTCCATAAGAAAAGCACAACGATAACTATCATCGCCTTGTCGGATTTGAGCCAATCCACCCGTCCGCCGCCGAATTTTGTTATTATCTCGTTAAGAGTACCGTTGTAATGGAAAATTACCTGCCAGATAAGCACTACCGAGGCAACCGGCACCATCATAGGGCAGAGAAAGCTTGCTCTGAACTGGCTGACAAAGGGTATCTTGCTGTCGAGCAGCATTGCAAGCCCCATTCCCAGTATCACCGCAAGGGGAACGGACACCAGCGAGAATTTCAGCGTGTTGAGCGCCGCTCTTCTGAATGCGGAGTTTTTAATAACGGAAACAAAATTGTCAAGAAAAACGAAATCCTTGTTTATGGGATTGTCCACCATAGAATAATATATGATAACAATAAAAGGAACTATGAAGAATATCATAACGCCTATCAGACTGGGCGTAAGGCAGGCCATAGGGAAAGCCTTGTCCCTCCAGGGGGTCTTCTGCGGTTTTTCCTTGGGCGCACGTTCTTTTTTTGTTTTGGGGCGTATCTTTCCGGCCGCCGACATTAACTGTCACTCCTTACCGTTGAAATTTTAACCATTACATATTATAGCATTGAAATTTTCTTTTTTCTACAATATACGAAAACTGTAATCATTTTTTAAACATTTCGCACAATAAGAAATATTTGTAACCGTTTTGAAACCTTATAATATATGACAATGTACAAAAAACAGGTGCGCCGACTATTCCGACGCACCTGCTTGAGTAAGTTTGAGAACTTAAGGGGTTCTCTAAAAACCGGGACAAAATAATACTTGGTATTATATACCGGACAGGCGGATAAAAAAAGCACCGGAAAACACCGATGCAAAGATTATTTAAAAAGTAATTTCATATAATCACGCTTGCCGCAGATCACTCTGTCAACAAAGACCGAGCCGACTGATATGCGGTAAAATGTCTGCGGACATCCGAAGAATCTATCCAGCCTTGCTCTTCGCCGGAACATTTGCCTTTTTCCAGCTCGCACATAAGGTGCAGCGCAGCCTTGGTTTTCTCGTATTCTTCCTGTTCAGCAATGTCGATAATAGCGTAGCATCCTCTGCCGTTTTTGGTGAGATATACAGGAGAGCCGACAGCAACGTTGTCAAGTACGGATGAATAATTCCTAAGGTCTGAAATAGGTACGATATTTGGCATAGTCAAGGCTCCTTTCATTACATATATTATACCGCATCAATAAATAAAATGTCAATATTGGCAGATAAATTTTACGACAAATTCAGCATTGTTAACAGGCGCTATACCTTTTTTCCAGTTCAAGCAGCAGCCTTTTCGCCTCAGCACCGCAGACATAGCCGCCGTCAGCACCGCTTTTCCGGATAACACGGTGACAGGGAATTATTATCAGCAGGGGATTCGCGGCATTTGCCTGACCCACAGCACGGACTGAGGAAGGCTTGCCGATAGCTGCGGCAATGTCGGCGTAGCTTCTTGTTTCGCCGTAAGGGATATTGTGAAGCTCCTTCCATACCGCCTGACGGAATGGCGTTCCCTCGCAGCTTAAGGGAAGGTCAAATATCTTCCGTGTGCCGCAGAAATATTCGCCCAGCTGCTTGTGCGCTTCGTAAAGCAGGTCGGAGCGGCAAACGTGCCTTGCGTTATCTGCGCCGCCGCAAAGGGAAATACCGGAAATATAGCCGTTCTTTTCCCTTATTTCAAGCATACCTATGGGACTTTCAAATATATAGCCGCCGTCCATTTTATTTCCTCCGCCTGTTCAGCTGTTCAAGCATTCTGTTTATATCGTCTGCGTCTTTTTTGGCAACGATATAATTCATAAGCATAGTCAGAGCGTACACAACGGCTACCGAAACAAGCATCATTATTATTCCGCCAAGGTCAAAGTCCATCCAGCCGAACCATACTCCCAAGCCTATCATTATTCCGCACAAAAGCACATAATGAAGGATTATGATAATAAGAAACTGTTTATGTGTCTTTATCTCCATGTAATAAAACACCGCAGTGACCAGCGCAGTGGCAAAGCCGGAAAGCAATATCCGGAACAGCGTATCACCGGGTATTTCGGTGCCGCCCGACAAAAAGAAATTAACGGCGCAGACTATAAGTATACATGTGGTTATTGTAGAAAAAAAACTCACAAAGCTCTTTAAAAATTTCATGGCTGCACCTCCTATATACCAAGCTTTTTCTTCAGGTCAGGCACATACTGACGGGAGATAACCACCTTTTCACCGTTGGCAAGCGCCGCTTCAAGCCTGCCGTTGAACATCGGCACAATTTTGTTTATCCTCGATACATTGACTATCATCGCCTTAGATATGCGCACAAAATCGCTGTGGTCGTAGGTCTCTTCAAGCTCGTACAGCTTCTGCTTTACCTCGTATACGTTCTTCTCACAGTAAGCATACACCTTGTTGTCCACCGATTCAAAGTAGAAAATGTCGCAGGGCTCCAGCTTAACAACGCCGCCGTCACCGTCGAATGCCGTCAGGCGGCTCCGTCCGGCTTTAAGCGCATATATAAGCTCCATAATACCGCTGTCCATGGAGCTGCAGCGGATAACTATCTCCTCTTCGGCTCCCTCGGGCAGGTTTTCAATAATAATTTTCATTTTTCCCCCGTCATCAAGATAAGCGTTTCCTTATCTGTCTGTTTTCTTCATGTATTTTGTAACAAGCGCTCCGGCGATCAGGAATACTGCTCCGCATATGAGCAGTACGGCAGCGCAGGCTCCGTCACTTACTTCTGCACCGAAAAATTCAAGGTCGGTTCCCATTTCAATACGGTATTCGTTCACCATTTCCTGAGGGATACCCTCAAAAAGCACAGTTTCTGCGTCCGCTGTCATAACGCTGCGGAACATTTTTGTGCCGTATATAACGGGCAGGCACTTTATTGCGGAAGCAATGCTGTCGGAATAGTTGCCTATGGGAAGATATATTCCGCCGACAAAGCCTACAAGAGTGCCTACTACCGTGCCAAGACCGCTCCATGCACCCTCTGTTTTGGCAAGCATTGCAATAAGGTACATAAGTGCCGCATAGGTAAAGGAGTTTGCCGTTATCATTCCCAGCAGCTTGAAATGCGCCGCAAGGGTGAAAGGCTCTCCGCCTTTTATTATACAATAGATCTCTGAAATTGCCAAGGTTATAATGCAAATAATTACAGAACATATCCACGCCGCAATAACATAACCCGAAGCAATGGTAAAACGGCTTACGGGAGCAGTGTAAATGGAGTTGAGCCTGCCCTCGGAACGGTCCTTTATCATAGCCGAATAAACCGCAAGAGTGACCGTTACCGCATTTATGCCCACAATTCCTGCGGCAATCCATTGAAGCAGGAGAACTGTGGCGTTTGTTTCGTCAGCCGAAGCATCTCTGCCGGGGATGTCCGAAAGCATTGATACTGTGCTGTCAATGTACATATCCCCGAGGAAAAACAGCATAAGTCCGATAACTATGACCATCGACAGCAGGGAGAAAAATACCGCCCCCTTGTCACGAAGATATATCCGCATATTTCTTTTTACAAGTTCATAAAGCTGCATTGCCGTTATCTCCTTCCAATGATTTTCCGCAGGCGTTAAGGAATACATCGTCCATATTGCCCTGTATGACCTCAAAGCCTGTGATAAGATCTTTAAGCGCATATACCGGTTCAAGCGCCTTTAAAGTGCTTTGTACGGAGAAGCTTGCCCCGTATTCCTCCGACTGTGCCGTAATATCTGCCTTTGCAAGAGCAGACAGCAGTTCTTCCTGCTTTTCGTCGGAGCAGTACAGCTTTACCGTGTCGGCAGCGTATTTTTCTTTAAGTTCAAAAGGCGTTCCGTCCGCACAGATACGTCCTTTTTCAATAATTATAATGCGGTTTGCGCCTGCCGCCTCTTCCATGTAATGAGTGGTAAGGAATACCGTCATTCCCGTGTTTCGGCGCAGCTCTTCAACAGCGTTCCATACCTCTTTTCGTGTGGAGGGGTCAAGCCCCGTGGTAGGCTCGTCAAGGAAAAGCAGTTCGGGAGTGTGCATAAGCGCCGCAGCAATTTCGCACCGCCGCTTCTGACCGCCCGACAGCTTGGAATAGCGTGCCTTGAGAATGTCCGAAAGGGACAGAATATCGCAAAGCTCGTCAATGCGCCGCTTGGCCTCGGCATTTGTGGCACCGTGAAGAATACCTCTGCAAATGAGATTTTCCTTTACGGATAAGATGCCGTCAAGACAGTTCTGCTGATATACGATACCGATTTTCCGGCGAATGTCCTCATCATTTTTCCCGAGAACGCCGCCGCATACCTCCGCATAGCCGCCGTCGGGCTTAAGCAGAGTGGAAAGCATATTTATAGTGGTGGATTTTCCTGCACCGTTAACACCGAGAAAGCCGAGCAGCTCACCCTTCTGTGCTTCAAATGAGATACCGTCCACCGCCGTGAAATCGCCGTAGCGCTTAGTTAATTTTTCGGCTTTTATAACAGCCATATTATCCTCTCCTTCCGTTTCTGTTTTCATTTTAACATATGGGGAAGAAGTAAGCAACGGTTTTTGGGTAAGCTGCATTTATGAAAGGGTGAAATGCATAAAAGGGGAGCGCAAAACGCAGAACGTCGTCCGGCCGCAAAGCATAACGGGATTCCAAAGGGACGAGTCCCTTTGGCGAGGATTTTTAAGGGCGAGGAGCCCTTAAATCGCTCTCCGCAGAGAGCGTAACACCCCTAAAGCAGGGCATAACGCATTGTAAAAGTAAAACAAGCAAAGTAAAAAATCCAAAGGCGCAATTCACATTAAAAAGCGGAATCGAGTAAAGTGTCCTATGACACAAAACTTGCGGAACCAATCAATGTGAATTGCGCCTGTTTCTATCTTATAAAAACAAAGTACCCTCGGATAAAAATATACCGAGCAGAGCGAGGTGTTTTTTTATCCGACACAGCAAACTTTGGTGCTGTTTTCTCAGCAATCTATCCTCGCAGAAAAAAGCAAGGAGCAAAGCGACGAACATTTTTCTGCGACACGATAAATTATGACACCGTTTCCCCGATAAAGCAAGTTTGCCCCGACAAAGCCGTAAAAAAAGCGGGCGCACAATGTGCGCCCCTACAGAAAAATGTGAAAAATGCTGATATTGTGCGGAAAAACGTAACGGGAATAAATTTCAGTTGATTATAACAAAAATACGCAAAAACGAATAATACGGTGATATATCAATCTGTTTTTACTGCACCAACGAATGACTGTAAATAAAAAATTTCTCCTGACTTGGACGGTAGCCTTTTTCACGGGGTTCAAACAGCTTGTCAAATTCCTCGGCGGCGGAAATGTCAATGTTGTAAACGGGACTTTCGCAGTAGAACTGCTTTCTTCCGTCCAGAGCGCCAGGTTTCAGCTCCTTTACAAGCATTGCCGTGGGGAAAACATCTCCTTCAAGGCACACATTGTACTTTTTGCAGCTTTTGAAACCGCTTGAAACATAGTTGCCCGGATTGCCGAATATAACGACAGCTTCATAGCCCATTTCCAAGGCTGCTGCAAAGGAACGTTCCATAAGCGCCTTGCCTGCACCCTTTCTCTGAAACTCGGGAAGAATTCCCAAGGGTCCGAAGGTCAGCACATCTTTTTCATTGCCCGATCCATCTTTAAGCACGGAACGGGCATACATAATGCTGCCGATTATCTTTCCGTCAAGCTCTGCCACAAGGTCAAGCTCGGGGATAAAATCCTTGTGCTCCCTCATAACGTGCGCAAGATAATGCTCGCTGCAGCCGGGCATATATACGTCCCAGAACGCATTGCGCAGCATCGCTTCTACCTCGGCTTTATCGCTTGCCTTTTCGTTTCTTATAATAAGTTTTTCCATTAATAGCACCTCCGTTGATTGTGTTTTATATCTCCCACAGGCTTATTATACCAATCAAAAATCCCCAAGTCAACAATGCAGTTAATACTAATCCTCATTTAACCTGTAGATAAATTTGGCAGCTATAATTGCACCACTCGTCGTCAAGCTCCCTTGCCGTGCGACAGCACGCCTGTGGTCGCTTTCCTTGATTGGAGCAATTCTATCTGCCAACTTTATCCACCG
>JALEJQ010000093.1 GCA_022769565.1 Oscillospiraceae bacterium
CATTGTGATAGCTGCATGAGTTTTGACAGGGCAGGATGTATGCGCCGTTGTTCCGAAGAATACGAAATCAAGGTAATTATTTGCCGATACTGTGAAATATCCGCACCATGCCGCCGAAACGGTTTCAAGCAAGGCTCTTGCCGTCTTGCCTTTTATATCAGCCTTTTTCAGCTTAAACCCTCCGAAATACCCGGAAGTTTTTATGTAAGAGGTACAGCCGTCAAACCCCACCGCTCCGGCAAGGTATTCCACAAGGTCGGCACACGCAATTTCTCCGCTGTCTTCATCATCCGCATTTACGCCTGTGTACGGTATTTCAAACATATCGGAAGATATGCCAAGCAGAAGCATACGGTCATAGCATTTGAACGTAACTTTATTTCCTGACCTTGAACGACGGGAAACAAAGAAGTAATACGTCACCCCGGAACCTTCTATCCCGAAAGCGACCGCCGCACCCGACTTAGGCGGATTCACGGCGTATTCTTCATATGTTACCGTAAAATCAAATTCCGCCGAGCTTACGCCCGAAATGCCCATACCGTCAGCGTTTTGTTTAAGCTGCAGGTCTCCGAAAGTATAATACATTACACCGTCAATACTCAGATAGTAGCTAAAGACCGTCTCCGATGCCCGTTTTATCAAGTTCACAGGCTGTCAGAGTAATACCGGAGCTGTAACGGGTGCCAAGGAAGTTGGCCTGCTCCAGTTTTGCAGGAATAGCGTCTGAATAGCAGTTACCCGTAAAATCGGGACAGCTTACGGCAATAGTCTCACTTTTCAGCGCCGAAATAAGAGCTTTGCAGTCTTCCACCGATAACCGTCCTGTTGACAATTCAAGGCTGAATCTGCGTCCTCTTAAAATGCGCACCGGGTCGCCCTTGTAATCTGTAAACTGGTTTGCGGTGTCGTATTCATTTGTCCAGTTTATTCTGTAGCCGCCTATAAGACGGAGCGTATAGTCACCGATAGTGACCGAATAACCGCCGTTAAGCACTTCGCCGCTTTTTAATTTATAATCATCCATAGTACAGCCCCCTTATAACCTTATAAGTTGAACGTATTTCCGCCGGAACGTGCTCCTGCTGAAATAATTTCTCCAATCGTGGTTTTTATGTATTCCTTATCATTGAGATTGATTATAAAAGGCGTATCCATACTTACCGTTGTTTCGGTTTTCCCTTTTCCCGATGAGCTTCCGCCGGAACCAATACCGAGAATAGAGGAAATAATCTTTGAATCGTTAAGACCGCCCATGTTGTCAACAATGCCCTGGATATAGCTTTGTGCCGTTGCAGCGCCTTCCTCATAAGCACTTGGGATCATTGAATCGAAAATACTTTTTACAGTAGATTTTGTTTCGGTGTTAAGGTCGTCAAGCTGTCCCGAGATCTGATCCTGCGCCGTTTGTTCCGCTTTTGCCTGAAACCTCTCCCAATCGCTGTAATAAAGCTGCAGTTTTTCGGGAGATAAACCAAGCAAAGTATCAATAAAAGCCTGCCGTGAGCCGTCCTCGTAGTTCATTCCCATTATTTTTTCAATAAGGCTGTCGGAAATACCCGTTTTTTTCAGCTTTTCAAGGCTGTTCTGATACCTGTCAATCTTTTTTATTTCGGCATTCAGATCCGTAAGCACATTAACATCCTTGCCCTTGGAATCCGTTACCGTTTCGGAGAGGTCAATATCCGATAATTCTTTTTTTGTCTTCTCTTTTTTATCTACAAGGTCTTTATAGTCCTCCGAGACCTGGTCAGACAGCTTTTGGGATTTCTTTTTCCATAGATCAAACTCTTTCTTAGCCTCCTCTTCATCTTCCTTTTTTAATTTGTCTGCAAGTTTTTTACGCCCTTTGAGTATCTCAGCATTATATTTCTTATACTGTTCGCTCTGCTTGTCAAGCCCGTTGACGATAGTTTCAATGTCGTTCCACATCATTTCTTCCGTGTAACTTTCATCGGTTTCGTTCCTGAGTTTAAGAGCTTCTATTTGATCGTCAATGCTGTCCTCATAGGCTTTTTTTTGGCCTTCGGCGTCCTTATCCCTTAGCTTTTTTTGTTCATTTGCATATTTTTCATAAGCCGAAAGCTGCTTAAAATACAGCTCCGATTCTGTATTTACATTTGTGTCAAGATATTGCTTTAACTCGGCATAATATTCCGCCTCGCTGATTTTCCTCAAAGCAAGATTTTCGTCAAGTTTATCAACCTTTGCCTGCAGATTTTCTTCATATTTTTTCAGTTCTTCGTCCTGCTTTTCGGCGTTTTCCCGTGCATCTTCTTCTCGTTGTTTTGCCATACCGTCTGCAGCAATTCTTGCACCATTGGAAGCTGCGCTGACCGCTCCTGCCGCTCCGGTAGCGGCATCTTCGTAAAGCTGACTTATATCATCGTTAAGTGATTCTATTTCCGCATTGATCTCTTCTAAATTGTCTTTGGCTTCAATATATCCGCTCTGATCTTTGTTTAACAACCATGCTTTGGAAGATATGTAATATCCTTTTTCTTCCTTTCTCACTTCCATTTCTTCAATGGTCTTTTGGTATTCTCGCTGCTGTTTATATAATTCGGTAAGTTCTTCTTCATATGCGTTTATTTTCGCTTTGTTGCGCATAGCTGCGATAACGCTTTCAATAGATCCTGCAAGAGAGTTATATGCTCCCGTCTGTTCGTCTATCAGCTGAGTGCCTTCCGGCATATATTGCTGTAATTCTTCTGCAAGGCTTTTTAACTGTTCTTCCTGCCCGATAGTACGGTTTTCGACTTTCCGAAGCTCCTCGTATTTCTGCGCCTTGTTTTCGATAACTGCAATTTCAGCTTCGGATGTTTCAATGCTTTCTGCAGCATTTTGTTTTATCTGTTCATACTCTTCGTTAAGGTCTTTCAACTTATCAGATACGGCATCGGCTCTGTTTACAAAAGAGATCAACCCCACCGTAACAGCAGCAATTGCAGAAGCAAGCAGTATATACGGATTTGCAGCCGCAGCAACATTGTTCGCTTCCTGTGCTGCCGTAGCCGCCTGTGTTGCCGTTGTAAGCGTTTTGAATGCGTTTACAGCAGTAGATACAGCGGAACCGACAGCAGAAGCACCTTTAAATGCAGCATAAGCCGACACAAGAGAAATCACAGCCTCTTTGTGCTCGATAAGACCTTTTGCAACTGTTACAACAACATCTCCGATACCCTCGATATTATCCATGATAGACGGCGCAGAGGAAGAGATCAGCTGTGTAAGCTCAAGCGCAACAGGCAGCAGCTTTTCTCCCAGCTCCGCCGAAAGATTCTGCATAGTCAGCTCCATTATTCGCTGCTGATTTGCATAGCTGTCTGAGGTTTTCGCAAAATCTCCCTGTGCATCGGCTGTCTGCTGTAAAAGATACTGATACCTGAGCATGGTCTGTTCCTGCTGTGACATCTTGCGCCAAGGCTTTTCAATACCCTCTGCAAGAGCATAAGCCTCCATATTGGTGACAGACATAGTTATACCAAGCTGTCTTAACGGCTCGGTCTCGCCCGAAATTCCCGAACGTATCTTTTCAAAAGCAGTTTCAATATC
>JALEJQ010000094.1 GCA_022769565.1 Oscillospiraceae bacterium
GAATAATGAATAATTAAGGTGTTCGCTGCGCTCACAGATTTAGAAATGCGATGTTATTTTTCTGTAGGGGCGCACATTGTGCGCCCGCAGGTGGAACGGATTTGTTGGGGCGAATCCTACAGTTTGTTTGTTAAATGGGAAGTTGTTTAAGTTTGAAGTGTGGAGAGTGGAGAGTGGAGTTATTTTCAATGTGGAAAGTGGAAAGTTGAAAGTGAAATCATTTGCGCTTCGCTGAATGGAAAAATTATGTAGGAGGTGGGTTTCCCGTCACGATTTGACCGAATTTGTGGCAAACGGGACGAGAGACCCGTCCCCTACATAAATTAATGCCTCACGCAAACAATTCCGCCTAAAAATAATTCCGAATTCCGAATTCCGAATTCCGAATTAAGCAATAGCTTACTTCTTTCCGCCGTTTTTCTTAGACTGCACGGGAGCAGATTTCTGCGGTTCCGGACTTGGAGCAGGTTCCGAAACGGCAGGCGGTTCAGGGGCATTTTCCGCCGCCGCAGGCTTGACCTTGCCGAAAAACATTTTCTGTATCCTTGTGTTTTTCGTGCGCAGCTTTTTGTAAACAAACTCTCTTATTAAAGCGTAAATGACCGAGCTGAGAGGTATCATTATAAGCATACCGATAACGCCCATGAGCTTGCCGCCGATAGTGATGACCGACAGCACCCATATTGCAGGCAGTCCCACGGAATTTCCCACAACTCTCGGGTAAATAAGGTTTCCCTCTATCTGCTGTATGATAAGGAACATTACAATGAACCACAGTGCCTGCACGGGATTCTGCATAAAGATAAGGAACGCTCCCACCGCACAGCCGATGAACGCTCCCACAATTGGGATAAGTGAGGTAAAGGCGATAAGTACGCTGATAAGCATTATATACGGCATTCTGAAGATAAGCATTGCCACGGCAAAAAGACAGCCTAAAATGCAGGCTTCAAGGCATTGACCCGAAAGAAAGTTTGAAAAGGTCTTTGCCGACATATCCGTGATGTAGAAAAATTTGTCTGCGGTTTTTTCGGCAAAAATTGAGTAAACTATCATTCTTACCTGCCTGCCCAGGGTCTCCTTCTGGAGCAGGATATATATTGCAAAAACAAAGCCTACAACAGTGGAAACAACGCCGTTTATTGCAGAGCCTGCAGCGCTTATGGTGGAGCTTATTGTGCTGCCCAGACCATTTGAGATCCAGCCTGTGACAGTCGAAATAATGCTGTTCCAGTCTATCTGACGGATATTGCTGAATACCATATTAAGCTGAGGATACTTATTAAACAGACCTTGAACGAAGGTGTTTGCCTTGTCCATATATCCGGGCATACTTGCCGCAAGGACTTTTACCGTGTCTGCTATCTGAGGGATAACGGCTATACACACAAGCACAATTACCGCCGCAATGATAAGCAGCGTCAGAACAAGTGCGCAGGGGCGGCGAAGCTTGTCAAATTTACGGTTTTTTGCAAAAAGGTGACGTTCAACGAACCGCATTGGAACGTTTATCATAAACGCCAGCGCTCCGCCTATGATAAAGGGCATTGCATAACCCATAAAAGTGGAAATGCCGCTTTTTACTGCGCTCATATTCTGCAGTGCGCAGTAAAGAATAATACAGAACGAAAGTATGCCCGTTATTTTAATTATAGTTTTTTTATTCAGATCCATAAGCTCTCCTTTGTTACATAAGTGGTGCAATTATTCTGAGGGTTTTTCCTATGATGCGCTTTATAAGGCTGAACCGGCGGCAGTCTTCAAGAGTTATCTCCGTGCATTTTTTCAGCGTTTCAAGGTAGTCCGCCTCGGTCTCGGCAACGGAAGAGGTGCCGTAGGTGTACGCCGCACATTCAAAATGCAGGAACAGGCTGCGGTAATCAAGGTTTATTGAGCCGACCACCGCCCTTATATCATCGCTGACGAACACCTTTGCGTGAACGAAGCCGGGAGTGTATTCGTATATCTTCACTCCTGCGCTTATAAGCTCCGCATAATATGTTCTCGCCAGCAGATAAGCGTACTGCTTGTCGGGAATGTGGGGCATTATGATAACGGTCTCAACGCCACGTTTTGCGGCGTATGTAAGAGCGGTTATCATCTCATCGTCAAGGATAAGATAAGGGGTCATAATGTGAACGTACTTCTTTGCACGGTAGAGAATATCAAGATAAACGTTCTGTCCAACATTTTCGTGGTCAAGAGGGCTGTCGCTGTAGGGGATAACGTAGCCGGAGGTGTTTTCGTTTTTAAGCTCGGGGAAATCGGTGACGATATATTTGCTGTAGTCCTCCTCCTTCGGCTCGGTTATGCTCCAGTTTTGGAGAAACATCACGGTGAAGCTTTTTACAGCGTCGCCTTTGAGCATAATTGCCGTGTCCTTCCAATGACCGAAGCGCTCCACCTTGTTGACGTATTCATCCGCAAGATTTACGCCCCCCGTAAAAGCGACCTTTCCGTCAATAACAAGTATCTTTCTGTGGTCACGGTTGTTCTGCACCGTTGTAAGAACAGGCTTTATGGGGGAGAACACCTTGCACTTTATGCCGTAGGAAGCCATTTTTTTAGGGTAGGAAACGGGGAGCAGAGCAATGGTGCAGGTGCCGTCGTACATAAAGCGAACTTCAACGCCCTGTTTAGCCTTGCGTTTAAGAATATCAAGTATGCTCGCCCACATTTCGCCTTCTTCAACGATAAAATACTCCATAAAAATAAATTTTTCCGCTTTTTCAAGCTCTTCAAGCATAGCATTGAGCTTGTCGTCGCCCAGGGGAAAATACTTTGTGGAGGTGCCTCCGTAAACGGGGAAAAATGCCTTTTCCTTCATATAAACCGCAAAATTCCGCTCACCCTCGTCTATCTCTCCAAGGTCGTTAACGATATTTTCGTTCTGTGGCAGAAACCTATTGGAGTTTTTTATTATGCCCGACAGCTTTTTCTTCACCAGCTTCGTTCCAAGCTCCGTTTTGACATAAATGTACATCAACGTACCGAAAACAGGCAGGACAAGGACAGGTATTATCCACGCCATTTTAAAGCTTGTGTTGGAATCATCGCTGATAATATATATCATTACCGCAACGGATAGGATAGTGTTTACCGTGTAAAACGCTTCAAAATAGCTGCTCAGATTAACTACTGCAAAATAGAGGATAAGTATCTGTATTAAGAGGAAAATAAATACTGCCATAGTTCTTCCGAAGATAATGCGGCAGAGCTGTTTAAGTTTTTTCACTGGATCCCGTCCTTTCTGTTTATTTTTCAAGCAAAACAGGGGCCAACGCCCGAAAGCGCAGTCCCTTTATGTAAGTCAGATGAGCTTGTCAAAGGTATAGGCTTTAAGCTCCTTTTCAACCATTGCTGTTATGTCGCTGAATACACGCTGGTACTTGCATCTGCCGGACATACCTCTGCTGCAGTCATAATCCCCCGTAAGGCATTTGCTGACGGCATATTTTCCCTCAATTGCGGATATTACATCGTGAAGTGATATTTCCGAAGGCTTTGCGGCAAGCTCATATCCGCCCTGTGTGCCCTTGAAGGATCTGACAATACCTGCCGACACCAGCTTGCGGAGTATTTTCAGCGCAAAACGCAGCGTTACCATAGTGCTTGAAGAAATGGTCTTTGCGTCCAAACGTTTTCCTTCGGCGGCAAGACAGCCTACTATCCTGACCGCATAATCGGATTCAAGTGTAAAATTCATAACGATCTCCTATCGTAAACAAAGGAACTGAAAGATCAGTCAAGAAAATCCTTTACCTTTTTGCTTCTGCTGGGGTGTCTGAGCTTACGGAGAGCCTTTGCTTCTATCTGTCTGATACGCTCTCTTGTAACGTTGAACTCCTTGCCCACTTCTTCAAGAGTGCGTGAACGTCCGTCTTCAAGTCCGAAGCGCAGACGGAGCACCTTTTCCTCTCTGTCGGTAAGGGTGGAAAGCACCTCGCCAAGCTGTTCTTTAAGCAGGATAAGAGAAGCAGCGTCCGCAGGTGCGGGAGCGTCGTCGTCGGGGATAAAGTCGCCGAGATGGCTGTCCTCCTCTTCGCCGATAGGTGTTTCAAGGGAAACAGGGTCCTGAGCAATGCGCATTATCTCACGCACTCTCTCCGGCTCCATATCAAGCTCCTCTGCGATCTCCTCAGGCGAAGCGTCGTGACCGTTTTTGTGAAGAAGCATACTGGAAACCTTTTTTACCTTTGTAATTGTTTCAACCATATGCACGGGGATACGGATAGTCCTTGCCTGGTCTGCAATGGCTCTTGTGATAGCCTGCCTTATCCACCAAGTAGCGTATGTTGAGAACTTGAAGCCCTTGGTGTAGTCGAACTTTTCAACAGCCTTGATAAGACCGAGATTGCCCTCCTGGATAAGGTCAAGGAACTGCATTCCTCTGCCAACGTATCTTTTCGCAATGGAAACAACAAGACGGAGGTTTGCTTCGGAAAGACGCTTCTTGGCTTTTTTGTCACCCTTAGCCATTCTTTCGGCAAGCTCTATTTCCTCCTCCGCAGAAAGCAGAGGCACACGGCCTATTTCCTTGAGATATATCTTTACGGGGTCGTCAATGGCAATACCCTCGGTGGAAAGGGAAAGCTCCAGGTCGTCCTCACCCGTAAGCTCAAGGGGAAGGGAAAGGTCTGTGTCGATGTTGAAATCCTCAATGATCTCAATGTTCATATTTGTGCAGTTTTCGTAGAAGTTCTCCATCTGATCAACATCGTATTCCAGATCCTCCAGAACGTCCGTGATCTCCTTTGTGGAGAGCTTTCCGCTTATCCTGCCCTGTTCCATAAGGCTTTCTATGGTTCTTTTTTCAGCCATGATCTATACTTCCTTTCAAAAAATCCTTAATTCACTTGGATCTTTTCAGATTTTCAAAATAATCAAGAAAATCATCATCGGATAAAGCTCCGACTTTGATGTTTTTGTTTTTATATTCTTCAAGAATATTTATGTAATCGTCCAAAGCGGAACGGTTTATGTCAACATTCCTTCCTGTGACGACAATTTCGGTTATTTTGCCCATTTCATCGGCGGAAAATTCACTTTGAAGCGACATAATATCAAATTCAACGGTATTTTTCAGCTTTTCGGCAAGTTTTTCGTAAACACGCCTGTTGAAATCCGTCACAAAAAGCTCGGGAGTGAGCCTTGACTCGATATAAGGCAGCTCGTCGGGATTTGCGGCAAGGTAAGCGATTATGCCCCTTTCCGCCTTGAATTCTTTTGGGTGAGCTGTGCTGTCGGGGTTGGCTCTGCGCTGAACGCTGAAGGTCTGCACCGCGCGCTGTTCCTCCTTGTCAGCGGTGCGGATATTCTGCTTTATAAGACCGTTGACCTGCTGGATAAGCATTTCACGGTTAACGCCGTTTTCCTTTGCAAGCCGTGAGATGTAGACCTCTCTTTCAATGGGAGAGGATATGTCAGCAAGGAGCTTTACACAGCGGCGCAGATAGGTTATCTTGCCCTGTTCCGTGTCAAGGTCAAGACCCGAAGCGCACTTGCGCAGTTCAAAATCAATTGCCCCGTCGGAACGGTCAAGTAGCTGCCTGAAACGTGCTGCACCGAATTTTTTTATGTATTCGTCCGGGTCCTTTGCGCCCTCCATTTTGATTATCCTTGTTTCTGCGCCTGCTTCTGAGAGCAGGTTTATTGCCTTGTGTGTGGCAGCCTGTCCCGGTCCGTCGGAATCGTAGGAAATTATTATCTCGTCGGCATACTGCTTCATAAGCCTTGCCTGTTCGGGAGTAAGCGCCGTTCCCAGCGTTGCCACAACGTTTTCAAAGCCTGCCTGATTTATGGATATAACGTCCATATACCCTTCGGCAAGTATCAGCCGCCTTTCTTCCGATTTCTTAGCGAAATTAAGGGAAAAAAGGTTGCGGCTTTTCTTGAAAACGGGAGTGTCGGAGGAGTTAAGGTATTTCGGACCGCTGCCGTCAATAATTCTTCCGCCGAAAGCCACAACGTTGCCTCTCAGGTCAATAATTGGGAATATCACACGGTCACGGAAGGAGTCGAAAACAGCGCCCTTCTGACTTCTTGTGCAAAGGTTCGCCGTAACAAGCTCATCATCGCTGTAGCCCTTGTCACGGAGAAAATAATGCAGCCTGTGCCAGTCGTCGGGAGCGTAGCCCAAGCCGTATTTAACGATAGTCGCAGGGGTAAGCTGCCTTTCGGCAAAATACCGCCGTCCCTTTTCGCCCTCGGGGGATCTTGTCAGCGTGTCGTGAAAAAATCTTGCGGCGGTGCGGTTTATTTCCAGCACTCTTGCCTTGAGCCGCGAGAAGTCGTTGTTCTTGGCTTCATCGGGCATCTGCATACCTGCCCTGTCCGCAAGGAACTTCACCGCTTCTATATAGGACAGGTTCTCTATTTTCATAGTAAAGGTTATAACGTCCCCTCCTGCACCGCAGCCGAAGCAGTAAAAGCTCTGACTTTCGGTATAAACCACGCAGGAAGGCGACTTCTCCGAATGAAAAGGGCAAAGACACGCATAATTCCGTCCGCTTCTTTTCAGCACGGCATAAGAGGATACAAAGGTGTCTATGGGATTATTCTGTTTTAATTCATATATAAAATTTTCCGGCAAAGCCATATAAAAACACCACTGGTTAAATTCGGAATTATTATGAGTTTGAAGTGTGAGGAGTGGAGAGTGGAGTTATTTTTAATTTGAAATGTGGAGAGTGGAATGTGGAATTATGGTATCGCCTGCAGAGATTTATTTTAAAATCCGTGAGCGCAGCGAACACCTTAATTATTCATTCTTCATTATTCACTATTCATTATTCATTTAGCGAAGCGCAAACAATTCCACTTTCAAAACACTTCACTCTTCACTCTCAACACTTCAAACTTCCTTAAAGTTTCGCGTCTCTCCAGCCCTTGGGGATGTAAAGCTCCTCGTAAACGCTGATAGCATAGCTGTCGGTCATTCCTGCAATATAGTCGCACACGGCACGGTCGGGACCCAGCCTTGCCATTATCTTCTTGTAATCATCGGGCAGCTTGTCCGGGTTTTTGAGAAAATATCGGTACAGCCGCTCAACAAGCTGCTTAGCCTTCGATTCCTCCGCCTTTGCAACGGAATTGCGGTAAACGTTGGCAAACATAAAATCGCTGAGGGTGCCAAGCGCCTTTTCTACCTCGTCCGACATATGGATATTTTCCGCCCCGTTGCCGATTATAGAGGTGATAAGAGTGGTTATACGCTCGCTTTTTGAGTGTCCCAGAATGTCGGTAGCAGTCTTGGGCAGGTCGTTTTCGGTTATCATTCCTGCTCTTATGGAGTCGTCTATATCGTGGTTGATGTAAGCGATCTTATCCGCAAGACGGACAATGTAGCCCTCTCTTGTGGCAGCAATCTTGTTGGTGTGGCAGACAATGCCGTTCTTGACTTCGTATGTAAGGTTAAGACCCTTTCCTTCCTTTTCGATGTAGTCCACAACTCTTACCGACTGGTCGTAATGGGTGAAGCCTGTGGGGCATATCTCGTTCAGCACCATTTCTCCTGCGTGACCGAAGGGGGTGTGTCCAAGGTCGTGTCCGAGGGCAACGGCTTCCGTCAGGTCTTCGTTGAGCCGCAGGGCACGGGAGATAGTCCTTGCTATCTGTGAAACCTCAAGAGTGTGGGTAAGGCGTGTCCTGTAATGGTCGCCAACGGGGTCAAGAAAGACCTGCGTCTTGTGTTTAAGGCGGCGGAAGGAATTGCTGTGGAGGATACGATCCCTGTCACGCTGGAATTCCGTTCTGATAGGGCATTTCGGCTCCGGTCTTGCACGCCGCCCCGAATTTTTGGAGGTGCAGGCAAAATCGCAGAGCGTACCCAGTTCCATAACCTCGGTTTGTTCTCTGACAGTCATTTCAGCGGCGCTCCTTTCAGATATGCAGACAATTTAAGTTCTGCTTCTTTCAAATTTCTACACTTAAATACAATTTAAGAGCCAAAAAACCCTCTTTTAAAAACAATTTTCGTATGTTTTAACAATTTTATCAGGCAAAATTCCCGAATATCTCTTCACCTTGCACAAAGTTCAGCCTGCCGTTGGTAATATCGGTCAGCTTCAGCTTCAGCTTTTCCGCAAAGGCTTTTTTCACAAGCAGGCTTACCGTAACGTCCGTTCCGAAATCCGTGTCCGTTATTTTCACCTCAAATTCGGGGAGAACGTAGGAAATTTTGCCGTAAAGGTCGTAGTCAACGGTTATTTTCACGGGATAAGCGGCGCACATTATCATTTTTTCCGCAGCGTCAACGGCAATTTTCGCAGAATGGGAGTATGCCCTTACAAGTCCGCCGCCGCCGAGAAGTATTCCGCCGAAATATCTTGTCACCACGCAGCATACGTCCGTAAGCCCCTCTTTTTTCAGCACATCAAGAACGGGAACTCCTGCTGTGCCCTGAGGTTCTCCGTCGTCGGAATATCTTGAAGTGTTTCCCTCACGGAGAATGTAGGCGTAAACGTTATGTGTGGCCTTGCGGTGCTCCGAGCGTATTTTTTCAATAAAGCTCACCGCTTCTTCATTTGTGGTCACAGGGGCGATATATCCGATAAACTCCGACTTTTTTTCTGTGAAAGTATCGGACGCAAAGGCTTTTACCGTTGAATAATCCTCCATGAGAGCATCTCCTTTCAATGAAAACAGCCTGCGTAAAGATCACTTACGCAGGCTGCGGTAATTTCTGACGGAAAATTACTTATCCATACCGAAACGCTTCTTGAATTTGTCAATACGTCCGCCTGTGTCAACAAGCTTCTGCTTACCTGTGAAGAAAGGATGACACTTGGAGCAAACTTCGACTTTGATATCGGACTTTGTGGAACGTGTCTTGATCACATTTCCGCAAGCGCAGGTAATGGTAGTTTCCTGATAATCAGGGTGGAGACCTTCTTTCATTATTAACACCTCATCTCTGTTTATATTATATGATTAGCATAGCAGCCCATCACATAACACGGACAGTAGTGCTATTTAACAATCACTTACGGAAAAATATTATATCACAATATTGTCGGCTTGTCAAGCATTATTTTTCAAAAAACTGCATTTTACTTGCGTTAACGGTATACTTTTAAATGTAATAGTTAGGACATATATAATATACGCTTTGTTAACTATAATTATGTTATAATATAATTACTTAAATAAGAAAATTTAAAAGACAAACCAAAAAATTTTAAAAAAGCGTGGTATGGGTTATGAATAGCTGTTCTTATTCGGATGATCTTATGAGCTTGTTTCTGCGCCGTAAGTTTTCCTGCTGCTTTCATTACGACGTAAAAACCAAAACCTCTGAATACAGATGCAATTTCCCCAAGGAGGATCTTTTCAATATGAAGGCTGCCGACCCGGTGGAAGGGCTGCTTTTAAGCTCGGCAGTCTGCGGTCCCGACAAAACCGTCGTTGTCGAATTTTATAAGGAATACAGAAGGGCTGTCCATGAAAAAAGCGAGGGTAAATACATTGATACCCTTATAAGAGCAAATGTGGACGGAAAAAGCATTACAATGAGCCTTGCCGTTCAGGTGGATACAGACGAGAACGGACTTGCCTGCGGTATGACGGGATATATGGCTTCCGTTTCCGATTTTGGCGGCTCACAGCAGACAAAGGCGCCCTTTCCCGTTGATGTTGTTATGAAAAAAATGCTGACAACAAAGGAAAATTTTGCCGTTATTCAGCTTGACATCATTCGTTTTAAGCTGCTAAACGAGGAACACGGTGAAGCTGCAGGCGACGCTGTTCTTGAATATATCCGTTCAAATCTCGGCAGAGTGTGGGGCAGAGATGCCGTTTCAGCAAGATTCGGCGCAGATATTTTTACCGTATTTACCGAATATTCCGACATAAACGAGCTGGAGGAGCGTATAGAGAAGGTCTGCGCAGAGCTTCAGCAGTTCGGGGATATAAAGTACAAGTTTTCCTTCGGCATATATCTTGTGAACGATAAAAATGTTCCGCTGAGAACAATGACCGACAACGCCGCTATTGCACGAAAAAGCGCAAAGGACAATGCGGCAAGACCTATCAAATACTTCGAGGAGAAATTCAACGCCGAGCTGCATAACCGCCATGAGATAGAATCGGAAATGCAGAACGCCCTTGAAAGCGGACAGTTTCAGGTATATCTTCAGCCCAAATGCCGTATCGGTGACGGAAAGGTCATCGGCGCAGAGGCGCTTGTAAGATGGATACACCCTGACAAGGGCGTTGTTCCGCCGGACAAGTTCATTCCCGTATTTGAGGCTAACGGCTTTATCGAGCAGCTTGACCGTTATGTTCATACGCAGGTTTGTATCATACTGCGGAAATGGATAGACGCAGGCATCGACTGCATACCTGTTTCCGTTAACGTTTCAAGAATATATCTCGGGAATCCGAGGCTTGCTTTGAATATTAAGGAGATAGTGGAGCAGTACCGTATCCCCATTGACCTGTTCCAGATAGAAATAACGGAGACCTATGAAAACAAGGAAGCCGAGGCTTCGATAAACACCTTTAAGGACTGCGGCTTTACCCTTCTTATGGACGATTTCGGTTCGGGTTATTCTTCTCTTAACACCCTTAAAAACACAAGATTTGACGTAATAAAGCTGGACAGGGAATTTTTCGGCAGGTCTATGATGACGGAAAGAGGACAGAAGATAGTAAGTCATACCATTGCAATGACCAACGATATAGGTCTTGAAATAGTTGCCGAGGGCGTTGAGACCAATGAGCAGGCGGATTTCCTTGACAAAAACGGCTGTAAATTCGCACAGGGCTATCTTTATTCAAAGCCCATACGTCTTGACGAGTTTGAAGAAAGATATTTCGGGAGAGCTTTGCCTCAGGAATAGTTAAAATAATCAACCGCGAAGCGGAATAAAGTTTACGTCTGCGAAGCATCTAAAGTTTACGTCTGCGAAGCGGAATAAAGTTTACGTCCACGCTTTTCAAAGGGTGGCAGGGGTCAAGGGGGCAGCGCCCCTTGTCGCTCTCCGCAGAGAGCGAAATCCCCTAAACTAAGGTGCAACGCAAAGCAGCGTTAAACCAAGCAAAGTAATAAACCCAAAGGCGCAATTCACATAAAAAAGAGGAACCGAGTGAAGTGTTGCATAACACAAAACTTGCGGAACCGACTATGTGAATTGCGCCATTTCTATCCAATATAAACAAAGTATCCTCGGATAAAAATATACTGAGCAAAGCGAAGTGTATTTTTATCCGATACAACATATTTTTTCGGTATTTTTTCGCCTAAAATCAGCATTTTTTCACATTTTTTCTGTAGGGGCGCACAGTGTGCGCCCGTTCTAAAAAGTCGTTAAAACTCACAATAGTTACAGCAAACAACAAATTTACCGGAAACCGCATAGCGGTGGCCTGGAGAGGGTTGGAGGTTTGGGGAAAGAGAGTGCAGAGGGAAAACCGCAAGGGGGATAGGGGGAGGGCGGCCCAGCGTCCCTTTTGTACCAGAGCGCCTCCCCCTGTCCCCCTGAAGGTTGTCCCTTTGCATAGCGCTTCGCTAAATGAATAGTGAATAGTGAAAAATGAATAATGAATAATTAAGGAATTGCCTGCGGCAATGTA
>JALEJQ010000107.1 GCA_022769565.1 Oscillospiraceae bacterium
TTTTAAAATTCACAGCAACAGAAGACAGCAGCATTCCCAAGATCAATATTTCATGGATAAACGAAGAAAAGCGAGAGCTGCTGCCTCTTGATCTGACTTGTACTCCCGATGGGTTATCATCATGGCTTAAACACAGAACCATTCCGAAAAACAGAGCATACGTTGACAGCTTTTTAAGCAAGTGCGGGCTAAACTCAAACAGACCAATGAGCATAATCAGAGTTTCAAAAGGGCTGTCACTTAACGACTGTTATTGGGTAACAGAAGAAGGCTTTGAGGGTTCATTTGATAAATATAATCTTTATGATAACAGATTCAGTCAGATACTTGCGTTAATAGCATTCACGGGCTATGGAAGCTCGGTGAGAAGCTCTCTTGCTTCCTGTCCCGAATTTACAACGAATGGTATGCTTCCCAAATGCTGGAGAAGGGAACAAGGACATATCAAGCTTTACAAAGGCGGCACTTCCGGCGCATCAAATACCGGAAACGAGCCATATTCAGAATACTATTCTGCCCAAGTTGCAAAAGCTCTTGGCGTTAATGCAATAAGCTATGGATTGTCCAAATGGCAGGGAGAGCTTTGCTCCACTTGTGAGCTGTTTACAAGCAAAGATCATGCGTTTGTTCCTATTGGAAGAATATCGGGAATACGGGATATGGAAAGTGCAGCAGAATATTATAAAAGTCTCGGTTCCGAATTTTCGGAAGCCTTCGCCGATATGCTTGTACTTGATGCAATTATTTGCAACACAGATAGGCATTTGGGCAACTTTGGCTTTTTGGTCGATAACCGAAGCAATAAGATAGCTGCTCCTGCGCCATTGTTCGATCACGGCAATTCTTTATTCAGCCTTGCTGGGCTTGACAGCTTCGATTCCGAGAAAGCATTGACCGAATATGCAGATACATTGCTTCCTTGCTTATATGATGATTTTATAGGCAGCGCAAAAGCAGTACTTACGCAAAGGCATCACGATGGATTAAGAAAGCTTGTTGACTTTAAATTTGAGAAACATTCCAGATACAATCTTCCGTCAAATCGGCTGAAACTTATAGAAAAACAGATACAACACAGAGCAAAACTGCTTTTGAAGTAGAAAGGCTCTTCTCGACAGAAGTCGCAGCAAAGGAGCGGTTGATAAAACAATGATCACCGACCTTGATTTCAGAAAAACTGTTATCAAGGTCGGTGCTTTTGATATAATGTCAAAATTGTAACCTATATAGGGAATGCTGAGTGACTTCTCTAACAGAACCCAACGGTCGTTGGTTCAAATCCAGCCTCCGCAACCACCAAGAAACCACGTAAACACGTGGTTTCTTTTTATTTATGCTTAAATGGGCACAGGAGTTTCCTGCAGATTTCCTGCATTTTTTCCAACAAAGGAATACTTTTGACAAGTAAGTCACTCCTCGAAATCTAAGGCTGAGCAAATGGCGTTGAGCTCGTCCAGAGTATTTTCATTATCGAAATGGCAGTAAATGTCAGCTGTGGTCTGGATGTTTGCATGGCGGGCATACCCCTGAACGTCCTTCATGGAGAAATTATTCTGTGACAGCAGGGTAACAACACTGTGCCGCAAATCATGGAAACGTATATGCTTTAAATTAAATTCTTCTAACAGCTTTTTGAACCTATGGCTTATGTAATCAGTCATCAAACGTTCCCCAATTTCATTCACGCATATAAATGTTTTGTAATCCTCAACGTTGCTTATAAGGCTCATGTTATGCCTATAAAGATTTTTTAAATATTCGCAGACATAATCATTCAGCTTGTAGGTACTGTGGCTCGCCTCAGTTTTCAGCTTGTCATTGTACACATCGACCCACTTCCCATCAACACGATGTCTTGTAACACTTCCGTTAATGGTAAGTGTCTTTTTTTCAAAATCGATGTCTTCCCATCTCAAGCCAATAATCTCGCTTCGGCGCAGACCGAACATTATCGCAAAGAATATGGGTACTTCAAGTACAGTTCCCTTAGATACTGACATTAACTGTTTCAATTCAGCTTCATTGTAAACATTTGTCTGAGGACGTTTCCTCGGTAACTTTTTTAGCGATGCTGCAGGATTCGACTGTATAAACCCGTTAAAAACTGCGTCCTTAAAAATCGTACCCATAAGAGAAATATGCTTTGATACCGTATTAATCGTAATTTCCGTCTTCTTTTCATTAACATATTTCTGAAGATGCATAGGTTTAATGTTAGAAAGTATGACACCTTTAAAATACGGTTCAATGTGCTTGCGCAGCATAACCTCATAATTTACATACGTGGTATTTGCAAGTTCCGGCTTGTTATGTTCCAGCCAGTCCTCCGCAAAATCATTGAACATAACATTGCTTACAGTTAACTGCGGATTGATGTCACTCGTACAGAGATTATTCATACCATCGGTAACAAGTGTGTCAATTGAAGCAGCAGGTGCAGCCTGCTGTGCATTGGCTAAAAGAGTCGCCAATGCTTGTATCTGAGCAAGAGAGAAGCCATTGAGGTTATTCTGCTCTGTATTATCCGTGTTAAGTGCGTTATTTGAAGCGGCAGGTGCTAAAAGAGTCGCCAATGCCTGTAACTGAACAAGAGAGAACCCGTTGAGGTTATTCTGCTCGGTATTATTCGTATTAGGTTCGTCCATTGAAACGGCAGATGTATCATTATTGGCAAAATAATCCGATACTATTTGCAGAGCCTTCTTTTCGACCATACGAAAGTTGTCCTTGTTCGGCTTCATACCCGTGGATTTGCTTACAACCTTCTTGCCATTTCTGAGGGTATGAATTTTAAACTGTGTAAATGAATTTCCCACAAAAATTTCGACAATACTATATTTGTAGCCAAACAGGGCAACGCTGAGGAGCGACCCGACGCAGGCTGTAAGATATACGGTGAGGAGCAGCGCATTGTCGCTG
>JALEJQ010000012.1 GCA_022769565.1 Oscillospiraceae bacterium
TCAAAGGTCATATTCGGGTCGCATCTTTTCTGCATAAGGAACTCACGTTCCCAATCGAGCGCCTCGTGCTTTGTGGCAAAACCACGCTTCAGCTTCTGCTGTCGTTCGCCTTTCCAATCCACATAGCGGAACTGAACGTACCACGAGCCGTTTTTCTTGTCCTTGAATGCTGCCATAATCAATCACTCTCCTTTTCATCGTTTGGCAGTTTGTCCGAGCGGTAGAACTGGTCCATAAAGAAATTTCTGTCAATTCTTCCCGAAATGGTAATGCAGCCTGTCTTTTCAAGCTTCTTGTTTAGCTGTCTGATGAGCTTGTAGGCGTATGCTTCGGAAACACCGAGCATCTCTGCCACCTCGTCAACACGCATAAATATGGACTTTGACATAAGAAAACCTCCTTTCTACAATTAAACAAATATGTTTATCTATATTGTATTATACTAAACAAAAATGCTTTTGTCAATACCTTTTTTGAAAAAAGTAAACATTTTTGTTTATTTTATATTGACTATCATAAACCTTTATGTTATACTAAATAGTATAAAAGGAGTTGATTTGTATGGCAATAGGCGAAAGAATACGATTTATCCGTAATTTGCGGGGTATGACGCAAAAGTGGCTTGGCATATCTGCCGGACTGCCCGAAAAGACCGCTGATATCCGTATGGCGCAGTACGAAAGCGGAACTCGTGTTCCTAAAGCAGACCAAACAGAGAAGATAGCCGAAGCGCTGAATGTATCTCCTGCGGCTCTGAATGTTCCCGACATAGAAAGCTATGTGGGAGTTATGCACACGCTGTTTGCTCTTGAGGACTTGTACGGCATTAAAATCGATGAGGTTGACGGAGAGCCTGTTATTCGCTTGAACACAAACAGCAGGGAATACTCCAAGATGTATGATATGTTCAAAGCGTGGCAAAAGGAAGCCGAGAAGTGGCGCAACGGTGAGATTACCAAAGAGGAATACGACCAGTGGCGTTACCGCTATCCCCTTGTTGAAGCAGAGCGCACTCACAAGCGTTTGAGCGAGAAGCGCAAAGCCCCTAAATAACAAAAAGGCATTACCGACTGCATAAGTCGATAATGCCTAAATTATTTGGATATACCCGCAAACCGCTTGCGATAATCACAACAAATGCGGTTTTGCGCCTGCTATCATTCTGCTATCAAATCGGGGCTTGAAGTGCTGCAAATGGCTTTGTTAAGCCATTCTTTTTTGGTTTTACTCATTCCCACTCAATGGTAGCCGGCGGCTTGGTGGTGATGTCATACACAACTCTATTTATGGACTTGACTTCGTTGATTATCCTTGCGGAGATCTTTTCGAGAACTTCGTAGGGTATCCTTGCGAAATCCGCTGTCATAAAGTCGGTGGTGGTAACGCCTCTCAGGGCAAGTGTATAATCGTAGGTTCTGCCGTCGCCCATTACGCCTACCGAGCGCATATTTGTCAGTACGGCAAAATACTGGCTTATCTGAGAATCCCAGCCTGCCTTTGCTATCTCGTCACGGAATATCCAGTCTGCGTCCTGAAGTATCTCCAGCTTTTCATCTGTAATTTCGCCGATAATTCTTATTGCAAGACCCGGACCGGGGAAGGGCTGACGGTTTACAAGCACGGGTGAAAGTCCAAGCTCACGTCCCAGCGCTCTTACTTCGTCCTTGAAGAGCATACGGAGCGGCTCGATTATCTCCTTGAAATCAACATAGTCGGGCAGACCGCCTACATTGTGGTGGGACTTGATAACAGCCGCATCGCCTGCGCCGCTTTCGATAACGTCGGGGTAAATGGTACCCTGAACAAGGAAGTCTACCTTGCCTATCTTCTTTGCTTCCTGCTCAAATACACGGATAAACTCTTCGCCGATTATCTTGCGCTTTGTTTCGGGGTCGGAAACGCCTCTCATTTTGGACATAAACTGTTCCTTTGCATTTGCTCTTACAAAGTTCATGCCGCTGTCCTTGAAGGCTTCTTCGACCTCGTTGCCCTCGTTTTTGCGCATAAAGCCGTGGTCAACGAAAATACAGGTAAGCTGGCTGCCCACAGCCTTTGCAAGCAGAGCCGCAGCAACGGAGCTGTCCACGCCGCCCGAAAGTGCAAGCAGAACCTTGCCATCGCCCACCTTTTCACGGATCTCCGCAATAGCCGTCTGAGCGTAGTTGTGCATACTCCAGTCGCCTGAGCAGCCGCAGACGTTTTTAAGGAAGCTGTCTATCATTTTTACGCCGTGAACGGTGTGGTTTACTTCCGGATGGAACTGTACCGCATAAAGCTTCTTTTCGGGGTTTTCAATAGCCGCCGCAGGGCAGTCTGCGGTGTGTGCGGTAATGCGGAAGCCCTCGGGAACTTCGGAAATATAGTCCGTATGGCTCATCCATGAGATCTCCTTTTCGGGAAGCTCGCTTACTCCGCCGAAGAGAACGCTTGACTTGTCGTAATTTGTCTCGGTCTTGCCGTATTCGGAATTAATGCAGGAGGATACCTTGCCGCCGAGAGTGTAAGCCATAAGCTGGCAGCCGTAGCAGATACCGAGAATAGGTATGCCCATCTCAAAAATTTCCTTTGAAATGTGGGGGGACTTTTCGTCATAAACGCTGTTGGGGCCGCCTGTGAAGATAATGCCCATGGGGTTCATAGCCTTTATCTCCTCAAGGGGCGTTTTGTAAGACTTTACCTCGCAGTAGACGCCGCATTCCCTGACACGCCTTGCGATAAGCTGATTGTACTGACCGCCAAAGTCAAGAACGATAACCAACTGGTGAGCCATTTTTTTCCTCTCTTTCTGTAAGCCTGTTTATACAAGTCTACATTTAAATATATTATTTTTATTATGCCACAAATGCGCCGAAACTGCAAGTCCCAATTACGCCGAAATTTGATAAAAAAATGTTGCGAAAAATATATAATTGTGATATAATGATAGAATACTATTGAATTACGGGAGAAAGTTAATGGATTTAAACAATATTCTTTTTGCCGCACATGAACACGCTCACGGTGATTTCAGCGCCTTTGACGTTCTTCTTGATGCAGCGATGGATACCCTCAAAATGATACCCTTCCTTTTTGTTGCTTTTGTTCTTATGGAATATATCGAGCATAAGGCAGGAAACAAGCTGGAGGGCTTTTTGAAAAAGACAGGTGGCGGACGCTTTGCCGGAGCTGCCGCAGGTGCGCTTCTGGGCTGTATTCCTCAGTGCGGTATCTCCGTTGCGGCGGCTAATTTTTACAGCGGGAAGCTTATCACAATGGGAACGCTGGCGGCGGTCTTTATCTCGACCTCGGACGAGGCTATACCCGTTCTCCTTGCCCACCCGGACAAGCTGGGGCTTATCCTTCCCCTTATCGCAGCAAAGTTTGCCATTGCCCTTGCCGCAGGGGTTCTGATAGATGTGATACACCACCTGTTCAAGTCCACAGAGGACGAAGCGGATTTTGAGGATTTCTGCTCGGAATGCGGCTGCGGAAGCCACGGGATATGGTATTCCGCAATGAAGCACACCGTTAAGACAGTTATTTTTATCCTTGTAGTGAACGTTGTGCTTGGATTTGCCATCGGTCTTGCAGGAGAGGAAAGAATTGCCGATATTCTTGCAGGAACGGGCGTGTTCCAGCCCTTTATCGCCGCACTTGTGGGAATTATCCCCAACTGTGCCGCTTCCGTGCTTGTTACGGAGCTTTACGCCGACGGTATGATAAGCTTCGGCTCGGCTGTAGCAGGTCTTTCCGCAGGAGCAGGTATAGGTTTTGCGGTGCTTTTCCGCACAAACAAGAATATGAAGGAAAATTTTGCCGTTCTGGGAGCGGTCTATTTCACCGGAGTAATTGCCGGGGTGCTGATAAATCTTTTTGCGTAAGAAATAAAGGCGCATAAAAAAAGGGGGCGTGGGTATGTCCGGGTTCAAGGAATTTCTGAAAAGAGATTTTGTGGTAATTGCTGCAGGAGCGGCGGCGCTTGTTTCCTGTGCTCTGGTGCCTGTTACAGATTATATTGAATATGTTGACACGGACGTTTTAGGCATACTTTTCAGCCTTATGCTCATTATTTCGGGGCTGAGAGGCAACAATTTCCTTGCAAGGGTCACGGACATCATTGTCCGCAAGACCCGTATAGAGGGCACAAGAATGGCGCTGACCGTTGTTTCGGTGCTTACTTTTTTCCTTTCAATGTTCGTTACCAACGATGCTTCCCTTATCGCACTTGTACCTGTAACGGCGGTGCTTTTTGCGGATTATCCGGGCATTCTTATATATGCCATAGTCGTCCAGACCGTTGCCGCAAATATGGGAAGTATGGCGACCCCCTTCGGAAATCCCCAGAATTTGTTTATTTTTTCAAGCTACGGAATAACTGCAGAGGAGTTTTTTGAGGCTTCGCTGCCTGTTTCGCTGATAAGTCTGGGAGCGGTGCTGCTTCTTTCGCTGTTTGTGAAGAACAAGCCGCTTGTGCCTGATTTTTCCGAGGGCTCGGAGCTTAAAAACAAGCGTTATATTGCCCTTTACGGCGTACTTTTCTTCCTTGTGCTGCTGTCGGTGTTCAAGATACTGGATGTGCTTGTGGTGTTTGCTTCGGTGTGCGTAGTGGTCATAATCATTGAGCCCAAGCGGTTCACCGAGGTGGATTACGGGCTGCTGCTGACCTTTGTTTTCTTCTTCATTTTCGTGGGGAACGTTCAGCGCATTGCAGGGGTGAGCGCTTTTATCGAGAAGCTTGTGGACGGAAGGGAGTTCGGCGCATCCGTTCTCGTCAGTCAGGTAATAAGCAACGTTCCTGCGGCGGTAATGCTTTCCGGCTTCACGGAAAACTGGAAGGCGCTTATGCTGGGCACGGATATAGGTGGTCTTGGAACGCCCATTGCTTCCCTTGCAAGCCTTATTTCCATGAGGATATACGGCGGAACGGAAAATCCCCGTGTTCTGAAATTTCTGGGCGTATTTGCTGCGGTGAACTTCTCGCTGCTGATACTGATGTGCTTTTTCGCAGCATATACACAGTTCTGACAAAAAGTGACAGCCTTTGTATATTGAAATTATACAGGTTTCATGTTAAAATGTAATTGTTAAACCGTTCCTTGATGTATAATACAAATAACCAATAAAACTGCAGACAAAAAATCTTCGCGTAATCCATATAAAACTGTTTTCAACAGTTACAAGATCATGCTCGATTATTTGTACAGTTTTTAATTGGTTATTAGTATAAGGAGATCAGTTATGAATACAAGAAAAACTGTTTTATCTGTTTTCTGCGTTCTTTTGTCCGCTGCAGCGTTTGTTCAGACGGGTGCGGCAGACTCCGCAGCGGTTTTCGGCAGCAGCCGTACCGATACGGACGATATTGAGGTCCTGATAGACGTTTCACGGAACAGAAAGCATATAAGCAAATATATTTACGGAATAAATGATGTTTACGGCGTTTCGGGAGTTACCGTTTCCGCAGTAAAGCAGGCAGGAGCGGAGCTTTCCTCCTATAACTGGGAGACCAACGCCGCAAATTCCGCCGCATCGGGGGGCTACGAGAACAGCCTTGACCTTGTTTCCTCCTATTCGCCCGATTCAAGGGGAGAGATCGCCCTTTATACAAAGCGTCTGGTGGAAAGAGCGGAAAGGTACGGCATCCCCTCAAAATATGTTACCCTCCAGATGATGGGTCACGTTGCCAACGATACTAACGGCACCGTTTCTTCGGGAGATACGCCGAAAAGGTGGGCATCCGTGGTATTCAGCAAGAACGACGGTCTGCTTACGGAACCCGACATTTATGACGATACCGTTTATATGGACGAATATGTCAGCTACCTTGCCGATACATACGGTTCTGCGGCAGACGGCGGAATAAACGGCTATTTCCTTGATTCCGAGCCTGAGCTGTGGAGAGAGAATTACAGCGTACTGGGTCTTGAACAGCTTACTGCGGAAGGACTTATCTCAAAGTCGGAGGCGCTTGCTTCTTCCGTGAAGAAGATCGACCCTACCGCTTTGGTTTACGGTCCCTCAGTAAAGGGTCTTGAATCCTTTGTTAACCTGCACAACCCCGATGATTGGGAACAGTATAAGAACAACTATTCGTGGTTCCTTGATTATTATCTCGATATGATGAAGCAGGCTTCCGACCGTGAGGGTATGCGTCTGCTGGACGTTCTTGACCTGCACTTTATCTCCGAAGCGAGAAGCGTTGTGCTTGAGCCTGTTATCGGCACGGACACGGTCTTTGCCAACGAGGAGCGTATGCAGGCGGTGCGTGTGCTCTGGGACAGCAATTACACCGAAAACAGCTCAACGGCTATCCTTTACAAGCAGCATACCCCCATTATCCCCACTATACAGGCTTCTATAAGAATGTATTACCCTGATACGAAGCTGTCCTTTTCCGAGTATAACTTCGGCGGAGGGAACCACATAAGCGGCGGTATCGCAGAAGCGGACGTTCTGGGCATTTTCAGCGAGCAGGACGTTTATATGGCGTGTTTAATGCCCGATTCGGCGGATTTCAGCTATCAGAAGTCAGGTATCAATATCTATACCGATTATGACGGCAGGGGTTCTTCCTACGGCAACATTTCCGTTTACTCCGACAACGGCGGCGACATTATGAGCTCCGCCTACGCTTCTGTCGTGGAAGGAAATGACGGAGACCTTAAAGCGGTGCTTATCAACAAGAATTCCGCTTCGGAAAAGATAGCCTCCGTTGAGATAAAATCGGATTTTGAATACACAAGTGCCAACATTTACAGCTTTGACAGCGAATCAAGCGAAATAAGGCTTACCGACACAATAGATGAAATAAAGAGCAATTCCTTTGATTATATCATGCAGCCGCTTACGGTCTACCTTTTTGAATTCAGCAGCGACAGCGTTATTGATGATGATGAAGATCCCAATGTAGCGGAAGAAAATAATGATACGCAGGTAACTACCTCCGTTCCTGCGCCGGAACACGTTGAGGTCGACATTACCGCCGATACGAGCAGCGGCGAACAGTCCTCTCCGACTTCGGAAGAGGTATCCTCGGAGGTCGTTACTTCGGTTTCCGTTGTTGGAACGGACGATGAGGGCGACACCATAACCGAGATAGTTACGGAAATAATCACCGAAGCTCCGACAGATGAAAGCAGTACCGACACTGCCGAAGTACCTGACAGTGAAGAGAAAACGGAAGAAAAGGACGTTCCTGCGGCGGTGAAGGTCATAGGAATACTGCTTGCGGCTGCGGTGGCTGCAGCGATAGTATATGTTCTCGTTACAGGAAACAATATGGGCAAAAAATAAAAAAGTTAAAGGCCCTATAAACGTATGCCAATGCAAGGTTAATTATGTACAAATAATCTCTGGCTTGTTGTACATAAATACCAAAAATGTTTTTACAGCATTTACATATGTATAAAAAAATGTTAAAATATTAAATGGCATATTTTTATTTGTGATCCGGATCGCAGAAAAGGAGAGAAGATATGAAGATAAGAGTAAAGTTAATATTTGTTTCTCTTCTTATTCTAATTATTCCAATAATTATCATTTCTTCTGCGGCAGGAAATATGCTTAAAAGCAGCAGCTTTGACTACCTTGCCTCAAGTATTGAGAATTCCGTGGGCACTCAGGCGGAAAACATTAACTTTTTCTGCGAACGTGTGGCTTCCAGAACGAAGAACTTTGCTTTGATGGATGAAGTGGTAAGCTATGTGGAATCCACTCTTGAGGAAGGCTATGAGATAAACGGGAAAAGCCCCGAATACGGCAGAGTGTTGACCGAAATGGAATATCTGAACGCTTACGGCGACAATATGCTTGGAGCAGTAGTTGTCAATAACGCAGGTATCGTTGTCGCTTCCTATTCCGAAAGCGCAAAGGTGGGACGCAGAGTATCGAATTACAAGGAAATATTTGATATGGCTCTGCTCTGCAACGGCTTTTCCGGCTTTTCCATGAGCGACATAAACGGCAATCAGTCGCCCGTTTTTACGGTGTACAGAATAATTTACGGCAGCGATAACAGCAAGATAGGCGTATTCTGCGCAACCTACGATTCTGCTTATATACAGAAATATCTTAACGGAATGAAAACGGATAAATATACCGTTGCCGCAATTATGGACGGAAGCGGCGGCGTTCTTGAATATCCCTTCAAGAATGTGCAGAATTTCTCCGAAAGCAAGAATTATTCCGTTTTTTCCGATCTGCTTACCAAGATAGTCGGCGGAGCGACCTCGGATAAATACCTCAACTGCCTTACTGACAGCCCCGATGGGGATGACTGCGTTTTCGTCGCCCCCATTTCAAATTCGGGCTGGTACCTTCTTTCTGCCACCGATAAAAAGGGTATGTCCGGCTTTATAAGCAAGATCAGTATAAAGCAGGATCTGCTGGCGATTATTTTGGTAGTAATATGCAGTGCGGCGGTCATAGTTTTTTCGGGCAGGTTCCTCAGACCTGTGCGCAGCATTCTTGAAGTGCTCAGAGAAAAGATGAAGGGCAATGCAAACGCACGCTTCGATATAAAGACCAGAGATGAATTCAGAGATATAGGTTCCTCCTTCAACTCCATGTTCGACAATATCTTTGAAAGCGAGCAGAGATACCGCACTATAGTTGAAATGACAAACAATATTACATTTGAGATAAACTTCAAGAAGAATATAGTCTTTGTTTCCAAGAATTTCAACAAGAAATTCAGCTTCCGCCCCAAGGACGATTCACTTAAGGAAAGCTTCATCTTCAAGCTGAGAGTTCATAAGGACGACAAGGAGCGCTACCTTTCCGATGTGGATAAGATACTGGGACCTGCAAACTTTATCCAGGGCGAATACAGAGTAAAAAGCATTTACGGCGACTTCATCTGGATAATGATAAAGGCTACAAAGTTCTTCGACCGCAATGAATCACCTACAAAGATAGTCGGAGTAATCGTGGATATTGACCGTGAAAAGAAGAGCAGTATGCACCTTCTCCAGCGTGCAAGCTATGATAATCTTACACAGCTTCTTAACAGAGAGACCTTTATAAAATCTCTTGCAAACAGAATAGACGCTACAATTGCGAAAAAGGCTCTTGACGCAGTAATGTTCATCGACCTTGACGACTTCAAGCATTTCAACGATGAATTCGGTCACGCCTGCGGAGACGAGGTACTGAAATTTGTTGCGGATACTTTGAAGGAGATAAGCTTTGAACGGGGCTTTGCAGGACGTTTCGGCGGTGACGAGTTTGTTCTCTGCATTACAGGGCTTACGCTTTACGGAGATTCGGGAAAGATCGCACAGGAAATACTGGATATTCTCGGCGCAGGCTTCATTTCCGAATCAACGGGCAACAGACTTTCCATAAAATGTTCCATCGGTATAGCATTTATCCGTGAAAGCGGAAAAACCACGGAGGAGATACTGGCAGCTGCGGACGAAGCCATGTACAACATTAAGAAATTCGGAAAATCCGCCTATGCCTATGCAAAATCCGTATCAAAGGACGGAAAAACACCGCCTGACGGAGCAAACAACGGCAAAAGCACAGCTCATATCCCCGACGACAACCTGCTTGATCCGCTGTTCTGAGCAACGGCACAAAGCAGCGTAAACAATAAAATAACAGGACGCAATTTACACAGGAGTACCGTAAATTGCGTTCTTTTTATCTGCAAAAAACATTTGCACAACGGAAAACGGCGCCCATCATTAAGATGAACGCCGCTTTCCGGAATTAAGGAAGTTTATGAAAAAGATAAAAGATAAGTTCTTGAATAAAATAATAAATTTACATACAAGTTATGTACATATGATTTATTTTCTGTATTTATTATAGCATTTAATACAATTTAAGTCAAGGCTATTGTGATGTTTTCGTATATCTGCACCAAACAAACAGGTTTGCTTGTGCAATTTGTACAAAGCCGTTTCTGCCCGTAAAAGAACAGAAACGGCTTTAATTAGCTGTACTTTTTAAGTGTCTCAGCAGCTTCGTCAAGAATTGCAACAGCCTTGCCAAGATGCATTTTTATTGCTTCGTTGTTTGCGTTTTCGGTCATTTCCTTTGCCTGTACAAGAGCGTCACGGCTTGCCTCAGCCTGGGTCTGATATATGCTGTCAAGCTGCTTCAGAGCGTTGTCAGCCATTGTCTTGTACGCCGCCTTAAGATCCTTAACGGCGTTGTTTCTTACATCGTCATAGTTCTCAAGGGCTGTGTCCATAATATTGGTGGTGCGCTTGCGCTTGAGAATGTTCTTGAAGGAGGACATTGTCTCCGACGGGAAGCTGCCGTTTTCGCCTGCGCCTGCAGCGTTTACTACCGTCTGACCCACAAGCATAAGACTGCTCATATAATCGGAACCGTTCTCCGCAGCCGCAGCCGCACCCCGGGCAAGATCGGAAATGCCAAGCTTCTTTGCAAGCTCATTGCCCATCTCGATTATTACCTTACTGAGCTGTTTTTCGTGTATCTCAATGCATTTTTTGTATGCCTCGCCCACCTTATCCACAAGGTAGGAGTAGAAGTGCTTTTCGATGTCTTCGGGATTGCCGCTGTTTCTCGCTTCGTAAATGTCCTCACGGAGCTTCGAGAAGAAGCCGTACATCCATTGCTCCGCCTGCTGCTGCATTTCCGTTACACTGAGCAGTATCTTCGGTCTGCGGCTCTCGATAGCGCTTGCAAGGGACTTGCACTCGCTGTCTATCTGCTGTGAAAGGTCTTCCAGCTTTTTCTTGTCCATAGCGATCATATCGTAGATCATATGTATCCTTGCGGCGGTGTCACTTAGCATAAGACTGAGCATTGTAATAACTCGCTGTGTGCGGATATAGTCCTTCTGGAGAATTATCTCACGCTTAAGCGCCATTTCAAATTTAAGGAACTCATTTTCGTAGAATTCCTGGAAGCCCTTTATGTCGGGGCGGTTAAGACCTATCTTGCGGCGGTATTCGTCAATGCCGCTTACGCCGTAAACAAAGGCGTTGGGGACGATAGTCTCGCATCTTTCGGTTATGCGGCCTATTATTTTTTCAATGTCCTCCATGGTGTTCATTGCGTCTATCATGTTGACGAGAACGAACAGCTTGCTGAAGCTCATGGGGCGGATATGCGTTGCAAGGAATACCTGTTCCGACTCGGAGAAGGGGGAGAGCGCAGAAGCTATGTAAATTATAGCGTCAGCGTTGACAAGGTAATCCTGCACCTGCTTGTCAAGACAGTCAAGGTCGCTCAGACCCGGTGTGTCAACAATGCGTATTTCTTTAAGTATCTCGGCGTTGTCCTTTATGTCAATGTAGTCAAGGGTGTCCGGGAAGGCTCTCATCAGCTTTTCAAGGCGCTCTCTCACAAGATCGTCGGGAGTAAGGGTTATGCGCTGTCCGTTTTTGAGTACAGCCTCCGCAAGGGGAGTTTCGCCGTAGCTTATGGAGTTTATGGTAAAGGTCTCGGGGGCAACGTTAACGGGAGCAATGGACTTGCCCAGGATAGCGTTGATAATGGTGCTTTTGCCTCGCTTGAAATCGCCCAGAACAACAAGGGAGAAGGGCTCTGTGCGGCGTTTTGTTATCGCCTTGTCCCATTCCTTAAGGTGTTCCGTAAATTCCTCGCCCAGTATCTGACAAACCGCCTTGTTGGCGATTATATCCTTCATGGCGCTTTGTACCTTTTCGATGTCAGGTTCTGCGGCAGCATAGGTCAGAGTGCTGTTTTCCGTGTTTTCATTCATTGTCAGACACCTGCCTTTCCTGCGCCGGAGCCGAGGATTATCTCGCATCTTACCTCAAGCGCCTGTTTGTTGACCATATGTATATCGGTTTTCTCAATGTCGCTTCTCCAGCTGTAAAGTATCTCGCAGTTAAGGAACTCCATTCCTGCGAAAACTCTTCTTTCGAGGCTGTTCCAGGAGCTGTCGAGGGAAATGCTCCTTGCAGGAGTAACGTGTATGGTATCATACATCTTCATTGCCCTGTCGGAGTCGTAAACGCAGCCTGTTCTGCTGTAAATATCGTTTATTCCCTTGCTTCTTATGCCTGCAAAAACGGCGGAGAAGCTCTGAGGGTCGTCAAGGCAGATAATGCCTGCTCTGTCGGCGGTAACGTCGGAAAGGGTTATCCAGTCCATCATAGCGGAGGAAAGCTGCTTTCCGCTGTCTGTAACGGGATTTACCACTTCGCTGTCCATAATAATGCCGAAGCTGGGGGCAGCCATATAGTAAATGCAGTGGTTGTTCTGGATATGTCCGCATTCGCAGCCGATAAGGAACTGCAGCTCGTCTTTTGTGCAGGCTTCGCATAGTCCCGAGGTAACAACAATGGCAGGAGCGGTGTTTTCAGCCGAAAGGGTGTATATCTCCAGCTTGTTGGGAGCGTTTCGCACATATACCTTGGGAACGTCTATCAAAAGCCGCTCTGCGCAGGTCTTGACAGCGCCGTAAGCCTCAGGGTACATTCCGGGAGCGGCCTCGCTGGCTGTCTGGAAAACTCTTTTGAATTTGTTTGGTATCTCCGAGGTAACAAGGTTTTTGTATATCTTGTTCCAGCCGGAGTATGTGATGAACTTCTGCCTTAAGGAAAAATCGGCGTCGAAGGCGTAGTCCATTCTTCCGCCTACACGGTGATCCTTGTAGTTTCTTGTTCTGGCGGCAAGGTAGTTGCTGAAGCTGGTATCTATATCAAGCAGGGGATTCTGCCCTGCAAATGAATCGAGAACATCGTTCATTGGAAAAAGTACCTCCTTATGTGATATTGAAAAATGTCAGCCGCCTTTACTCTGCCTCGTCGGTAAGAGCCTGATGCAGATTATAGGTCTCGGCAAGGAGAGCGCCGGTGTATTCGGCAATGTTCTGGAGCTTGACTTTTTCGTTGTCCGACATTGTTTTGCGCTCTGCCTTGAGCTCGTTAAGGCTGTCCAGAGTTTTCTGTGTATCCTGAAGTATGATCTCGGTCTCGTCCTCGATCTTTCTCTTAAGTCCTTCAAAGGAAGCGAATACTTGCTGACGGACGGTCTCAGAGAAGTCGCTGGAGATCTTCATTTCGTGGAACTGCTTCTGAACGGAGGTCTTGAAGCTGCTCTTGTACTTGTCTATACGTTCCTGAACAAGCAGCTTGTCAACGGACAGCTTTCCGGTAAAGGTTCCCGCAAGTCCGGCAACAGCCATAATGCACAGTGTAACGGGGCCTGCGGCAGCAATTCCCAGGAAGCCTGCAAGATAAGCCGCAGCATAGAAGGTAGCGCAGAAGCCCACAAAGCCGGAAGCACCGCCAAGGAGCGCACCCTTTATACCTGCTTCACGCAGTCCGATGAACAGACCGCCTGTGCCGATGCTGCCTATTGCAACGCCGATAATGGAATCCACAACGCCGCCGTTTCTTGCATGGCGCTGGGGAACGGCGAACATCTCCTGGATCCTTGCAACGGATGCGAAGAATTCGTCCTCGAAGGACTGCAAACGCTCCGCTTCGTCGCTGAGGGCAACGTTTATTTCGTTCTGTATCTGTTCGCAGATTATCTGCGCCTTGTTTTCGATATTTTCCTTGATCTTTTCGGTGAGCTTGGAGTAAACTATTTTCAGCTTGTCACGCTTAAGGTCGTCTGCGGACATGGGATAATCGTCGATAACCTGCATAGCCGTTTCCTCGATCTGGGTCCAGTAGCCGTCAAGGATAGGCTGGAGGCTCTCAAACACCTGATTTGCAGCCTCGTTTATGCGCACGAATTCCTCTCTCTTCTTTGTGCGTATCTCGTCGATCTCTTCGATAGCTGCGTTGTATTTGTCCATAAATTCGTCCGTTTCCATCATAAGGGAGTTTTCACGGAGAACAATGGAGTTGATTATTTCCGAACCGGAGCTGATTATCTTGTTTGCAAGTATCTGTAAGGTAATGGAACCTCTTTCCTTTGTAAGCATTGTTTCCAGTGCCTTTTCAAAGGTGGGGAAGTTACTCTCTTCAAGCATTTTTTCGTCATGGCTTTCCTTTGCCATAAGCGCCTTTTTGGCATAAACGCCGATAACTCTCGGTTTGCCTATCTTGCGCTTGTAAACGGCAAATTCCTTGGAGTTTTCGCCCATTACCATCTTGGCTTTTTCCATAACGTAGCTGCCTATACGCTTTTCAACGGTCTCAACTATCCTGTCCTCGTCCTCCTTTGAGAAGGTGCCGAAGCAGTTTACGGCAAAGATGATACGTCCCATATCGCTGGTAAGCATCTTCTTTTCAAGGAATTCCTTTTCAAACTGTGAGAAGGGGGAATTTGCGCTGATAACGAAGACCGCAGCGTCAATTTCGGGGAGAATGGACAGAGTAACGTTTGTCATCTGCTCGTCATCGTTAAGACCCGGCGTGTCGATAATATCAACGTTATTTTTGCAGAAATCCGTTGCATAGTGAACTGTAGCCTGCTTTACGCTCTCCGCACGTTTTTCCGATTCGTAAGAAAGCTTTGTAACATAGTCCGCAAGCTTGTTTATATCAACATTTTCCGAGGAACCGTCCTTGTATTCCACCTCAACGTAAGGTGTCTCGCTGTATGTAACACGGTTAAGAGTAGCCGTAGCAGGAAGAACGTCGGCAGGAAGTACCTCCTCTCCGAGAAGAGCGTTGATAAGTGTACTTTTGCCTCGTTTGAATTCGCCGACAATAGCCACCTCGAAATGCTCATCGGCAATCTTTTCAATAGTATCGGCGATAGAATGTGCGGTATTGCTCAGTTCCAGCTCCTCGCTGTATTCTCTGAGCTGATGAAGACAGTCGGTAAGCTCTCCGACTGTGCGCTTAAAGGCGGCGTAGCTGCCGTAATTAAGTACCTGTTCTTCCATAATAGCCCTCCTTGATTTACAAAATATTATATTAAACCGGCTCAAAGGTCAAAATATCCAATATACGATATAAATTATAACATAATACTATATTAAATGTCAATGATTTAACGGGAATTTAAAAATTTTCTTATTAGAATATATAAATACAGCGGTAACTTTTTGTGAATTATGTATTAAGAATAAAGCTGTAGTCTTGGCAAATAATAAAAAGAGCATTCTTATGCTTGGAAAGGAATGAAAGTTCATGAATTCAACAAATCTCGACAGACTTCTTGCAGCCAGCGAATCGGCAAAAATTTTCTATGTTTCCCTGCCGGATTACGTCAGAGGTGCCGTTATAAAAAACTCCGACAAAATAACCGACGAAGAGACCCTCCGCCGCTTTGCCGACAATATTATGCACGAATTTACCTCATAAATAAACGAGGCTGCTGCAGAAACAGAACAGCAAAGCGTAACGGGATTCCAAGGCGACGCCACACAGCGATATATGGCGTCAGTTTTCCGCACAAAATCAGCATTTTTTCACACACTCTCTGTAGGGGCGCACATTGTGCGCCCGATTTTATTACACGGCATATTAATGTAAAACGCACATAATTCCTAATTCCGCATTCCGAATTCCGAATTAAATTTTCCGTGTCGCAGGAAAATGCTCGTCGCTTCGCTCCTTACATTTTCCTGCGAGGGGTACTTTGTTTGTACGGGTTAGAAATAGGCGCAATTCACATTGATTCGGTTCAACTGCTTACATTGGAAACATAAGCGTTGCTCTTTCCACTTTTTGATGTGAATTGCGCCTTTTGATTTATTACTTTGCTGTTTTTAACGCAGCTTTGCGTTGCACCTTAGTTTAGGGGTGTTTCGCTCTCTGCTTGTTTTCCGAAGGAAAATTCGAGCGACAGCGAGAACAGAGATTTTCTGCGGAGAGCGACTTAGGGGCTCCGCGCCCCTAAGAACCTGCGCCAAAGGGACTCGTCCCTTTGGAATCCCATTATCGCTTCGCTGTTCGTCTGCTGTTTTATCATTTTCCAACAAACTTATCCCTGAACCATACGTCCTTAACGGCAAATTCCTTTCCGTTAAGATATTCAAGTATGCCGCTTTCACCCGTAAAAACAAATTTCAGCTTATAGGAATAAAGTGCCTGGGTCTTGACCCCGTATTCACGGTTAACGGCGTTGGAGCCGTACTTTCCGTCACCGAGAAGAGGACAGCCGATGTGTGCAAAATGGGCTCTTATCTGATGAGTGCGTCCCGTTTCCAGCTTTACCTCAACAAGAGCAAGCCTGCCGTCTGTTTTCAGTACGTCGTAGGTAGTGATAATGGTCTTGTTGTAAGGGGTCTTTTTGTCGGTGACTTTGACCGTGTTGCCGTCGGCGTTTTTTTCAAGGTACGCCGTCATTGTGTCGTGCTTTTTCGGCGGAACTCCCACGGTTATGCAAAGATAACGCTTCTCGATCTCCCTGTCCTTTATTTTTTGGTTAAGTATCCGCAGCGCCTCCGCATTTTTGGCTGCAATGACGATGCCCCCCGTGTTCCTGTCAAGGCGGTTGCATAAGGAGGGCGTAAAGCTGTTTTCGGCATTCGGGTCATATTCTCCCTTGTCGTAAAGATAATGCAAAATGCGGTTGATAAGAGTGTCTGCGGTGTGTTCGTCATCCTCGTGAACAACAAGCCCGTTTTTCTTGTCAAGGAGCATAATATTCTCGTCCTCGTAGACAATGTTCAGCACGGCAGGAGCGGCAAGGAACTCCTTTTCGGGCGCCGTTTCAAAGAATTCATCCCCGATGTAAAGCTGCATAACGTCACCTTCCGCAAGCCGTGTGGAAATTTCGCAGCGCTTGCCGTTCAGCTTTATCCGCTTCATGCGCAGATATTTGTACATAAGGCTTTTGGGCAGCAGCGGCACCGCCTTTTGCAGAAATTTATCGGCTCTCTGTCCGCTGTCGTTTTTGTTTATTGTAAATTCTCTCATTTTTTTGTTCCTTTCGCTCCGCTTTCTTTGACAATTATAGCACAGAACACCGTAACATACAATAACATAATTTTAATGCGTTCTGCACAAAAAAATAACCGCCATACCGCAAAAGCCGCAAGAAAAATTTTCTGGCGGAATATTATGCAGTATGACGGTATTTTTGTATGTTTCACTAAAAGTCAGACTAAAATTTCGGAACCCTCAGCTTCCGCTTCAATGCGCTTGCGTATGGACTGCATACGAATATCAAGCTCGGCAGCCTCGTCCGAGCAGGCCTTCAGCTCCTCTTCAAGCTCTGCGGAAAGGGTGGGATTGAGATTTTTCTTGTATCTCAGCTTGTGTTCAAGGCTTGCCCAGAAGTCCATTGCAATGGTTCGCAGCTGTACCTCCACCTTCATAGGCTTCTTTTCGTTCTGTAAGAAAATAGGCACCTCAACCACAAGATGGAGTCCTCTGTAACCGTTGGGTTTTGGGTTTTTGATGTAATCCTTACGCTTTATAAGTGTTATGTCGTCCTGCTGCAAAAGGCAGTCCGCAAGCATATAAATATCCTCGGGGAAGGAGCAGATAATGCGCAGTCCTGCGAAATCGTTGATATTTTCCGTTATAGCCTCATAGGTAATGGGCAGCTTCTTTTTTATCAGCTTTTCGGCAATGCTCTCAGGCGACTTTATCCTTGCCTTTATCGTTTCGATAGGATTGCGGTCGTAGCGCAGAGAAAACTGCTCGTTAAGCACCTTGAACTTGGTCTCTATCTCCATCATTGCGCAGCGGTAATAAGCGTTAAGCTCCTTCCACGCAGACATATCCTTCTGCACTATTTCAAGAAGGTCGTTTACTGTCAGATTATCGGGCAGGGTCTCCTTAAGACTTATTTCACTGAAATTAATACGCATCAACTGATTTTTTTCCATGCCGCTCCTCCTTTGTACCATAGATACGGCTTATAAACTTTTTCCGAGATATTTTTCCTGTTCTTCCGTAAGACGGTCTATTTCCATGCCCCAGAATTTTATCTTCCGCTCCGCAACCTCACGGTCGATGTACTTCGGAACGTCGATAACCATAGAATCCTTGGGCAGCTTGTCCCTGTTCTTCACAAGATGGAGAGCGGAGAGCGCCTGTATAGCAAAGCTCATATCCATAATTTCCGCAGGGTGTCCGTCACCTGCCGCAAGGTTTACAAGCCTGCCCTCGGCAATAACGTTTATCTGCCTGCCATCGGGCATAATGTAGCCGGTGATGTTCTTTCTTGCAACCTTTGTTTTTACAGCCATTTTGCGCAGCGCCGCAACGTCCACTTCAACATCAAAATGTCCTGCATTGCAGCAGATAGCGCCGTCCTTCATAACGTTGAAGCACTTTTCGGTAATAACGCCGCAGCAGCCTGTAACGGTAATGAAGAAATCGCCTATCTTAGCCGCTTCCTCCATTTTCATTACCTTGAAGCCGTCCATAACAGCCTCCATAGCCTTAACGGGGTCAACCTCGGTAACAATGACTTCCGCACCAAGACCCTTTGCACGCATTGCAACGCCCTTGCCGCACCAGCCGTAGCCTGCAACAACAACATTTTTGCCTGCAACGATAAGGTTCGTAGTACGGTTTATGCCGTCCCATACGGACTGCCCCGTGCCGTAGCGGTTGTCGAAAAGATGCTTGCAGTCTGCGTTGTTAACAAGCACCATTGGGAACTCCAGCTCGTGAGCCTTGTCCATGGCAATAAGGCGGATAATGCCCGTTGTTGTTTCCTCGCAGCCGCCGATAACGTCCTTTATCTTGTCACGGTATTCTGTGTGGATAAGATGAACAAGGTCGCCGCCGTCATCAATAATAATGTTGGGACCTGCCTCAATTACCCTTGAAATGTGGCGGTGGTATTCCTCGGGAGCAGCGTCATACCAGGCAAAAACATTGAGCCCATCATGCACAAGCGCCGCCGCAACATCGTCCTGAGTGGAAAGGGGATTGCTTCCCGTGATGTACATTTCCGCACCGCCTGCCGCAAGCACCTTGCAGAGATAAGCGGTCTTTGCTTCAAGGTGAACGGAGAGGGCAATTTTGATATTTTTAAAAGGCTTTGTCTCGGCAAATTCCTTTTCAATGCTGTTAAGAAGGGGCATATTAGCCTTTACCCAGTCAATTTTGATATTTCCGTCATTGTAAAGCTCGGGATTACGTATTTCGCTGAGCATAATATCATTCCTTTCATTATCGGGTAGGTACATTTTATCACAAAAACAAAGAAAATGCAATAGACGGCAGCATTTAATTCGGAATGCGTAATGCGGAATTCGGAATTAAAATTATGTGATGTTAACTATTCATTCCTCATTGTTTTTTACGCTTTCAGCAAGTTTGTCGTCATACCTGCAAAACAAAGCTGTGTCCTGTTCCGAAAAATCAAGGTCATAGCGTGTTCCGTGGGAAAAAAGTATTCCGTCCGTCAGAACAATGCGGAGAATAATAACGTTCTCATCATTAAAGTCATTGTGACCGTTATCTATCCACTCTGCAAAAACCGTTCTCATCTTTTCTGCAACGGCTTTGTTTTCTTCTTTTCCGAAATAACCCATGTCAAAAGCCTTTCCGTGGGCAGAAAACCATTCGCCGGAAATTGCGACAACGGGATTTTCTCTAAGCTGCTTCATTTTGTCCGATAAACCATAGGTGAGAACGTAAAAGGAACCGTCCTCATAATACGCATTTACATTGCGTACATAGGGTATATTGTTTGCTGCGGTGGCAAGTGCAATAATGCTGTCCCTGCCGAACCGTTTTTCCATTATTTTTTCTGCTTCAAGGGGTATTTTTGTCATTGTATCATCTCCCGTTTTTTTATGTGCCGTTATCTATTCTATAAGACCGTACTCCCTGTACAGGGCAATTATCCTGCCGTAAACCAAACGGTTTCCCATATACTGCTTGTATGTGGCAGTCTTTTCCTTGCCCCGGGCTTTTAGTTCGTCCATTTTTGCTTTTTCATATTCATACTGTGAAACTATGTCCGACAGCATTTTTTCAAAGGCTTCTGCTCTTTCCACGGGTATTGCCTCCTAATTATCCAGACTGTCCAACAGCTCACTCAGCCTCTCGTAAGCTGTGCGTATATCACGGCTGTTCTGCGATTTGAGCGCCGCCTGAAATGCGCTTAGGAGCATTCCGACAGCTTCTCTTTCCTCCGCTAAGGATTCCTCGTAGATACGCTCCGCACGGGCAATGAGCAGACGGTTCTCCTCCTTTTCCGCAGGGCTTATTTTCAGCTTTTCCATATTCTTTATGCAGCTTTTTACCTCTGCATCGCTCATAGTGCCGCTGCCGCCAAGTATGACCTTGTTATACTGCTTTTTATCCGCAGCTGTGGTAACGTCCACCACAAGTATGCCGTTTATGTCGTAGGTCATTCTTACAGCACAGACAAGCTCGTTCCTTTTCGCAGGCGGAAAGGTTATGTCAAGCTCCCCGAGAAACAGATTTTTCGAGGGTATACGGCTTTCTCCCTGATAAATTTGCAGCGTGACCTTCCTCTGCCCGTCGGCAACGGCACTGTAAAGCTCCTCACGGCTTGAGGGCAGAACAGTGTTGCGCTCAATTATAAAGCTCATAACTTCGTTGCCCGAACGCTCGTCAAGAATTTTTACCCCAAGGGAAAAGGGGCATATATCCGTTAAGATTATGTCCTTTAAGCTGTCGTTCCTGTCCTTTATCCCTGCAAAAATTCCTGCGCCCACAGCTATTGCGGTGTCGGGGTCAATGTCGGTGCAGGGCTTCCTGCCCGTTATCTCGGCAATAAACGCTCTTACGGTAGGCATTTTGCAGGAGCCGCCCACAAGGATTATATCGTCAATGTCGTCTATTGAGCATTTGCTGTCTTTAAGCGCCTTTCGGATAGGCTGCGCCATTCTCTCAAAAACGGGAGCGGAAATTTCTATCAGCTTGTTGTTGTCAAGGGTAAGGGAATACTGCTTTCCGCCGATGTTTGCCACCATCATTGCCGCAGGAGTGTCGGAAAGTGCTACCTTGCAGTTCTCCGCCAGCTTGTATACGATCGCCTTTTCATCGGGAGAAAGACTTTCTCTGTCAATACCGTTTTCACGGCAGAAATAGTCCGCCACAGCTTCGTTGAAGTCCTTTCCTCCAAGGTGATTGTTCCCTGCGACCGCCAGTATCTCCATTACGCTGTCAAAAGAATCCACTATGGAAACATCCAGCGTTCCTCCGCCGAAATCCACTATCATATATGTACCGTCACAGAAGCCGTGTTCCGCCTGATATGCAAGAGCAGCAGCGGAAGGCTCGTTCACAAGCCGCTGAACGTTAAGTCCTGCAAGCTTTGCCGCCAGCTTCGCCGCACTTCTGCAGTTGTCGTCAAAGTATGCAGGAACGCTTATCACCGCTTCGTCAACGGGTTCTCCCAGGTACTTTTCAGCGTCCTCCTTTATCTTTTTCAGAACAAGTGCAGACAGCTCCTCGGGGGAGAAATCCTTTCCGCCCAGAGTAATTTTGCGCCGCAGACCCATATCACGTTTGAATTCGCAGGCGCTTGCTTCGGGGTGGGAAATAAGCCGTTCCTTTGCGATTTTCCCCACAAGTATCTCGCCGTTTTCGTCAACACTTACCACAGAGGGTGTGGATATTTCGCCCAGTGAATTTTTAATTATCTCCGCCCTGCCGTTTCTGTAGCATACCGCAAGGCTGTTGGTTGTTCCGAGATCAATGCCTATAACAGCCATATCTGCTCCCCCTTGTTATACTTCACTTTTCTGCACCTTAGCCTTTGTGCGCCACTTGCCGCCCTTGTATCTTATAACGCTCATCAGCGCCGTAAGCACCCATGTAAGGCAGGTGGTGCCCCATACCGCCCACATTCCCACGCCGGGTATGTGGGTAAGGATAAGGGCAAAGCCGATTCGCCCCGCTACTTCAACAAATCCGTTTATCATTGCATATGTTACGTCACCTGCGCCATTGAGAAGTCCTCTTGTGGTGTGGATAAGACCGAGAGGAATGTAGAAAAACGCCGACAGCACAAGTGCCTTTGAGCCTATTTCAATGACAGCATCTTCCGTTACAAAAAAGCCGATTATATACCTGCTGCATAAAAAGAAAACTTCCAGCATAACAAGTGCAAACGCCGACATTACCTTAACGCTCTGACGATAGCCCTTGACCGTCCTGTCCGTAAGACCTGCACCCGTGTTCTGTCCTGCAAAGGTGGAAAGAGCGGCGTTCAGGGAAGAAAAGGGCTGCTGAATAAGCTGTTCCACTCTCATTGTAGCGGTGTAAGCCGCAATTACCGTGTCGCCGAAGCTGTTTGCCACTCTTTGGAGAAACACCATTGAAACGGAGATCATTGAGTTTTGCAGCGCAACGGGTACACCCGTCCTTATGCACTTGCCGAAATGCAGCTTGCTGAATTTGCGCTCCTCACGGCTCATTTTAAAAAAGTCGGTTTTAAAGAACGCAAATACGATACAGCTCACCGCCGAAAGCGCCTGCGCAATTACCGTTGCAAGAGCCGCACCTGTTACCCCTGTTTTCAGCACTATGACAAAAAACAGGTCAAGCAGAACGTTGAGAACGCTTGCCACCACAAGGAATATGAGGGGCGTTCTGCTGTCGCCCAAAGAGCGCATTACTGCATTTATCCAGTTGTATATCGCTACTGCTATGGTTCCCGAACAGGCTATGCGCATATAGCCAAGAGCGTTGTCAAAAATGCTGTCGGGGGTGTTCATAAGCCGCAGCAAGGGCGCCGCAAGCAAATTTGAGATAACGCTTATGAGCAGTCCTGCAATTATCAAGGCATAGGCGGAGTTGGAAATGTACTTTTTAACCTCACGTTCCATACCTGCGCCGAAGCTTTGTGAAATAAGAATTCCCGAACCAACGGAAAGACCTATGCAAAGGGTGTAGAAAAAATAGGTAACGGAGCCTGTTGCTCCGACGGCGGCAAGTGCGTTATAGCCGAGATACCTGCCCACGATGACCGAATCCACAATATTGTAAAGCTGCTGAAATAAATTTCCGGCAAGCATCGGCAGAGTGAAACGCAGGATATGACCTATCTCGCTGCCCTCCGTCATATTTTTTGTATAAGATGCCATTTTACATTACTCCGTGAAAATACCGTCCAGTACGGCAATATCTGCACTCTGAGAGGGCTTGAAGCTTTCCGACTTTACATAGTCGGAAAGGCTTTTCAGAAGTCTGCGGCAGGGCAGGCTGTCCGTTTTCTTGTCAAGCCGTGCCGTGCAGACAAGAAGCTGTCCGCCTCCTGCGTTGACCTCAAAAACAGTGCCGAGGCTGTGGTTCCTTCCGCAGTTGTCGATAGTCCTTACAACAGGTTCAATGCCCGTTCCGTCAAGGATAGCCGTCCTTGAATCGGTAACAGCGTCATACCACTGTGGAGTGGAGTAAATTTCGCTTGGGAACTCCGAAAGAGCGGCGCTGCCCTTGTCAATGAGCAGACCGAGAGTGCCTACGGGACTTGGCTTTTTCATCGAAACGGAAATTGAGTTGAACATGGGATAATTCCAGAAATCCGTGCAGTATGTGCCTTCGATCGACTTGCTTTCAGGCAGCTTGTCGGGCATAAACAGCACCTTTTCACCCTTTGCAAGCCGTGCTTTTGCTTCGTTCCAATCCTTCACAACAGAAGAAGTGTCCGCCGCCGTTTCGGGACAGAGCCACAGGCTGTAGCTGTTGGATATATCGCCGCAGGTCAGCTTTAAAACAGCCTTTTCCGCTTTGTCAACAACAGGCATTGTGACTTTTACCGTTCCAAGGTCAAACACGCCGCCCTTAAAGCTGCCCTTTGCGTTAAGTGTATAGGAAACAGACTTGCCCCCTGCCGTAACGGTAATATTTACAACGGGGTCAACGTCGGGAGAAGCTGCGTAGTTGTACAGCATAACGGGCATATCTGTTTCCGCACCCGACTTGAATACAAACGTGGGCAGACAGCCGAGAATTACCCTTTCGGAGCAGAAATTACGCCATTCTTCGGGAGAAATTACCCCCTTGCTCTCCATAAATGCGTTCAGCACGCCAACAAGCGCCGTGCCCTGACCCGTAAAGTCCTGAATGTCAAGAAGCTGGAAGCCGGAAAGCTCCTTGGAACGGAGTGCTGTTTCTATTTCATTCTTGTAGCACTCTGCCGCAAAACGTCCGCTTGCACGGAAATAGCTGTCAGCAAGGTGCAGAAGTCCTGCTTTTTCAAGGCGCTCACGGAAAATTTCAAGGTTGTAAGGCTTTAACACGCCCGTGTACTTGGGGATTTCATTGTAATCGGGGTACATAAAATACTGTCCCACTTCGTGTGAAACAACGGGTATCTCCGAAACAAATTCGCCTGAGCCGTTGTCAAGGGAAACGGTCTTGACCCCCGTGCCATACTGTATCTCGATCGTTCCGCCGCTGCTTTTTTCGCTGCTTACGGAGCTTGGACGTATCATACCGTCATAGTTGTAATTTGAGTTGGGCGCAGCGGTCTGAATGTGACCGAGAGGAGCATCGCACATTGCATAGGAACCTCTGAAAAGCCGCTCCTTGGAGAATCTTACGCCAACAAAGAAATCGTCGTTTTCAACAATGCATGGCCAGAACTGGAAGTTGTTTGAACCCTGTGTGTAAAGGTGTCGGCTGTCGTGAGCCTTGTAGCTGCCGAGAATTTCGTTAAGGCGCTCCTTGCTGCCCCAAAGCTCGTTGCCAAGGGACATTCCGAAGAATGAGGGGTGGTTGCCGAAGCTGTCAAGGATACGGAAGCCCTCGTCAATAAGGTAACGCTGTCCGTCGTTTAATTCTTCCTCAACGGTACCCCAGAAGGGCAGCTCAGGCTCCATATAGATGCCAAGCTCGTCCGCAGCGCAGAACGCAGCCTCGGGGGGACAGCAGGTGTGGAAGCGGTAGTGGTTTATGCCGTATTCCTTTGCGGCTTTCATGACCTTGAGCCAGCTTCCCTTGTCGGTTGGTGCTGCGCCCGTAAGAGGGAATATCATACCGTCATGCTTGCCTCGCAGGAATATTTTTTCCCCGTTAAGGAGAAATTCCGTTCCCCTTGTCCCAAATTCACGCATACCGAAAACGACCTCGGAAACGTCCCTTCCTGCGGTAATTTTCATTGTATAAGTAACGGGGGAGAACTCGCTCCAGAGCTTTGCGCCCTCCATTTTGTAGGTAAAGGAAAACTCACCTTCTGCTGAAATTTTAACCTCGGGGAAGCCCTCCACAGCAGCGCTGAGTTCAATTTTGCCGCCAACGATCCTGCCCGTAACGGTAACGGCACTATTCTTAACGTCGGGGAAGATACGGATATTTTCGGCACGGCACTTTGCGCAGCGTTCAATATAGATACCGCCGGTTATGCCAAGCCAGTTAGTCTGTGTGTCGGGAGAGGTCATATGACCGCCTGGAACGGGGCAGGAAACGTTGTTCACCATAATTGTGATACGGACAGCGCCGCCCTTCACAAGCTCCGTGATGTTGTATCTGTGGGGAGCGCAGAGACTGTTGTTCGTGCCTGCATAAACGCCGTCTATCCATACCTCCGTGGTGCGTGTCCGTTCAAGCACGAGGAAAAGCTCTTCGTCCTCTTCAGGCTTGTTAACGTTTACAATACGCTCATACAAGGCATAGCCCTCGAATTTATACGGGTCGCTTAAATAGCCGTCGCTGCGGTCGGTGCAAAGGGGAGATTTTTTCGTCTGCGAAACGGTAGAGGGGAGCATAACGGTATCGCTTAAGGAACTGTTTATATCCGGCTTTTCGGGGCTTAAAAGAAAGCTCCATTCCTTGTCTGCAAGATTCATTTTGTTTATCATAGAAGTATTCCTTTCGTAATATCATAATTATACAGTTTAACATTATACCACAAAGAAAGGAATAAAGCAATGAAAAAATTGCATTTCAACACGGTATTTTTATTGTGTTTTTATTGTAGGGGCGCAGTGTGCGCCCGATACTTGAAACCGCAAACAATATTCCCCTGCAAAATTTGCCGGAAACCGTATAGCGGTGGCCTGGAGAGGGTTGGGGGATTGGGGAAAGAGAGTGCAGAGGGAAAACCGCAAGGGGGATAGGGGGAGGGCGGCTCAGCGTCCCTTTTGTACCAGAGCGCCTCCCCCTGTCCCACTGAAGGTTGTCCCTTTGCATACCGTGCCGTTTGGCAGCGTTTCACAATAAAAAAGTCACGTTAAATTAAACTATGGCGTAACGTCCGATATTATACTAATAACCATTTAACCTATGGATAAAATACGGCGGCTATAATACGCCCACTCTGCGTCAAACTCCCTTGACAGGCGTGATCTCCCCCTGTGAGGGGAGGTGTCACGAAGTGACAGAGGGGCTGACCGACAGACCAGCCTGCCTGCGGTCGTCTTCAAGGTAAACAAGTTTACCTGATTGGTCGTATTCTATCCACCGTCTTTATCCATAGAACAAATGGTTATTAGTATAAA
>JALEJQ010000018.1 GCA_022769565.1 Oscillospiraceae bacterium
TTTGACAGCAAATGATATCGATTTGAAGAATAAAACCGTGAACATCAATAAGCAATTGCATAGAACCGGTGATATGCGCTATATAATCGAACCGCCCAAAACCGAGGCAGGTAATCGTATTATTCCTATTCAGGATGATGTGTGCAGCTGTTTCGAGAACTTGTTGAATAACATGGATAAAAAGTCAAATCCGATTATATCCGATAGTCGGGGAAGAGTTTACAGCGGTTTTCTGTGTTTAGACAAGAACGGAATGCCGATGGTAGCGCTTCATTGGGAGAAGTATTTTCAGCATATTTGTCAGAAGTACAATAGTATTTATGTGACGAAAATGCCCAAGGTAACACCTCATGTTTGCCGACATACATATTGTTCGCACTGCGCTTCTGCCGGTATGAATCCCAAGCATTTACAGTATTTGATGGGACATTCGGATATTGGGGTAACTCTTAATACCTACACGCATGTTGAATTTGAAAATATTTAGCGAGAAGTGAACTCATTGCAAGATGATGTTGGTTAAAATACCGTCCTGTAAATTGGCATAAATCAATGCAAATTTACAGGATTTTTACAGGAAATGTCTGTAAATACAAGTGAAAATCGATGAAAAAACGTGAAAATTTGACTTGGAGCGTTACACCCAAAACACGTATTTATGGGCGAAAAATGGCGATTTGAAAGGATTTGTGAATAATGATCAAGGTACTGTTTGTCTGCCATGGCAATATCTGCCGGAGTACAATGGCTCAGAGCGTTTTTTGGTATATGACGGATAAAAAAGGGCTTTCCGGCTGCTTTGAGATAGATTCGGCGGCAACAAGCACCGAGGAGATAGGCAATCCGCCGCACTACGGTACGGTCTCCGAGCTTCGCAGACGTAATGTGCCGCTGATACCTCACCGTGCAAGACAGCTTACAAAGGCTGACTATGACCGTTACGATTACCTTGTGGGTATGGACAGTGCCAATATCCGCAATATGCGAAGGATAACGGGCGGTGACGTGAAAATTTACAAGCTGCTGTCCTTTGCAGGGCTTGACAGGGACGTTGCCGACCCTTGGTACACGGGAGATTTCCAAAAAACCTATGAGGACGTTGCCCTTGGCTGCGCCGCTCTGCTTGACAAACTGGAGGGAGAACTGAATGGCTGAATACGGAAAAGCAACAAACTGCGATAGCTGTGTAAATTACGTTTACGATGACGATTACGACTGCTATACCTGCCTTGTGGAGCTTGACGAGGACGAGATGAACAGGTTTCTTACGGGAACAAATTACAGCTGTCCCTATTACCGCCTTGACGACGAATACGGGGTAGTAAGGCATCAGATGTAAAAAAATAACGGGCAGATATACCTGCCCGCATTTTTATTGCTGCGAACGTTTGGACCATTTTATGCGCTTTTAAGCACAGCATATGTATAAACCAGGGGAAGGGCAAGAAGAATAATATCTCCGAAGTTGAAGGTGTGTGCAAAAATGCTGCATATTACCGAAATAACGCACAGAGCGGACATTACCACTCCCCAGACAAAAGCCTTTTTGCGGAAAGCCGTACCCTTGCCGAGGCTGAAGCCGAAAACAGACATCGCTCCGAAGCCCAGCGCCGTAAGAGCCATGCCGACAAGGTTTCCGAAGAAGCCCATAACGGTTCCGCTCCTTGCCATTGAAAAGATCGCAAGACCTACAAAAAAACCGTGTCCCGTAAGAACTCTTATTCCCGTAACAACGGATACTACCGCCATTATACCGCACAAAACTGAGGTTACTTTTATAATTTCTTTCATTTTTATGCTGTCCTTTCCGAACCGATGATTGATCTTGCATAAATTTTAGCATAAAATGAAATTTATGTCAATAGACAGTTGCAGGGGAGGCGAGATATGCGATTTAAAACCGCCGTAAGAATACTGCATACCGCTGCTTCCGAAATGTTATTTATATAATGTATACAAAAAAGCTCCATTTTATTTGTCGCTGTTTTGCAGATGCGCTCAGAAACAGGATTTTTTGTGCATTTTTTTATTGTTTTTTACACAACAGTACGCTTATTTGAGTGTTATGTATAAATTTATATGTGAGATTCCACGCCGAAAGTCTTGCAATTTCAAAAAAGTATGCTATAATATAATTGTAATCAAGGTTGACGGTAAGTTAAAACAAAACCGCCAATGCTTATAGTTTTTTAACAGGAGGAAAACACACTATGGTAAATTTCGATCAGTGGGATGGCTTTGAAGGCCGTCTCTGGAAAGAAGAAATCAACGTAAGAGATTTCGTACAGAAAAACTACACACCCTATGACGGCGATGAGTCCTTCCTCGCAGGCCCTACAGAAGCTACAAACAAGCTCTGGGGCAAGCTTCAGGAACTCATGATCGAGCAGCGTAACAAGGGCGGCGTTCTCGACTGCGAAACAGAAGTTGTAACCGGTCTTACTGCTTACGGTCCCGGATATATCGACGAATCAATGAAGGATCTTGAAAAGGTAGTTGGTCTTCAGACAGACAAGCCTCTCAAGAGAGCATTCATGCCTTACGGCGGCATCAAGATGGCTCAGCAGGCTGCCGAGAGCTACGGCTACCACATCAACCCCAAGTACGACCAGATCTTCAACGAATACCACAAGACCCATAACCAGGGCGTTTTCGACGCTTACACACCTGAGATCAGAGCTGCTCGTAACAGCCACATCATCACAGGTCTTCCCGATACATACGGACGCGGACGTATCGTAGGCGACTACAGAAGAGTTGCTCTTTACGGTATCGACTTCCTTATCAAGCAGAAGGAAGAAGACAAGGCTAACTGCGGCTGCGGCACAATGACCGACGACGTTATCCGTCTTAGAGAAGAGATCACAGACCAGATCAAGGCCCTCCAGGGTATGAAGAAGATGGCTGAGATCTACGGCTACGATATTTCCCAGCCTGCTAAGAATGCAAAGGAAGCTGTTCAGTGGCTCTACTTCGGCTATCTTGCAGCTATCAAGACACAGAACGGTGCAGCAATGTCCGTTGGCCGTGTTTCCACATTCCTTGATATTTACATTCAGAGAGATATTAACAACGGTACTCTCACAGAGTCCGAGGCTCAGGAACTTATCGACCATATGGTAATGAAGTTCAGA